>NZ_JBLKRS010000004.1:0-124728 GCF_047608425.1 Parvimonas oralis
TTAAAGTACTACCTTTAATTAATTCTTTAACACGCTTTGCATCTTTTTCATCCATTGCAGAAATCAGAAGTCCATCTTTATTATAATAAGAAGGAGCTGTGTTTTTCGGTGCCTTTACATGTAATATACAAGTTGGAACCTTAATTTCTTTTAACAATTCCTCTTGTTTTATTCCCTTAAAGAAACTGAAATCATAGAATGCATCTCCGAATCTTAAGTCATAATCACCTGTTTTATCTTGTAAATTAGCTGTTAATTGAAGTAAAGTATTTACTCCTAACTTTGGTGGATAATACCAAACAACCGGTATCTTAGTTTTATCCTTTTGAAATCTTTTCATTGCAGGTTTAGCCACAATTTTATCCCAATTATCTTTTCCACCCTCATTAAACAGTTTTCGCATCGGATCATTCTTTAGATAATGTTCAAAATAAGTAGTATTAGGTTTTTCAGTTAAATAATTGTGAATATTTTCAAAAGTTTTATAAGAAAATGTATTTTCGGCACGTCCTTTTTCTGTTGCAAAAAATGGTCCGTCTTCTAAAATAATCGCTTTTACATTTTTCGAGAATTTAGCACCTATATAAACAGTAATAAGTGCACCTGATGAATGTCCTGAAATAATTGTTTTTTCTCCAATTTTTTCTTGAATAAATGATGCAATATCGGAACCTATGCTTTCAATATTGTATAAATCAGGATTTTTACTTGACTTTCCATGTCCATAATAATCAAGTGCAAATACATGATACTTTTTTACTAATTCAGGAAATACAGTACGATAATCTTTCAAATCTACCATTTGTCCATGTAATAATAGAATAGCCGGACCATTATTTGGACCTTCAACATAATTTATTACATTACCATTTTTTAAATTAAATTGTTTTTCTTCCAATCCTAAACTTGAAGCCTTATTCTTTCTGAACTTTTCACCAGAATAGTCATAATTTAGATTATAAATTGCATATATTACAACAGAAACAACTATAACTAAAAGTAATATCACTATAAATTTCAATATTTTAATCTTCTTCACTTAAATCACCTTGAATATTCATCAAAACTTTTGTTGCCACATCTCCATTCATAATGGCTAACCCTCTTCTTTCATCTCCAAGAATTAACAAATTATCTCCAGTTTCTATGGAGAAAATTTTTCTTGCCTCTTTTGGAATAACAATCTGTCCTTTAGTTCCTACCTTCGCAGTCCAAGCGTGAAGTTTTTCATCTTTTTTACTTTTCATATCTACCTCCGTATAATAAGTATGTTTATTCATACTTATTATACTACATTGAAATTAAAAAAGCAAATCACAATAAAAAAACAGTAGCTTTTTAATTTCTACTGTTTAAATAAATTTATCTTCTTTAAATATTTTCTCTTTTTATAAGCAGATAGCTCTTTTATTGCAATGTTTAAAGATAGCTTTGATTTTTTCTTTTCTTTTAAAGAGCCTACAAAGACAATTTTCTGGTCAGGTAATTTTAGTATATATGTAGTATATAAAATTGCCTGTGGTTGTGGAAATTTAATCTCCAATTCTCCCTTTTGAATTTTAATTTTTTCATTTTTCATCTTTAAAATTGCATAATCGTCATATAGTTCAAGCTCTGCATCTTCATCTTCTCTACTCCAAAATTTAAAGACAATCCAAAAAGGTACTAACATAGAAATCGGAATTAATCCAAAAATCAAATATACTGCATGCTTAGGATGGTCTTTAAAATATTGTGGCTCATTTGTACTTGCAAATCCTAAATAAATAAGAAACTCATAACAAAGAAGAATTCCTATCACTATTCCTATAATAACCATAATATGTAGCAAAGTTGGAGTGTTTTTGTTATATCTAAAATTTATTTTTCTCATTTTAAATTCTCTCCTTTATAATATAAAATTCAAAACCCTTACTAATTTATATTTTACATTATATAATCTAATATTTCAATTAATTCCAAAAAAAGACTATGAATTTAGATTCACAGTCCTTTGTTTTAAAAAATTATTTTCTTGATGCTTCAAATATACTTTGAATTGAGCTGTCCAGCATTTTGTCGAATTCTTCCCCAGTTTGATTTACATTAAGTCCTTCTGTTAAAGCTCTTGAGAAACTTGCTATAACTCCGTGGTTTTTAGCAAGAAGTTCATTTGATTCTTCTCTTGAGTAACCACCTGAAAGAGCAACAACTCTAACAACTTTCTTATGGTCAACTAACTCTTTATAGAAATCAGCAACAGTTGGTAATGTAAGTTTTAACATTACTTCTTGTCCTTCTTCTAATTTATCAAGTTCTTTTAATATTTCCCTTTTTAAAATTTCTTCGCATTTTTCCTTTTCTGCTGAATTTATATCAACTTCTGGTTCAACAATTGGAACAAGTCCACCTGCGATAATTTGTTTTGCAAAGTCAAATTGTTGTGCTACAACTTCTTTGATAGCTTCTTCATTTGCTTTTTTAATTACAGAACGCATTTTTGTTCCGAAAACTCCATATTCAACGCCTTTTTTTACAGTTTCAGCTAAGTTTGGAATTTCTTTCATAAGTTGAACACCATTTTTTTCTTCAGCTAGACCTTTGTCAACCTTTAAAAATGAAACAATGCCTTTTTCATTCCATAAATAATCCGGAGTGAATTTACCGTTAACTTTTCTTTCCATTGTCATTTCAAACAAAATTGCTCCTAATATACGTTCTTTAGTAAAAGCCTTTGAAGTAACAATTCTTGTACGCATTTCGTGAATTAAATCGAACATTTCAGCTTCATTTGAATAAGCATCTTCATTTACACCATATAATCTAAGTGCTTTCGGTGTACTTCCACCACTTTGATCCAAAGCCGCTATAAAACCTTCATCGTTTTTGATTCTGTTAAATTTTTGTAAATCCATATCTTCGCTCCTTAAAAATTATTAAGTAAATTTTACTCTAGCTATATTTTAACATATTTTTCTATATAAATCTATTTATATTTAATTTTATGAACAAGTATTATTAAAACTAAAACAAAAGAAATGCTGTTAGCAAAAATAAGAGCAAAATCTTTTATCTTTAATCCATGAACTAGCCAAAGGAAAATTCCTGTTGTTTGCATAATACACATAATCAAAGAAAGAGATTGTGTATTTTTATCTTTTATTATCTTTATAACTTGCGGTGCAAATGCAAAAGTTGTAAGACAAGCCGCTACTATTCCTATCATATAACCTCCTAATATTTCATTTAATGATTTTACCATATTTCGACTAAAAAATACAACTTGACAAAAGATTTTATTTATTATAGTATAGACTAAATAACATATAAATTAGGAGGTAAATATGGAATTTAAAACACTTTTTCCCGAATTTGAATCATTTGACTTTGGATATCTAAAGGTTGATGATATTCACGAAATTTATTACGAACAATCAGGAAATCCAAATGGAGCTCCAGTTGTATTCGTTCACGGTGGTCCAGGTTGTGGTTGTGGAGAAAAATCTAAAAGATTTTTAGATCCATCTTTTTATAGAATAGTAACAATAGACCAAAGAGGTTGCGGTAAGAGTAAACCATTTTTGGAATTAAAAGACAATAATACACAAAATCTTGCAGAGGATATGGAAAAGATAAGAGAACATTTAAAGATAGATAAATGGCTTGTTTATGGCGGTTCTTGGGGAACTACTCTATCCTTATACTATGCAGAAAATTATCCACAAAGTGTTGTAGGCTTAATTCTTAGAGGAATTTTCTTGGGAAGAGATGAAGATATTAAGTGGTTGTATCAAGGCGGAGCAGGAATGTTTTTCCCTGAAGCTTTTGAAATCTTTAAATCTCCTTTTAATGAAGAAGAAAGAAAAGATTATGTTCAAAGTTATTACAAATACTTAACTTCAGATGACTATGAAACAAAGAAAAAATACGGAAAATCTTTTAGTGCATTTGAAAATTCAGTTGTTGCTCTTGAACCGAGAGTTATTTCAGAAGAAATCACTGATGAAGATATTTCAATGGCAATTATGGAATGCCATTACTTTGTAAATCATTGTTTCTTTGAAGAAAATTATATTTTAAATAATGTTGAAAAAATAAAAGATATTCCTACAATAATTGTTCATGGCAGATATGATGTAGATTGCAGACCTGTTGGGGCTTATTTATTGCACGAAAAACTAAATAATTCAAAATTGATTTTTCCAATTTCCGGTCATACTTCTTTCGATCCTGCAATGACTCACGAGCTTATTTTAGCACAAGAGGAATTTAAAAAACTTTTTTAGATTTTTCTTAATAAAGGAGTAGCTATGAAAGCAAAAAAAGAAAATTTATCTATGATAATATATTTATTTGGTACTATAGTAGAAATAATTTTGTTGCTATATGTAAAATCCTTTAAAACAGGACAAGGAATTCACCTTTCAAATTATCTTAAATATTTTGGAGTACTTTTTCCACAAGTAATGGGTGCAATTGGAGCTTTATATTCAAGATATGCAAAAATACAAATATTGTGGTTGTTTTTAAACATAGGTTTGATGCTTTCTGCTACCTACTTTTATGTAGCCTTTGTTGAAGCAGTTGGTTAGGAGATACAATAATTATTAAACGAATTAAATATAAATAAAGGAGGTCAATATGGAAACAAAAAAACTAATTTACCAAAAATAGTTTTTACTCTATCTTTGATTTCATTTTGTATCATAGTATTATCATTTATTGTAATTCATTTTACAAATTGGGTAGATAATTTGAGTTCGATATATTTTTATATATTATATATAACAACTTTTATTTTGCTTGGGCTCTCAATGTATTTTACAAGAAATTTAAGTAAAATTTATTCTATAATAAGTGTAATTCTTTTCTTAATTACATTTAATATTAAACCTATAATGTTTTTTATATTAAGTTTAGGAGGTTTGATATGAAAAAAGAAAATCCATCAACAATTTTGTTTTTACTCGGTACAATAATAGAATTAATTTTGCTACTATATGTGAAATCCTTTAAAACAGGACAGGGAATTCACCTTCCAAATTATCTTTTTTATTTGGGATTCTTTTTCCCACAATTAATCGGAGCAGTGGGTGCTTATTTTTCAAGATATTCAAAAAAAGTAGGATTATGGTTATTTTTAAATCTAAGTTTAATCATTTCAACTTTATACTTTTTTGTATCATATCTTGAAGTCATAGACTAGGAGATAAAATGTTAAAAAATGATTATATAATGAGAAAAATTGAAGAATGGATAAGTATGATTTTAGAATTTGTCTTTAAAATCGACAAAAGTTCTTCACCTGAAAAACTATTAAAATTAGAAGCAAGCACTGAAATTTTAAAAGACTTAAAATTAAAAATAGACAATGGAAATATAAATGAAGCTGAAGATGCTTTATTTGATATATTGAAATTCAAAACTCAAGACAGCTTGTTAATGGGTCTCCTTTTTTACTCATATCTCAACGAAAAAGATTCTAAATTCTTAAATGAACATAATTTTGAAAGAGATGAAATAAAAACAGGATTAAAAGACTTGTTAAACGAATTTAATATGAATAATTTATCAGACTTGATTTAACTAAAAGCTGACTTGAATGGTCAGCTTTTTGTATTAAATTGAGTATCAAACTGGAAATTAATAGATTTTTATGTTAATATAATTATATAAATTACAAAGGAGGCTTTTATGTTTAATCCGATTAAATACGAAGGTAATTTAGGAGAACAATACTCCTATTTAATAAAAGATTTGTATGAATTATGTAGTAATGAAGAAAACACAATAGCTAATTTAGCAAATGCATCCGCCCTATTAAATTTCTTTTTAGAAAAAATTAATTGGGTCGGTTTTTATATATTAGATGAAAAAACAGATACTCTGGTTCTCGGACCCTTTCAAGGACTTCCTGCCTGTGTAAGAATACAAAACGGAAAAGGAGTTTGCGGAACAAGTTCAAGCCTTAAAAAAACTTTAAATATTGAAAATGTCCACAATTTTGAAGGTCATATCGCCTGTGATGGAAAAAGTAATTCAGAGATTGTTATTCCAATTTTTAAAAATGAAAAACTTTTTGGAGTTTTGGATATAGATTCCCCTATTTTCAATAGATTTTCAAAAGAAGAGCAAACTTATCTGGAGGCGTTTGTTAAACAACTGGAAACTCATATATAAGGAGGTTAATATGAAAAAACTTTTTAAATTTTTATTCTTCATAGGTTTGTGTTTGATTATCTTCATTCAAGCTTTAATTTATCATTCTCAAAAAAATGAAATAAATACTTATGAAGAATATGTATTAGTCCTTGGAGCAAAGGCAAACAACGGAAAACTTTCAAAAACTTTAATCAACAGACTTGATACAACAATTGAATATTTAAATAAACACAAAACTGCAAAAGCTGTTTTATGCGGTGGAAAAGAAAAAAATAATGAATACTCCCAAGCCGAATATATGCAAAGATATCTTATTGAAAAAGGAATACCAAAAGAAAGACTTATCGCCGAAACAGAAAGTAAAAATACTTTTGAAAACATAAAATTTGCACTCGAAAAACTTGATAAAAAACCGTCAGAAATTATGGTAATCTCATCAAGCTATCATCTATTTAGAGCAAAATTTATACTTTACAGATTTGGAGTTTTAGCAAGAACTGTTCCTGCAAAAACTCCGGCAGGTGCAACTATTTCGTCATATGTAAGAGAAACTTTTGCAGTTGTAAAAACTTTTCTGTATGATAAACCAACAGAACAGGACATAAAAAACCTACATCAAAAAAATAAATAATTACGATTTAACATATTATAATAACGATAAATCCTAAAAGAATTAAAAAATTTTTAAAAAAGTGTTGACAAAAATGAATAAAAGTTATATAATATATAGGTAATCGTATCGGGGTGTAGCGCAGTTTGGTAGCGCACGTGGTTTGGGACCATGGGGCCGGGAGTTCGAATCTTCTCACCCCGACCAATTCCTATGAGTTTTACTCATAGGAATTTTTTTTATGTAAAAAATTTTAAAAATTTTTTCTTTTGTTTCAAATGCAACAGATTTTCAATATAAATTAGGCTATAATATTATTAACATAAATAATAAATCGTATAAAGAGTAATTAAATTGATTAGAGAAAAGGAGAAATACTATGAAATTAGAAAAAAGTACAAAAATTGGTGAATTAGTTGAAAAATATCCAGAAGTTAAAAACTTCTTAAAGACTTTAAGTCCAGAATATTCAAATCTTGACAATGAAGAACTTTTTGCAATGATGAAAGATATTGCAACTCTTGAAATGATTGCTATTAAAGGTGGATTTGAATACGACGAATTAAAAGAAAAGTTAGAAAACTTTATTAATGCTTAAACGCATCCATACTAAGACAAAAAAGCAGGGACTTCCCTGCTTTTTTACTTTAGTAAAACAATATGTGTCTTTGATGTATCTTCGATACATTTACTTTTGCTAAAGCAAAAGTATGAGATCTCCAGAGTCATTGTATCAAAAGATACAACGACCCCGTCAGACCTACTTTTGTTTACAAGTAAACAAAGTTAGGGCTAGATTGACTCTGGTCGAGATGACGTGTTGGGGAGATATCTTTGATTAGTAGCTAGACGTGAACAGTAAATAAACTTTAAATTATCTCTGTAAGTATAATAGAAAAGAATTAAAATCTCATAATATAGTATTTAAACATCATATATGAAACGAAATATTTCACGTCATAGCACCCAGCAAAGAAAAACCCCCAACGCGTCATTTCGACCGAAACGGAACGTAGTGAAGTGAAGTGGAGAAATCTCAACTATTATTTGTTTACAAATAATAGTAAGTCCTGTAAAGGACTTATATAAAAATAAAACAGCTATATATAATTACAACGAAATTATCCAAAAGACTTTTGATTAATAAATCTTTTACATTGTATGTATCTTCGATACATTTACTTTTGCTAAAGCAAAAGTATGAGATCTCTCCGCTCCGTTTCACTCCGGTCGAGATGACGTGTTAGAGGAAATTTTTTCAAAGATTATGACGTAAAAAATTTTGTTTTATACTCATATTATTGATGTATATTCTATATATTTAGTTTTGCTAAATCAAAAATATGAAATTTCCATAGTTTATTTTATAGAAATGTAACAAAAAAGCAGGGATTTCACCTGCTTTTTACTTTATTTTTTATCCTTTTTCCGTAAATTTATACATTGCTATTGAGCTTGCAATTGGTAAATTGAAGCTGTCTATGTCTTCACTCTGTTCTATGAATACGGGAGTTGTTCCTTTTAAGTCAAAGTTTTCAAGTCCATGTGATTCATTTCCAAACATCAATGTAAAAGGCTTTTTAATTTCTACATTTTTTAGTGAAACTGAATCCTTATTTAAAATGAAAGAGTAGATATTATTTTCTTCAAAAGTTTTTTTGTATTCTTCAAAAGTTTTAAAGATTTCTACATTCATTTTAAAAATTGCTCCCATTGAAGCTCTAACAGTCTTAGGGTCAAAAACATCACAACCGTCAATTATTGCAATATTTTTAAAGCCAAAGCCCAATGCAGTTCGTAAAATTGTACCTAAATTTCCCTTATCTCTCGGCTCACATAATAGTATGTGATTGTCTTTTTTTATCTTTACAAAGTTTTTTTCAAAAACTCCAATAACAAATGTATTTTCTTTGCTTTGAAGTTTATTTACAATTTTATCATTATAAATTAAATTAATTCCTTTTTCATCACAAATTTTTTCAAGTCCTGCTTTATCGTCATATTTTGAATGTACCAAAACAGCTATTGTCTTGTAATTTTTTGACTGTAAAAGCTCAATTGTCGGGAAAGCTCCCATTGTGTATGAAAAATTCAAATCTTTTTTATATTTACAAAATTCCATATAATTTACCTTAATTTTCTTGAAAAATTATCTTCTCTTTTTATCACGTTTGGACTTTTCGCCTTTTTTGTCTTTTTTATCTTTCTTATTTTTCTTATCTTTCGGTTTAGCAGAAAATTTAGAAGAGTCTTCTTTTTTATTTGCAAGTTCAACTAATACCTTAAAGCCCTTAATATGTGCATTGTTTAAGTTGTTTACTGCATCTTTAAGTGCATTTTTATGAATATTTACAAAGCTGAACTTTTCAAAAATTTCAATATCTCCAATATCTCTTGAACTTATATTCGCATCATTACAAAGCGCAGAAACAATATGTCTTTGAGAAACTCCCTTTCTTGAACCTATGTTGATATAAATTCTTCCGGAATTCTTTTCAGTAACATTTGACTTTCCACCCTTGTTTGAAATGGAAGTCTTATCATTTCCTTTTTTCTTGTTGTTTTTCTTAATATCAACATCCATAAGCTCTTCGTGATTGTTAAGCTTATTATTTTCATTATAATGTTTTAAAAGACAAGCTGCAATATCAATCGGTGAATAGTCTTCACTCATTAGAATATTTATTAGATTTAACTCTTTTGTATGTTCATTTTTATTAATTTCTTCCTTGATGTCTTCCATAAATCTTTCTTCATGTCTTTTAATCAAGTCTTTAAGCGTTGGCATATCTCTTTTTTCTATTTTAGTTTTTGTGTATTTTTGAATTTGAGATAAAGTATTCATTTCTCTTGGAGAAACAAAACTTATTGCAGTCCCCTCTCTACCTGCTCTTGCAGTTCTTCCAATCCTGTGAACATAGTATTCCACATCTTGAGGCATATCGTAGTTTATAACTAAATCTACATCATCAACGTCTATACCACGGGCTGCAACATCTGTCGCAACTAGAATATCAATTGTAGAATTTCTAAATTTATTCATTACCCCATCTCTTTGGATTTGTTTTAAATCCCCATGAAGTCCGTCCGCAAAATATCCACGGGATTGAAGTCCTGCAGTTAAGTCATCAACCATTTTTTTAGTATTACAAAAAACTACAGTAAGCTTTGGATTTTGAACATCTAAAATACGGGATAAGATTTCAAGTTTCATATTATGTTTAAGTGCAAAATAGTATTGAGTTACCTTTGGAACTGTTAATTCCTTTGGTACAACTTTTATAAGTCTCGGCTCACTTTGATATCTTGCTGCAAAGTCCATAATTTCTTGATCCATTGTAGCAGAGAAGAAAGTTGTTTGTCTTTCATAAGGCAAAAAGCCTATAATTTTTTCAATATCTTCTCTAAATCCCATATCAAACATTTCGTCTGCTTCATCTAATACAAAAGTTCTAATATTTTCTGTTTTTAGAGTTTTTCTCTTAATATGGTCAATAACACGTCCAGGAGTTCCTACAACAACTTGTACTCCCATTTTTAAAGAACGAATTTGTCTTTCTATTGGTTGTCCCCCATAAATTGGAACAACAGTAACTCCCTTATACTTTGCAAGTTTTGAAATTTCTTCTGCAACTTGAATTGACAATTCTCTTGTTGGGCAAAGTACCATTGCTTGAGTTGTTTTATTGTTTTTATTTACTTTTTCTACTATCGGAATACCGAAAGATGCTGTCTTTCCTGTTCCCGTTTGTGCTTGACCGATAATGTCTTCATCATTTAACATAGTTGGAATAGCTTGTTTTTGAATTGGAGAAGGTTCTTCAAAACCCATTTCAACAACGGCTTTTAAAACTTCCTTCGACAAATTAAAATCATTAAAATTTTCTATCATATTTTTTCCTTTCTTTTTTCGTGAACCTTAACGTTAGTTCCGAAAGAAAAAGACAAAAACAAACTACACATTAAACATCACGACATATTACGAGCAAAAAATTTAGGAGTATAATTACTCCTTGATTGCTCAAGTGTATATTATACCATAAAAAGATATCTATTTTCAAGTAATATCTACAATTTATTAGACTTATCCACAAAAATTGTGGATAAATCTCGATAATAAGTTAATTGTTAAAAAATTAATTTATATATAAATGTATAATACATTGACTTTGTTTTTTTTTGTGATATTATAGTAGTAAGAAATCGGTTCACCTTAATGATGTAAAATTTTTTGGGAGGGTAGTATGTTTTACATTAACTATAGTAGGTATAAAAACGGAGATTTATTAAGTCTTTTTAAATTTAGTAGTTGATTAGTATTGTTTTATTTTTAGTGGGAGGTAAGATATGAAAAAAATTAGTAAAGTATTATTATGTTTTATGATTTTACTTTTAACTTCTTGTACGGGAAGTAATGAAATTAAAAATTATTACGGAAGAAAATTTGTTGGTAAAAACGGCGGAGATATTATTATTACCGAAAAAGTTGTGATATACTCAGGAGAACCGAGTAAAATAAATCCGAATTCAACTCCTGAAGATATTAATAAAGCAAAAGATAAAATGAAAAAAGAAAATGCAGCGACATTTAAAAATCCTAAAATCGTAAAAAAAGGCGATAAAAAATATTTAACAGCAGATAAATTGGAATACAAACTTTCATTTGTAGATGATGAAACAATTATTGATGAAGATGACAATTATGAATTTAAATTATCAAAAGATAGCATTTACAAATAATAATTAAATAAATAAAACTTACAACAAAAAAAGTTATGAATTATTTTCATAACTTTTTTCGCATTTATTTATTTATTTTTACGGAGGATTTATAAAAAAATCTCTACTAATATGCTAATTAATTGTTGTTGTTACTGTTGTTATCATCATTTCCATCAAAATCTTCTTCATTTCCATTGTAATTGTCATTGTTACGATTACGATTTGGATTAAAACTGTTTTGATTTTGATTTTGTTTTGTCTTATTCTCAACTTTATTTAAGTCAAATTGTGAGAATTTAACTTCTATTGTAGTTGTCTTTCCATCTCTGTAAACTTCAATTTTAACTTTATCGCCAATCTTATAGTTCAATAAGGCAGCTTTTAAAGTTGAGTTTGATGTAACCTTTGTATCTCCAACTTTTGTTATAATGTCTTTTGGTTTTAATCCTGCAGATTCTGCCGGAGAACCGGATAGGACTTCATGAACATATACACCTGAGTCAACAGGTAATTTTTCTTGTCCTAGAACATTATATCTTGATACATCTATACCTCTTATACCAAGTGATACACTTTCAAACTTACCGTTTTTAATTATTTGTTCCAAAATCGGTTTTGCCAAATTTGAAGGAATTGAAAATCCGATTCCGTCACTATTTCCGGCTTTTGCTGTATTTATTCCGATAAGTTGTCCTTTATCATTAAATAATCCACCACCACTATTTCCAGGATTTATTGCCGCATCTGTTTGGAATAAACCTTCCATAGTTGAGCCGTCTTGTAGTGTTATAACTCTATCTTTTCCTGAAATATATCCGGAAGTTAAAGTTGATTTTAAATTTATACCAAGCGGATTACCTATTGCTATAGCTTTATCCCCTATTGAAACTTTTGAACTGTCTCCAAATTCAACAGGTTTTAAATCAAGTCCTTTAGGATCTATCTTAATAACTGCTAAGTCTAAAGTTTTATCACTCCATAGAACTTTGGCTTCTCTTTTAGTTCCGTCACTCAATATTACTGTTACGGATTTTGTCTTTGAAGGGTCAACAACGTGATTATTAGTTAAAATATAACCTTCTTTGCTTACGATAACCCCTGAGCCAAGTCCACTTGTTTGTTTTTGAGTTGAGAACATATCTTCGGAAACCCCTACAGTTGTTATCCCTACAACTGATTGCATAGCTTTTTGTGCAACAGCTTTTTCTACAGTTGTTCCGCCTGATGTATCTGCATTTGTTGTATTTGCATTTTGATCAGTTGGAGCTTGATTTAAAGCTGATTTTTCACTATTATTTTTCTTTAGATAATAACTTGTTCCACCTATACTAATTGAACTAGCTAAGATTATAGCTAAAACAAATTTTGAGAAAGATTTAAGTCTATTTCCTTTTTTTCTTTTTTCAAATTCCTTTTGAACAAGTCCGTCAACATAAGCTTCAAATTTTTTATCTTTTTCATTTGAGTCTTCCATATATTCTTCATCGTAAATTTCCTGTTCAACGGAACAATCATAAGGCTCTTCAATCTGTTCTTCGATATATTCTCCATAATCTTCATCACTTATATTATTTATTTCATCTATATCATCTTGATTGAACAATTTTTGTGTTTCATTTATTTCATCCATATTAGACATTTCATTTATTTCGTCTATATCAGATGATTCAGTAATATCATCTTTTACTTCTTCATTTATTATATCTTTTACTTCTTCTACTTTTTCTGAAGTTTCTTCTATATTTTCTTTTATATTTTCAGTATTATTTTCATTTTCATCAAAAATATTATCTCTTTTATTATCCATAATAAATCACCTCGTTTTTAAATATCATTTATTATCTTGAATATATTATAATCTGTCAACCTTAAAGTAAACTTAAAGAAAAAACTTTTTTTAAAAATTTTTTAAAAATATATTCAAAAAATAATTTTACTTGCCGATAGTGTAATACAATGAATTTTAAGATAAAATATATGTATTCTCTATCAACTGTAAACATTATATCGTTAAAAACTTAAATGAAGTTAAAAAAAGAGGAGATTTTTTCTCCTCTTTAAAAATTTTGATAATATTATGAAAAACTATTATTTATACTAGATGATTCCCATATCTTTTCCAGCTAATTCAAATGCTTTTACAGCTTTATCTAATTCTTCTTTACTATGAGCTGCAGAAATCATACAACGAATTCTTCCTGTTCCTCTTGGTACAGTTGGGAATACTATAGCTGAACCGAATACTCCGTATTCTCTTAATTTTTTAGAAAATTCCATAGTCTTAGCTTCTTCTCCGATAATTACAGGAGTAATTGGAGTTTCTGAGTGACCAGTATTAAATCCTAATTTTCCTAATTGTTCTTTAAAGTATTTAGCATTATCCCAAAGTTTCTTTTGTAATTCATCTGATTCAATTAAAGTTTCAACAGAAGCTATACAAGCTGCAGTATCTCCAGGAGATAAAGTTGTACTGAATAGTACAGGTCTTGCTCTGTGGTTTAACCATTCGTAAGCAACTTCGTTACAAGCAACATATCCACCTTTAACTCCGATAGCTTTTGAAAGAGTTCCTATAACAAAGTCAACTTTGTCATGTAATCCGAAATGATCTACAGTTCCTCTTCCGTGGCTTCCCATTACTCCTGAACCGTGAGCGTCATCAACATAAGTTAATGCATTATATTTTTCAGCTAATTTTACAATTTCAGGTAATTTTGCAAGGTCTCCGTCCATTGAGAAAACACCGTCAGTAATAATTAAGATTGTCTTATATTTTCCTTGAGCTTCAACTAAAACTCTTTCAAGGTCTTCCATATCGCTGTGTTTGAAAACTGCTTTATCAGCTTTAGTCATTCTAATACCGTCGATAATTGAAGCGTGGTTTAATTCATCAGAGATAATTAAATCGCCTTTTTCTGTAATTGCTTGGATAGTTCCTATATTACAATCATAACCTGATTGGAAAATGAATGCTCTTGGAGATTTTTTGAAAGTTGCTAATTTCTTTTCTAATTCTTCGTGTAAATCCATATTTCCGATGATAGTTCTTACAGCACCTGCTCCAACACCATATTTTTCAATAGCTTCTTGAGCTTTTTTCTTTAAAACAGGATTATTAGCAAGTCCTAAATAGTTGTTTGCTGATAAATTTACCATTTCTTTTCCGTCAAGAATAATTGTTGATGAATTCTTTCCGTTTAATACAGGTAATGTACGATAAACTCCATCTTCTTTTAACTTATTAACTTTTTCTTGTAAAAATTCTAAATCATGAATACTCATATCTCTATCTCCTATCTATAACTATTTTAATTTTTTGCTTAAGTTTTCTAACATATCAACTGTCATTTTGTCTAAATCAAAACTTGGTTTCCAACCCCATTGTTCTCTTGCTGCAGAGTCATCTAATGAATTTGGCCAGCTTTCAGCTATAGCTTGTCTAATTGGATCTACATCGTAGCTTAGTTTAAATTCAGGCATATATTTTTTGATACTTTCTTCTAAAATTTCCGGTGTTAAACTCATAGCTGTAATATTGAAAGCATTTCTGTCTTTTAGTTTTGTAGGATCAGCTTCCATTAAATCAACAACTGCTTTAAGTGCATCAGGCATATAAAGCATATCCATTTGAGTTCCTTTACCTATATAAGAAGTGTAAGCTTTGTTTTTAATTGCTTCATAATAAATATGAACTGCATAGTCAGTTGTTCCTGCACCAGGTAGTGTTTTATAAGAAATAATTCCCGGATAACGAACTCCTCTTACGTCAACTCCAAATTTATTAAAATAGTAATCACATAAAAGTTCTCCTGAAACCTTTGTTACTCCATACATAGTATTAGGTCTTTGAATAGTAACTTGTGGTGTATTATCAAGTGGAGTACCAACTCCAAATGCTGCTATTGATGAAGGAACAAATACTTTTGCATTTAATTCTCTTGCAACTTCTAAAGTATTTACTACCCCGTCAACATTAACCTTCCAAGTTAATTGTGGCATACTTTCTCCTCTAGCAGAAAGTATTGCTGCTAAATTTACAATTGTATCAGCCTTAAATTCTTTCGCTAATTCAAACATTCTCTTTGGATCAGTAACATCTAATGTTTCAAAACGAATATCTTCGATAGCCGCTTTGTTTGCATCTGAACAGTCTGTAGCTAATATATTTTCTCTTCCATAAATGTCCCCCAAATAAAGAGCCAATTCAGTACCTATTTGTCCAAGTGCTCCTGTCATTAAAATCCTTTTCATTATTCATTCTCCTTTCAAAATCATTGGGTAAAGTTTTTACTATCCAAATGTTATTATACATCAATTTTAATCACTTTACAACACCCTGTATTAAAAAAATTAATATTTTTATATGGCATATACGGATAAATAATTCAAATAATATTATAATAATAAAGCAGAATTTGTAATATCTTTTTTAAAGCTATAAAACTTTTATTTGTCTATTAATACTATTTGTCATTAAAAATATCGTTGTCCTGTAAAATTTTAAACAGAAAATCTTTTGAAATAATATATCAACTCATTTTTCGTCTTTAATCTTCATTTTATTGTAAAGATATTTTTATATAAATATAAAACCAATAAAATATATCCAACAAAAAAACTAAGGAGATTATCCTTAGTTTTTTACTAAATTTACTATTCTGTTCTCAAAGCTTCAACAGGATTTTGTTTTGCAGCACTCTTTGAAGGAATAAATCCACCAATTAAAGTTAAAATCATACTGATTAATATTAAAGTTATAGCCTGTGGAATTGATAGATAAGCAGTTATATTCGGCATTTCGGTAACTTTTCTTATTATAATATTTATCGGTATTAGTAATAAATATGTTATTCCAATTCCAAGAATCCCAGCGAATAAGCCGATTATTCCGGTTTCTGCATTAAAGACCTGTGATATATTTTTCTTTGAAGCTCCGATTGACCTTAAAATCCCAATCTCTTTTTTTCTTTCAAGTACACTTATATATGTTATAACCCCAATCATAATAGAAGAAACTATCAAAGATATGGATACGAATGCAATTAGTACATAGCTTATTACATTTATAATTGTCGTTACAGAAGAAAGTATTGTTCCGACTAAATCTGTATAAGTTATCACTTTATCATCTTCTGAGTTATTTTTTCTCATCTCATTGTATTTATCGAGTAGAGAAATTATTGACTGTTTTGCTTCAAAATCTTTAGGATAAATACTGATTTTAGAAATATCCTTATCTTCAACATAGTTAAATAATTTCATATTGTTCTCATAAGAACTTTCATTACTATTAGTCATAGCAGTAATTAGTGATTTTATCTCTTCCTCATTTAAGTTCATAGAAAAGGCATTGCCTAATTTACTTGGATCTATTGATATTGCCTGTGGCAAATTTTTCATAGAAGATGTTAGAGCCTCTTTAATGCTATTAGCTATTGCTGATGAAAGATTTTTAATTAAACCATCTACAAAATTTTGTGAAGAATTTTGATTTCCTGATAAACTGGAATTAATTAAATCTTTTACTCCTGAAGAAATCATATTTTTTGCATCTGCTGTTCCAATATAAGAATTAAAAGACTCTTTTAATTTAGATGGATCAGGCTTATTATTTTCTTTGGCATATTTCAAATATCCATTTGACAGAGCCTTTGATAATTCTGCTATATCCTTATTATCGAGTTTTAAATTTTCTCCTAAAGAATTTAATAGTTTTCTAGTTTCAGCTGAAACTTTTCCTCTAGCTTCAGGAGTTTTAAAATACTCTAATAAATATTCATTAAATTTATTAGGATCAGTGTAATTATTCTTTTTCGCAAATTCCGGATAGCCTGACAAAATAGATTTCATTATATCAGTTATCTTTTCATTTGTAATCAAAGTTCCACTATTTTTAGAAATCATCTTTCCAAAAAATTCCTTTAGAATATTTTTTGCATCATCAGTCTTCATATAATCACTTATTGACTTTGGCAATTCAATATAATTAGTTGAAGGATTTTTAGAAGAAAATTCTAAATATCCTTTTAAAATATCACTGATTAATCGAATTAATTTATCCGAATCAAGTTTAATATCTAAATTTTTTAAAAAATCATTATTTCCGATATTATTCAAAATTTTTGAAAAATCAATATTATTCATTGAATTTACATTAAAATTTAATTTAGAAGTATCTATTTTAAATACTTCAGATAGTTTTTTCTGATCTATTGAAAATAATTTTGCAAAGTCTAAATTTTGTTTAATTTTTTCTCCAAAAGGAGCATTTGTTAAAATATTGGTATTTGGGTTTTCTTTTTGAGCCTTTACAACTTCACTTTCTTTAGATATTTTTCTTAAATTTGTTTCTAACTCATCTCTATACCAAATACCTGTTGGCAAAATGGAAGAATTTTCATCACTATTTGGAGAAGCTATTCCAACTATTTTTAAATTTATTGACTTGTTTTTTAAAAGATTTTCAACAAATGACAAATCTGAAGAATTTTCTATATATACTTTATTTTTAGAGTCATAAGAATAAAGCTGTGAGCTACTTAAAACTTTAAATTCTCTACCAACTATATCTTCATATTTCCAAGAAATATTATCCTCTTCTATAACATTTTCTTCTCTCTTTTCAAATTTTTTTGCCATTTTTGAAAGCTCATCATTATCACGAAGTCCTAATGAATAAAAAATAAAATCGGATAGAGAACCCTTTGAATTAGTTATTACTATAGCTTCATTTTCATTACTTGGCCAAGAGCCGAATTTTAAAGTATATTTATCCTTATATATTTCTTCATCTTTAGGTAATTTAGAAAAAGCCCTCATAGAATTTCTTGAAAACATAAAATTATTAGATGAAAAACCCATAGACTTAAAAGCCTCATTTGGATTTACTTTAACATATTTTTCATTATTTAAAGTATAAATAATAGGTGTAATATCGTATTTATATTCTATCGCCTTTGAATAATCATAAATAGCTTTCCCGTCATTTTCAAAATATCCTTTTAAAGAAGATAAATCATTTTTATTAATTGCTTTTAACATTTTTTGAATAGTTTTTACTTCGCTTATATCTCCATCATCTTCTTTACTTGAATTTTCAAAGATTTTAGACATTGAAAAACTACTGCTGTCAATCTCTATCGGATATGAAACCATAGTTTCCTCTTCGGTATCCTTAATAAACTGATTTACACCATTGGATAAACCCAAAATTAAAGCTATACCGATTATTCCGATTGACCCTGCAATTGCAACCATTAGAGTTCTTTTAAATTTAGTTTTCAAATTATTAAAACTCAAAGCTATACTTGTAGAGTATGACATAGAAGATTTTCCAAAATTTTTATGAACTCCATTGCTCTCATTTTCTAAAATAAAAGGATTTGAATCAGAAATAATTTGTCCGTCATTTAATTCAACAATTCTAGTTGAATATTCATTTGCCAACTTTGGATTATGAGTAACCATTATTACAAGTCTATCTTTTGCAACTTCTTTAAGTAACTCCATAACTTGAACACTTGTTTCTGAATCAAGTGCGCCTGTAGGCTCATCTGCAAGTACAATGCCGGGATTATTTACAAGAGCTCTGGCTATGGCAACTCTTTGCATTTGCCCACCGGATAGCTGATTAGGCTTTTTATGCATTTGACTTTTAAGCCCAACCTTATCAAGCACATCAATAGCTCTTTTTTCTCTTTCAGCTTTAGATATTCCGGAAATGGTTAAAGCCAATTCCACATTGGCTAAAACAGTCTGATGAGAAATTAAATTATAACTTTGAAAAACAAAACCTATTGTATGATTTCTATAGCTGTCCCAATCTTCATTTTTGTACTTTTTGGTTGAAATTCCATCTATTAAAAGCTCACCTTGTTCATATTTATCTAATCCACCTATTATATTTAATAAAGTAGATTTTCCACTACCACTCGGACCAAGAATAGAGACAAATTCATTATCTCTAAAATTAAGAGATACATTATCTAATGCTTTTTGAATTAAATCCCCTGTTTTATAACTTTTACTGATATTCTTAAGCTGTAACATTCCCGTCCTCCTTTACTAAAATAAAATTCTTAACACAAGAATAATATACCCTTTTATATAAAAAATTAATTGAACATAGAAAAATTATCAATTCCAATTACTTTAAAAAATTAAAGTTGAAAAAAGTTGGCTCTGATGATATAATATGTATAATTTAACTTTGTTAAATTATACATATTTCATCATATTTACCTTAATTTAGTTATCAAAAAGAAAATATGATATAATTAATATAGTTTAACTTCGTTAAACTATATTAATTTCATCGTGTTTACCCTAAAAAATTTATCTAATCGGAAACACGATATAATTATCCAAGAACTTTGTTAAATTATATTTATTTCATCGTGTTTACCCTAAAAAATTTATCTAATCGGAAACACGATTTAGTAAATTTAATTAGATTATCAAAAATAGAACATATTATGAATTTAAGCTAATAATTATTTTATAATTTAGATATAAAAATACAAAAAGAGGTGATTTTATGAAAATACTTATTATAGGTAAGGGTGGTCGTGAACATGCAATGTTAAAAGCATGTCAAAAAAGCAAATTAGTTGAAAAAATTTATGTTTTACCGGGAAATTGCAAGATGGAAGGTGCTACAAAGGTAGATATAGATATGTTTGATATTGAACAAATTAAAAATTTTGCAATAAAAGAAAATATCGACTTAACAATTGTAGGACCGGCTGATGTTTTAGCACTTGGAATAAAAGATGAATTCAACAAAAACGGCTTAAGACTGTTCGGACCTACAAAATCTGCAACAAGAATTGAATCCAGCAGATATTTTACTAAACAACTTATGGAAAAATTAAAAATTCCTACAACTAAATATGTTGTATTTACAGATAGAGAACAAGCCTTAAAATTCGTTTCCGGAATTGAAAAATTCCCTGTAACTATAAAAATTGACTCAATTCCAAAGAATATGGGAATTTTTATTGCAAGAAGCAATAGAATGGCAACAGATATAGTTAATGAAATATTTGACGAAAACGAAAATTCAAAAATTTTAGTAGAAGAATATATTATAGGTAAAGAATTTTCAATCTTTGCATTAGTAAAAAATAACAAAGTTTATCCATTACAAATAGTTAAAGACTATAAGAGAACATCAGATAGCGACGAGGCTGAACATACCGGTGGTATGGGAGCTTGTAGTCCTGTTGCAAAAATTACAGATAATGAAATTGAACAAGTTGTAGAAAAAATCTTAAAGCCGATGGCAAAATCAATGTATGAAGACGGTTATGGCTTTGAAGGATTTTTATACGGCGAAATTGTTGTAACAAAAGACGGAATAAAAGTTCTAAGCTTCAATGCAAGACTTGGAGATCCTGAAGCAGAAGTGTTATTACCACGTTTAGAATCAGACTTTGTTCAAAATATTCTTGACGTAATGGACGACAAAGAGCCTGAAATCAAATGGAATGATAAAGTTTGCGTAGGTGTAGTTCTTGCATCAAATGGTTATCCGTCAAAAGAAAAATGTCAAGATAAAATTAATCTCGTTCCCGTAGAAAGTGATATTTACTTTATGGGTGTTGAAGAAAAAAATAATGAAATCTATGCAAAAGGCGGAAGAAATTTAATCGTAACAGCTATGGCAGAAGATTTTGAAAAAGCAAGAGAATTAGTTTACAGAGATATAGAAAAATTAAAAACTGACTCTTTCTTCTACAGAGAAGATGTAGGAAAATTTTAATAAATAAATTAAAACAAAAAGCATACTCAATAAAAATGAGTGTGCTTTTTTTAAGTCCTTTATAGTACTTACTATTATTTGTAAACAAATAATAGTAATGAGATCTCTCCATTTTGCTCCGCTACAGTCGAGATGACGTATTAGGAATATCTCTATGCAAAACATTTTGACGTGAATTATTTTGTTCTATATAATATGTTAAAATACAATAATATTAATTTTTTTCTATTTTATTTATAAAAATAATTTGATTTTTATTTACTGTTAACGTCTAGCCATAAAACGAAGTATTCACCTTTAAACGTCATTTCGGTCGAAATGACGTGTTGGGAGCTTTTCTTATCTAATTACTATGCTGTAAAATGAATTGTAAAATAAAAAAGAGAGCACAAACTCTCTTTTTTAGTTAACTATTTATTTCTTTTCTTTCTTGAAATTTGTAAAAGTCCAAGACTTAATCCAGCCATTGCAATGTATCCAAACATTTGTGTTCCAACTGATGTTTTTGGAACTCTAGGCACCGGTTTTTCTTTGTTAGTAATTACAAAACCGTCTTTTGCATTTCCTTCTATCTTGCTTTCATATCCTTTAACTTCTACTTCTTTTACTGTATATTCTATTTCTTTTCCATTTTCATCATATACAGGTAAATCTTTGAAAGTATGTTTCCAAGAATTTGCTTCGTTTAACTTCGCTGTTTGAATTTCTTTTCCATTTGCTAAAAGTTTCACTTCAATTTCTTTTAATACTTTTCCTATCCATTTCTTTTCTACTGAAACTTCTGTTTTTTGAACATTTCTATTAGTAATTACAAAGCCATCTTTTGCATTTCCTTCTATCTTACTTTCATATCCGTCAATATTAACTTCTTTTACTGTATATTCTATTTCTTTTCCGTTTTCATCATATACAGGTAAATCTTTGAATGTGTGTTTCCAAGAATTTGCTTCATTTAACTTCGCTGTTTGTACTTCCTTTCCATCAGCTAAAAGTTTTACTTCGATTTCATCTACAGCTTTTCCTAACCATTTCTTTTCTACTGGAACTTCTGTCTTCGCTACATTCTTATTTGTGATTACAAAGCCGTTTTCTGCACTTCCTTCTACCTTGATATCGTATCCGTCAACTTTAACTTCTTTTATTGTATAAACTATTTTTTTACCATCTTTATACTTGTCAAGATTTGTAAATTTGCCTTTCCAATTTTCACTCTTCTTTAAAGTTAAAGTTTTTCCAGTATCTTTATCATTAGCAAATAATTTCACTGTTACTTCTTCAACACTTGCAGGTCCAACCCAACGTTTTTCTACAGGAATTTCAGTTTTTTCAACATTATGTTTGTTTTTGATTATAAATCCAGCAGCACCATCTACATGTCCTGCAACTATTTCAGTATCATATCCTTCTACTACTGTTTCTTCTTTAACAGTATATTTAATTTCGTTTCCTTGTGCATCATATTTGTCAAGATCAGTAAATTCGCCTTTCCAATTATTTTGTTCATTTAATTTTATTGTCTTATCAGTAGGAACATCATTCTTTACTAATTTTACAATTATTTCTTTAACTCTCTTACCATCTTGGTTATTATTATCTTCCCATTTCTTTTCTACAGGAATTTTTGTCTTTGCTACATTCTTATTTGTGATTACAAAGCCATTTTCTGCACTTCCTTCTATCTTGCTATCGTATCCGTCAACTTTAACTTCTTTTATTGTATAAACTATTTTTTTACCATCTTTATACTTGTCAAGATTTGTAAATTTGCCTTTCCAATTTTCACTCTTCTTTAAAGTTAAAGTTTTTCCAGTATCTTTATCATTAGCAAATAATTTCACTGTTACTTCTTCAACACTTGCAGGTCCAACCCAACGTTTTTCTACAGGAATTTCAGTTTTTTCAACATTATGTTTATTTTTGATTATAAATCCGGCAACTCCATCTACATGTCCCGCAACTATTTCAGTGTCATATCCCTCTACTACCGTTTCTTCTTTAACAGTATATTTAATTTCATTTCCTTGTGCATCATATTTGTCAAGATCAGTAAATTCGCCTTTCCAATTATTTTGCTCATTTAATTTTATAGTCTTATCTGTAGGCTTATCATTCTTTAATAATTTTACAATTATTTCTTTAACTCTCTTACCGTCTTGGTTATTATTATCTTCCCATTTCTTTTCTACAGGAATTTTTACCTTTTCGTTACTCTTATTAATAATTGTAAAATTATTCTTTGAATTTTCTTTTATTTCTTTATCATATCCGTTAATTTGTTCTTCTTCAACAGTATATTTAATTTCAGTTTTTCCATCATCTTTAAATTTATTTAAGTTTTTAAAAGTGTGCTTCCAATTATTTTGTTCGTTTAAAGTAACTTCAGCAACCTTTGTACCGTCAGCTAATAAATTAACTTTGACACTTGAAGCTTTTTTTCCTATCCAAGTTTTATTAACACTTACTTCAGTTTTTTCTCTCTTATTAGTTATTGTTTTTATTACGGCTACATCATCTTTTACTTCAACTTCAATTATATCTTCATTTTTTATCCAACCTGCAGGAGCTTGTATTTCTTCAATTTTGTAAGTTCCTTGAACTAATTTATCAGAAACAGCTTCTCCATTATCATTAGTTACTAATTCGAAAGTTTTATTTGTTGCCTTATTAGTAATTTTAAATTTTGCACCTTTTAAAAGTAATTGATTATTTTCGGAGTCAACTTTAATAATCTTTATTTTACCAAGTAAATCACCTTCAATAGTTCCATTTGAAATCGCACTCTTATATTCACTTTGTGAAATATGTGTTTTTCCTTGAGAAAACATTTTTAGAATGTTTTTTACTTTAACATTAGGCTTATAAGTTGATCTATATGTTAAGATATATTGTTCTCCATTTATATCCCCAAATTCATATCTGAATTTTGTAAAATTATTTGAAAATTTAATTTTATCTGAGACATTTTTCTTCCAGAAAGTTTTTTTAATATTTCCGAATTTATCAATTTCAACTTTTCTAAGTTCGAAACTACCTCTCTTATAACGAAGTCCATCAAAACTTCCTTCAGTAACAGTTAATTCATCTTCAAATACAACCTTCTTAAATTTATCTTTCTTTACATTTATACGAGCAGTCCAGCTTAATTCATCAACTTTATCATGAATTCTATTAGCCCATTTAGCTAAAATTTCATTTTCTACTGAACCCGGTTTTCCTATTTCAACTTCTGTCTCATGTTTTTTACCATTCAATTCTATTATAAACTTGTTTTTTCCTCCAAGAGTAATTTTATCTTGATTGAATGAAGCTTCCATAGAAACAGTTCCCTTAACATTATAAAGATTTTCAACCTTTTCATTTAAAGTTACTCTTACTGTTCCTCCACCGGTTTTTTTTACTGTAATTTTACCTTGTCCGAAAACAGTTGTTCCATCTACTCCATAAATTGGGAAATTAACAGCTGCAGAATCTTCTATAAATCTGAAATTATCCGGTAATTCGATTTCAAAATAATCACCATTTTTCAATGCATTTCCATATTTTTTTGCATCCCATACTAATTTAATTTTAAATCTGCTCCAACGTGATGTTTTATTTAATTCTTGTCCCTGCCCATTTAGAATTTTAAACTCTGTAATATTTACATTTGGCGTAATGTTTTTAGCCCTATCTTCTGCTGAAACTTTAAAAGCAGGTAATAAAGTGCCCAACACCATAAGAACACTTAATAGCATACAATAAATTCTTTTTTTCATTGCGCTCCTCCTCATAGAATAATAATAGTAGCGATTAATATTTTAACTTAAAAATATCAATCCTTTTTAAATACATTGTTATTAGAAGCCTAAACTAATAACTAAACTTAAATAAATTTCATACCCTTAATGAAATACTATTTAATATACGTACTAATAATAACATTTTTGCGATTTTAAATCAAATATGCTAAATATATATTTAAATTTATACCGCTTAACGGCAATAAATTATTTCGTATTTCTCTACCCGGAAATTAAAACAAAGTTAAAATTTACACAATTAATCAAGTTTTTATTAATTTGTTTATGTATTTAATTAACAATATAATATTATGTTACATTATTATAATATGTTTTTATTGTAAATATTAATAAGTATTTATTTTAATATAATTAGCTAATTTTCAATGATATTCAACAAAATATATCTTTAAAAAATAAAATAAGCTATATATTAAATAAGACAAATATTTATTTTTTAGATTTTCAATGGTTTAAAAAATTTAATAATGCTATATGATTGATCTTTACAAAGTACTTTGATGAAAATTATATTTTAAAACAATAAAAAAGCATACTCCAGTATAATACATCGAGTACGCTTTTTTATGAAAATATTTTTAGAATTTTTTTCTGCTTCCGGGTTTTACAAGTTCAATTTTTCCTTCTTTACAAAGTGGACAATCATCTTTTTCAAAGGCTTGAACATTTAATGAAATTGCCGGGAAAAGTGGATATTCGATATCTGATTTTCCATTTGTTCTGTCAACTATTGAAGCAATTCCAACAATATTTGCTCCATGTTCTTTTAGTACTTTTATTGTTTCTAATGAAGATTTTCCTGTTGTAACAACATCTTCAACTACAAGAACATTTTCTCCCTCATTTATAAAAAATCCTCTTCTTAGAGTCATCATTTCATTTTCTCTTTCTGTGAACATTGCTCTTACTCCCAAGGCTCTTCCCAATTCGTAAGCAATTACAATTCCACCCATTGCAGGTCCAACTACCGCATCAACTTTTACATTTGCATCTTCAAGTTTTTTCTTTATTACCTTACAAACTTCTTCAGCTTTGTCAGGATACATCAAAAGTTTTGCACATTGAACATATTTGTCGCTATGTTTCCCTGATGATAATAAGAAATGTCCTTCTAATAATGCTTCACTTTCTTTTAATAATTCCAATACTCTTTGTTCCATAATTTCCTCCTAAATAATTCCTCTAATTTCTTCTAAATTTTTTATATTTTGTTCTTTACAGAATTTTTCCATTCCTTCAATTATATCAATCATAACTCTCGGATTGATAAAGTTTGCTGTTCCGACTTGAATTGCGGTTGCTCCAGCCATAATAAATTCAATCGCATCTTGCCAATTCATTATTCCACCCATTCCGATAATTGGAACATCTACAACCGAAGCGACATCTCTTACCATTCTTAAAGCAATAGGTTTTATACAAGCTCCTGAAAGTCCTGCCGTTACATTGTCGAAAACTGCTTTTCTATTATAAATATCTATTGCCAAAGCATTAAATGTATTTACAAGTGAAAGACAATCCGCTCCCGCTTCAACACAAGTTTTTGCCATTTCTTTTATATTTTCAGCATTTGGAGATAATTTTACCATAAGAATTTTATCGGTGTTTTCTCTAACTTTTCTTACGATTCCCTCTGCAATGTCGCATTTTATTCCAAAAGCCATTCCGCCTGATTTTACATTCGGACAGGATATATTTAATTCAATTATTTTTATATTTGTCTTATTGATAAGTTCAACTGATTTTAAATAATCCTCTAATTGTGAACCTCCAATGTTTGCTAAAATCTGTGTATCAAAACTTTCCATAAAAGGTAAATCTTCTTCAATGAAAGTCGGTACTGACGGATTTTGAAGTCCAATACTGTTCATTATTCCTGCAGGTGTTTCGTAAATTCTAATTCCCGTATTTCCGTCCTTACCCGCAAAAGTAAGTCCTTTTGTAGAAATACCACCTATTCTATTTAAGTCGATATATTCAGCATATTCTCTGCCGAAGCCGAAGGTTCCTGACGCTCCGATAACGGGGTTTTTAAATTTAACTCCACAAATATCTACTTCCAACATTAAAAATTCACCTCCTTGACTTCAAATACAGGACCTTCCTTACAAATTCTTTTCATTCCATTTTTAGTTTTACAACTACAAGCTAGACAAGCCCCGATTCCACAACCCATTCTACTCTCTAAAGAAACATAGACAGGTATGTCAAATCCTAAATTTTTTACAGAATTCATCATAGGATTTGGACCGCAACAATAGATTACATCATAATCATCTTTTATTATTTCAGTTATGAAACCCTTATGTCCTACACTTCCTGTATTTGTTGCGATATATGTATTTTTTGTAAATTCCTTAAATTCTTCAGTAAAATATATTTCATCTCTAAAGCCTGCATATAAATCGACATCCGCTTCCAATTTCTTTGCAAGATATAGCATTGGTGCAATTCCAATTCCCCCTGCTACAAGAGCAACTTTTTTGCCATTATATTCATCAATCGGAAAGCCGTTACCAAGTGGACCTAAAATTTCTATGCTGTCTCCAATTTTCTTTTCAGACATAATCTTTGTTCCTTTTCCCACAACTGCATAAAGAAAAGTTAATTTATTGTCCTCCATATCGCAGATACTTATCGGACGGGGAAGCATAGTCCCGTCCTCAAAGCATTTAACCATATAAAATTGTCCGACTTTAGCTTTAAATTCTCCCTTGACATCCATTTTGTAAATGCCTTCAGAAATTTTTTCATTTAAAATTATTTCAACTTTTTCGTATGATTTATTCTCCATAAATATCCTTCCTCATATTCAAAACGGCTTCTCTTGTGTAATGAGCAAATTTTTCTTCGCCGTCTTCAAATTTTTGATAGTATTTTATAATTCCTCTTGAAGAGTTTACAACTCCTCCATTAAAGTCATTCAAATAAGTTCTGATGTCTTCTGCTTTTGCACCTTGTGCCCCATATCCCGGTAATAAGAAGAAAATATTTTTATATCTTTCTCTTATCTTTTTAGCTTCTTCGCTATGAGTTGCTCCAACAACAAATCCCAAAGGAGAATATCCACATTCAGAAGTCAATTCATCAGCAAATTTTTTAAGTTCATCTCCAACTTGAAAATAAAGAGCCTCGCCGTTGTAGTCAAGACATTCAATGTCCTTTGCTCCCTCATTTGAAGTTCTAAGCAATACGAAAACTCCCTTTTCTCCGGTTTTTAAATAATCTAAATAAGGTGTGATACTGTCCATTCCCATATATGGATTAAGAGTTATAAAGTCCGCTTCAAACTCTCCTTTAAAATGTGCCTTTGCATATTCCTTTGCAGTACTTGCAATATCTCCCCTTTTAACATCTCCGATACTTAAAAGTCCCTTTTCTTTAAGATATCTTAAAGTTCTTTGGTAAGCAATAAGGCCTTCAAGTCCGTTTGCTTCATAATATGCAATTTGTGGTTTATAGATTGCTACAATATCACTTGTTGCATCAATTATTGTCTTATTATATTCAAAAATTATATCTGAAATTTTTTCGTGTTTTTCTTTAATATAATTTGGAATATAATCTAAATGGCTGTCAAGTCCAACACAAACAAATCCTTTTTCTTTTACTGCTTCATATAATCTATCTACTATCATTAAAATTCTCCTTTATATTTAATTTCTCCCGCTTTAATTGTCATAAGCACTTCTCCGTAAAGTTCCATTTTATCAAAAGGTGTATTTTTCGCTTTTGACGCAAATTTACTTGAATCTACAACAATTTTTTTATCAGTATCAACTATAACCAAATCTGCAAAATATCCCTCTTTTAAAAGACCTTTTTTAATTCCCATTAAATTAGCTCCACCATAGGACATTACCTTTGACAAAGTTCTTATGTCGATATTTCTCTCTTTAACCAATTTTGTATTACAAATCGCAAAGGCAGTTTCAAGTCCAACAAGTCCCGGACTTCCATTTGCCTTATCCTCTGCAGTATGTGGTGCATGATCTGTTGCAATCGCATCAACAGTTCCATCTACAATTCCATCTATTAGAGCTTCAACATCTGACTTTTCTCTTATTGGCGGATTTACTCTGTAGGAATTATCCCAAAGTGCAATATGATGTGGAGTTACTTCACAAGTAACCTTTACGCCCTCTTTTTTTCCACGTCTTACAGCTTCCAAAGAGTCAACTGTACTGACGTGGCAAAGATGAATTCTTCCGTCCAATCTCTTTGCAAGATAAACATCTCTTAAAGTCATAAGGTCTTCCGCTATTCTATAATCAATTGGAGAAAGTTCACTTTCTGCATGTATCATTATAATTTTATCATATTTTTTCGCCTCTAAAATCGCTCTATACATTGTAGTTTCGGAAAGCACACCCTTACCGTCATCGGATAAAAATTTTGCATTTTCAAATTTTGAATAGTCAACCAAATTTTTTCCGTCAAAATTTTTAGTAACTGCAACTATTTGATTTATATCTACTAAATCCAATTCCTTTGCTCTCTTCATTATATCATTATAAGTTTCCAAATCACCGCAAATCGGCTTTGTGTTTGCCATTGTATTTACAGTTGTATATCCACCTCTTAAAGCTGAAAGTGAGCCTGTTTTTAAATCTTCCTTATAAGTAAAACCCGGATCTCTAAAATGCACATGCAAATCCACAAATGCAGGCATAACAGTCTTTCCCTTCGCATCTATAATTTCATAACTGTCATCAAAACTCAAATTTTCGCCAATTTCTACAATCTTGCCGTCTTCAATTTTTATCTCTCCGACTCTATTTATATCTTTATCCACTAAAATTGCATTTTTAATTATTTTTTTCATTATGTCCTCCACAAGAATATAAATTATCACAGTAATTACATCTATAAATTCCCTTTTCTCTATTAACTAATATAAATTTATTTTGAACATTTTCGTGGCAAGTTATACAACGTGGGTTTTTACATTTTATAAAACCCTCTACCTTTTCAGGTAAAATCATTGAAACTTTTTCTTTTATTTTTTCGTTTTCTATGATATTTACAGTCAAATCCTTATCTATCAAGCCTAAAATCGCAAGGTCAACATCAATTACATTTTCAATTTTTATCATATCTTTTTTGCCATATTTTTTAGAATCTGCATTCATTATAAGTGCCACTGTGTAGTCAGCCTTATCCAATTCTAAAAGTTTAAAAATTTCATAGCCAAGACCCGGTTTAATATGGTCTATTACAATTCCATTTGAAATACTATTTATATTTAACATTATTTTACCTCCAATAACTTTAAGATTAATGCCATTCTGATTATCATACCGAATTTAACTTGATTGAAATACTTTGCTCTAGGATCTTCATCAACTTCTGTTGCAATTTCATTTACTCTTGGCAATGGATGAAGAATTATCATATCTTCCTTAGCGGTTTTCATCTTCTTATTATCTAAAATGTAAGTATCTTTAAGTCTTACATAATCAGCTTCATTGAAAAATCTTTCCCTTTGAACTCTTGTCATATATAGAATATCAAGTTTGTCCATAACTTCCTCAATTGTTCTAACTTCGATAAACTCAACATTATGGTCATTTAGATACATCTTGATATATTCTGGAATAACAAGCTCAACCGGTGAAATAAAGATGAATTTATTTCCCTTAAACTTTGAAAGTGTCTTAACAAGTGAATGAACAGTTCTTCCGAATTTCAAGTCCCCACAAAGCCCGATAGTCATATTTTCCAAACTTTTCTTATATTGTGAAATTGTAAGTAAATCTGTAAGAGTTTGAGTTGGATGTTGATGTCCACCGTCTCCCGCATTAATAAAAGGAACAAGTGTAACTTCTTTTGCAAGCTCTGCAGAACCCTCATGTGGATGACGCATAGCGATAATATCTGAATAGCAACTAACAGTTTTTATTGTATCTTGTAGGCTTTCACCTTTAGTCGCTGATGAAACTTTAGGATCCGGAACAGTTATGCAACTTCCGCCAAGTCTAAGCATAGCTGCTTCAAAGCTCAATCTTGTTCTTGTTGACGGTTCAAAAAATAATGAAGCTAAAACTTTTCCCCTACATTTTTCTGAAAATTTTTCAGGATTATTATAAATTTCTGCTCCTAACTCCATAAGTTCAAGTAACTCTTCACAAGAAAAGTCTTCACTACTAACTAAATTTCTAAATTCTTTCATACAATTCCTCCTATTAAGTCATTTTGTCATACACAAAAAAAGGAAATAACAAACAGTCATTTCCTAAAATTAAAATCATTAAAAACAAATATTGAATAAAAATGAGAATAAAAGCCCTTTAAAAAGCCTCTAACAGCTTTAACAAAAGGAGATTTTATAAACTCAAAAAAAATGTCGGAAATATCATTTTTAAAAAATGAATTACCGACAAAAATACCAAAATTATTAAAACGAGAAAATTTAAGACCAAAAACAGAAGAGTCTATTAAACAATTATTTTTGCTATTAAAAACTGACATTTTAACTGAATTTGTCATAAAATTTACCTCCGTCAAATTTTCTTTGACTATTATACAATAATAGAATTATAAAGTCAATAGATTTACAAAAGTTTCACAAAAAAACTCCACCTTTTGGGTGGAGTTGGAATTATTTATTCAATAAGTCCGGTTTAAATGTCGGAACCATATCTTTTAAGATATCTGTAATATCTTTTTTATCCAGAGTGTTTTTAACTTTATCAAGTCTTTCAAGTCCGTCTTTTAGTGCTTCTACATTGTGAACTATCGGTTTTTCTATAAATATTTTTTCGTAGTCAGTTGCAACTGAATTTTCCATATTTAATAGTAATTCTTCATAAAGTTTTTCTCCGGGTCTAAGTCCTGTAATTTTAATGTCTATGTCTTTATAAGGTTCAAAGCCTGAAAGTCTGATAAGGTTCTTTGCCAAGTCAAGAATTTTAACAGGCTCGCCCATATCGAGTATAAAGATTTCTCCCCCTTTGGCGATTGCTCCTGCTTGTAATACAAGTTGGCAAGCTTCAGGGATTGTCATAAAGTATCTTATTATATCTTCGTGAGTAACTGTAACAGGTCCACCCTCTTTAATTTGATTGATGAAAAGTGGAATTACAGATCCGTTTGAGCCCAATACATTTCCAAATCTAACAGCTACAAATTCTGTTTTAGATTTTTCATTGTATGTTTGTACTAACATTTCGCAAATTCTCTTTGTAGTTCCCATTACAGATGTCGGATTTACAGCCTTATCTGTTGAAATTAAAACAAATCTTGAAACACCATGTTTATCACAGGCTCTTATAACATTTAATGTTCCGAAAACATTATTTTTAATTGCAGAAGTTGAACTGTTTTCCATTAGTGGAACATGTTTATGAGCTGCTGCGTGAAATACTACATCAGGTTTATATTTTCCGAAGATAATATCCATTCTTACAGCATCTCTAATTGATTCAATTTCTACAACCAAGTCTAAGTCCTTATAATGTCTTACAAGTTCCATTTGGATTTCATAGGCATTATTTTCATAGATGTCCAAAATTATCAATTTTTTAGGACTGAATTTTGCTATTTGTCTGCAAAGTTCGGAGCCGATTGAACCGCCTCCACCTGTTACCAAAACAGTTTTATCTTTCAAAAAGTCATTTAGCACTTCTTGATCCAATTTAACTTCATCACGTCCAAGCAAATCTCCAATTTCAACATCTCTTAAATCTCTTATATTTAATTTTTGATCGTCAATTAATTCATACATTCCGGGAATTATTTTAATCTTCATAGAAAGTTTTGAACAAATATCAGAAATATCTTTTTGAATTTCTCTATTTGCTGAAGGCATTGCCAAAATAACTTCATCTATTCTATAATTACTTATAGCTGAAATTATTTTTTCCTTTCCTCCAACTACGGGAATTCCTAAAATTTCAGTTCCAACTTTATTTTTATCGTCGTCGATAAAAGCTACAACCTTATAACCTAATTCCTTATGTTTTCTAAGTTCATTAAGTACCAATACACCGGCATCTCCGGCACCTACAATCAAAACCCTCTTAAGCCTATCCACAGGAATTGAAAAAACTAAATTTTTTCTAGCCTTTGAAAGATATCTCGTGCCTGTAACAAAGAACATATCTATTACAAGTACAAGTGCCATAACACTTCTTGGAAATCCTACATTCATTGAGATTAAAAGCCCGGCTGTTAGAACATTTGCGACAACTATTGCCATAAAAATTCTAAATAGCTCTTTAAAGTCTGCATATCTCCACATTATTCTGTATAATCCGAATAGTGCGAAAACCACAATTTTAATTAAAACTATAGGCACTATCCATTTGATATACATATCCCAATAATGTGCAGGAATATGCCAGTCAAATTTTAATAAAAATCCCAAGTAGTAGCAAAAATTTATAACTATAATATCCAATATTATTAAAAATAATTTTCTGGCCATTATTATTCTCCCATTTTAAAATCCGAAGAAACTAATTTTTGTAAATATTCCTTTATAGCTTCTTGATTTGCTTCATCTTTCAAGCCATATTCAATACTTGCAATCAAAACTCCAAGTTTATTTCCAACGTCATAAGTTTTTCCGTCAAATTTATAACCCAGTAATTCTCCCTTTAAAGTCAATTCATTTAAGGAGTCTGTAAATTGTATTTCTCCGTTTTTCCCCGCTTTTTGATTTTCAAGAATTTCAAATATTTCATTTTTAACAATATATCTTCCAACCATTGCTAAATTTGAATTCGTTTCATCAATATTCGGTTTTTCTATAAGTCTTGTAGAGTCAAAAACATTTTTTTCTATTTCTTCCCCTTCCAAAATGCCGTAATTATGTCTTTTTTCATCAGGTATAATCTCAACTCCTACCACTGTTTTTTCATATTTGTTATAAATATCAACCAGCTCTTTTGTGCAAGAACTATTTTTACAGTCAATTATAACATCACCCAAAACAACGCAGAAATCTTCGCCATTTACAGCTTCTTTTGCACAAAGAATCGCATGTCCTAATCCTTTTTGTTCTTTTTGGATAATAAAACTTATCTTACATTTTAATATTTTTTCTAAAATTTCAATGTCTTTTTTCAAAACATTATTAGAATTTTTAACTCTTGAGTCAATTTCAGAGTTAAAATGTTTATCAATTGTAAAATAATCTTCATTTACAATCAAAATTACTTCATCAATTCCAGCTTCTACAACTTCTTCAATAACATATTGCAAAGTCGGTTTATCAAAAATCGGCAACATCGCCTTTGGAACTCCCTTTGTTGCAGGGAACATCCTAGTTGCAAGTCCGGCTGTTGGAATAACTACTTTTTTTATCTTCATAATTACACCAATGCCCTTAAATTCTCGATTATATAATCAACTTGTTCATCTGTCAATAATGTATGAAGTGGCAAAGTAATTTGTGACTTATAATTATTATAAGCATTTGGATAATTTTTAATATCAAAGCCTAAATTTTTATAAGCTGTATGCATAGGTAATGGCTTGTAGTGAACATTTGTTGCAATTCCTTTTTCAGCCATTTTTACAATTATTTCATTTCTCTCTTCTTCACTTATATCTTCAATATTAACAATATAAAGATGGCAACAGGATTTTCTATCTTCTTCAAAGTGAACAAAAGGTTTAATTCTTGTTCCTTCAAATCCTCTATTATATCTTTCTACAATTTCAAAACGTCTTTTCAAAAGATTTGGATATCTCTTTAACTGAGCTAGACCAATTCCTGAAGCAATGTCAGTTAAATTGCATTTGAAGTTAGGAGCAACAATATCATATTCCCAAGCTCCAAGTTTCATCTTTGAAAGAGCGTCCTTTGATTGTCCGTGTAAAGATAAAAGTTGAAATTCTCTATAAATTTCATCGTCATCTAAACCTAAAGCTCTATTCCAAGTAACAGAGCCACCTTCACCAACAGTAAAGTTTTTAACGGCGTGGAAAGAAAAACATGTAAAGTCCGCAACACTTCCACTTGGTTTACCCTTATATTCAGCTCCAAGTGAATGAGCACCGTCAGCCATAACCACAACTCTACCAATTTTTTCTTGTAATTTATTATTTGGTCTAAATAAAGCTTTTTTTCTCTCTACAATTTCAAAAATTTCATCATATTTGCAAGGCTTTCCTGCTAAATCAACAGGAATAATCACCTTTGTCTTTTCTGTAATTGCATCTTCTAAAGCTTTTAAGTCCATAAACTTATCTTCTTTATTACTATCAACCAAGACAATTTTTGCTCCTACATGATGAATAACACTTGCAGATGCAGTATAAGTATATGCACAAGTTATAACTTCATCTCCCTCTCCCACTCCAAGAACTCTTAAAGTAAGCTCCATAGCAGCAGTTGCAGAATTTAAACAAACAGTTTTATCTGTATTTGTAAAAACTGAAAGCTCTTGTTCCAATCTTTTTGTCTTTGGACCGGTTGTTATCCAACCTGATTTTAAAGTATCAACAACTTCATCAATCTCTAATTGGGTAATATCCGGTGGAGAAAATTCTATTCTCATATAATCACTATCCTATCTATTATTGTTATTACTGTCATTGTTATTTTTATTAGCGTCGTTAGTTACATCGGCACTTTCTTCAGTTTTTTCCAAACTTGATTTTTTCTTTCTATCAACAACAGCACCTTTTCCTGATTTAATATTTCTAATCAAAGATTCCTTATCTTCTTCATCAACTACCAAATATTCAACATTTTGAACCTTTTCCCCTGATTTTTGGTTATCAATAACAACTTTTCCTGTATGGAAACTTTGACAACCCGCAAAAGAAAGACAAAGTAAACAAATTGGCAATAAATTTCTCTTTTTCATAACGAACTCCTATTCACTATCCTTTTCAACCATAGGCTTCATTGTAGGGAAAAGTAGTACATCTCTTATAGATTCTTGATTAGTTAAGTACATAATAAGTCTGTCAATACCTATTCCCATACCACCTGTTGGTGGAAGACCTACTTCAAGCGCATTGATGAAATCATAATCCATCATTTGTGCTTCTTCATCTCCATTTTCTCTAGCTTCAACTTGCTTTAAAAATCTTTGTTTTTGATCTATAGCATCATTTAACTCACTAAAAGCATTAGCGATTTCTCCACAATTTACAAAAGCCTCAAATCTTTGAGTATATCTCTTGTCCTTAGGATCTCTCTTTGCAAGTGGACTGATTTCAACCGGATGCTTTGTAACAAAAGTAGGTTGAACCATATATTCTTCACAGAATTCTTCAAAGAATAGAGAAATAATTTCTCCTCTTGTAGTATGTTCTGTTACTTCAATTCTCTTTTCAATAGCAATCTTTCTTGCTTCTTCATCAGTTAAAATAGTTTCAAAGTCAACTCCCGCATATTCTTTAACAGCGTCAACCATTGAAATTCTTCTCCAAGGCGGTTTAAAGTCGATAACTTTCCCTTGTAACTCAACTTCAGACTTTCCGACAACTTCCATACAAATAGTATAAACCATTTCTTCACAAAGTGTCATCATTTCTTCATAGCCAACATAGGCTTGATACAATTCAATTGCAGTATATTCAGGATTATGAAGTTTATCCATACCTTCATTTCTGAACATTCTTCCCATTTCATAAACCTTATCGAAACCTCCTACAATCAATCTCTTTAAATATAATTCATTCGCAATTCTTAAATACATATCAATATCTAAAGTATTGTGATGAGTTATAAAAGGTCTTGCATTAGCTCCACCGGCAATTGTATTTAAAATTGGAGTTTCAACTTCTAAAAATCCTCTACTATCAAGATATTTTCTGATAGAAGAAATAATTTTACTTCTCATAACAAAAACATCTTTAATTTCAGGATTTACAATTAAATCTACATATCTTTGTCTATATCTTAAGTCAACATCCTTTAAACCGTGGAATTTTTCCGGTAAAAGTTGTAAGGATTTTGTAAGTAAAACAACTTTAGAACTTCTTATTGAGATTTCTCCTGCATGAGTTGTAAAAACTTCTCCCTCAACCCCTACAATATCTCCAATATCCAAAGTCTTAACTTCTTCATAACTTTCGCCTAAAACATCAAGTTTATTGAAAAGTTGAATCTTTCCGCTAAAGTCTTGTAAGTCCATAAAACAAACTTTACCATGACCTCTTTTAGTTCTGATACGACCGGCAAGTCTTACAACTTTTCCTTCATAATTATCATAATTATCTTTAATTTCTTTTGAATAAATTGTATCTTCAAACTTTTCGATTTCGTGTGGATCTTTTCCGGCTTCTACCAATTCTTTTAATTTCTCTCTTCTAACCAAGAGCATCTCATTCAAATTTTGTTCTTCCACAATATCACCCCTTAATTTCTCTTAATATTATCTATTTTATATTCTACAACATTTCCGTTCGGTAATTGTACTTGAACTTTATTTCCCTTTTTCTTTCCTAAAATAGCTCTACCAACAGGTGATTCATTTGAAATTTTACCTTCAAGCGGATTACTTTCAGCAGAACCTACTATTGTATATTCTATCTTTTTCTTTGTTGCAACTTGAACCAAAGTAACAGTAGCCCCAACATTTACTGTATTTGTGTCTATCTCAACTTCATCAATAATCTTTGCATTTGCAATCATATTGTCAAGTTTTACAATTTTTTCTTCTATTTGAGCTTGTTCATTCTTAGCTTCATCATATTCAGAGTTTTCAGAAAGGTCTCCAAAATCTCTTGCTATCTTTATCTTCTCTGCTATTTCTTTTCTCTTAACAGTTTTTAATTCTTCTAATTCCAATTCTAATTTTTTTAAGCCTTCGGCAGTTAAAAATATTTCTTTTTCGTCCATAATATTTCTCCTTAAAAATTTTAACTCTATTCAAGTAATTATACTAAATTCATCAAAAAAAGTCAATCAAACAAAGGCAATTACATAAACAAGCCAATAAAAATATTCTTACTAATTATTTAAAAAAACGCTTGACTAAAGTGTAAAAAGGTGCTATGATGTATTTGAAATTATATTAAAGTTTCAGTTTATTGAGAAGCTAAAGCGTTATAATTTCAAAAAAATTATTTTGCTAGGGGGGATTTTATGGCTAAGCTAAAAAAACTGGTTAGTTTGTTGTTAGTTTCTTTGATGCTATGTTCTTGTGCATCTTCAGGTATGTTAAAAAATATTGAGAACAGAGTTTATGATGGAGAAAAAGGAGCTCAGTTAGTAGTAATGAAGGAGAATTTCAAATCTCCTAAACTTAGATTTCAAGGTCCAAGTCCTATTACACCAAATACAAATCCGGAAGATATTGAAAAGAATAGAGATAAATATGAAAAAAGTATAACAAAAGAATATTCCGGTGTAAAAATTGAAGAAAGAGATGGCAAAAAATACATTGTAGCCAAAGATTTTAAATATAAATTGGTTGTCGTAGATGAAAATACAATTTTAGATGAAGAAGACAATGTAACTTACAGATGCCTACCGGATTTATATAAAAAAGATAAAAAGTAAAAGTTGATTAAACTCCACACAAGTGGAGTTTTTTTTATGTCTTCAATGTATCTATGATATATTATATGGAAATTTTAATTTCTATTTCTTTCAGAAATACTATTGCTTACAAGTAAGCAATAGTTGAGATTTCCAGAGCAAAAAATATTTTGATATTTATTTACTTTTAACGTCTAGCTGTTAAACGAAGATTCTTCCCTTATACGTCATCTCGACCGGAACGAAGCGTAGCTGAGAGCAGTGGAGAGATCTCATACTTATTCTTGTTTACAAGAATAAGTAAATGTATCGCAGATACATTATATGAAAATTTTATTTTTTATTTCTTTCAGAAATACTATTGCTTGCTAGCAAGCAATAGTTGAGATCTTTCGACTTCGTTACACTACGCTCAAGATGACGTGTAGGGGGCTTTTCTTTGCAAAGACTTTGACGTGAACTATTTTGTTTTATATGCTATATTTAAATAAAATTATATGATTTTTTATTTTTTTATTATATTTTTTCTATATTTATAAAGATAATTCGAAGTTTATCTACCTTTAACGTCTAGCTGTTAAACTAAGACTATTCCCCTATACGTCATCTCGACCGTAATGAGTGAAACGAATGGAGCGGAGAGATCTCATACTTTTGCTTTAGCAAAAGTAAATGTATCGCAGATACATTATATGAAAATTTTATTTTTAATTTCTTTCAGAAATACTATTGCTTGCTGGCAAGCAATAGTTGAGATCTTCAATACAATTGTATCTAAAGATACAATTGACTCGTCAGACCTACTTTTGTTTACAAGTAAACAAAGTTATGAGATTTTTTATTTTTTCTATTATATTTTTTCTACTATATGTATAAAGATATTTTGAAGTTTATCTACTTTTAACGTCTAGCTGTTAAACGAAGACTATTCCCCTATACGTCATCTCGACCGTAATGAGTGAAACGAATGGAGCGGAGAGATCTCATACTTTTGCTTTAGCAAAAGTAAATGTATCGCAGATACATTATATGAAAATTTTATTTTTTATTTCTTTCAGAAATACTATTGCTTACTGGCAAGCAATAGTTGAGATTTCCATAGTCGATTATACCCAAATCAAAGATTTGAACAATCTTTGCGTCAGACCTACTTTTATTTACTAGCAAACAAAGTTAGGACTAGATTGACTATGCTCGAGATGTTGTTGTAGCTTTTATACATAAAGTAATATGTGGTGAACTTTTTCTTTCTATATTATACTTAAATAAAATCTTATAAATTTTAGTTTCATCCTATCTGTTATCAAAATTTATTGTTATATTGTAATCTTTTGTTAAAAAATATCAAATTTATTATAGTTTGAAAAATAGTTACTAAATTATCTCACAAATAAATTTTTTAAACTACTTTTTTATGTTTTAAAATTGTATTTCTAGGTATATATATATCGTGTGGTAGTATTTAAAGATAATAAACTCCTCCCATAAGTTTTCCTTTTCTTTTCTACCACACTACATATTACCAGCAAGTTTTTGTTCTTTATAATCCTCCCATGATAAGTACAAATTCAACTGCTGTAATATTTTTTTCTAAACTAAAAAGATGGATGCGAAAGCAACCATCTTTTTTTATAAATTTATTTAATCTACATCTTAATCTAAATCAGTAAAATTCATAATAATTTGACTAAAAATTCTATGCTTTGTCTTTTATTAAATTTCAATAATGTCAGTCTAATATTTATAGGCTAACTTAGAAATATAACCTCCATATTTAGCAATCCCTTGTCTATTAGATAATCCCATATATTGTAAATATCCATGATATCCACCTTCACTATAATAAATATATGGTTGAGGAGTAGAATTACTATAACTTAATTTTAATATTATCCATCTTCTTCTATGTCGAGGAATAGTTGGTTTATGTGAATTTGCTTTAATTATATCTCTTAAGCAATCAGATAAAATAAATCCTAACATACCTGCTACTACAAATTTACTAACTTTTTTCATAACTAATCCTCCTTTAATTCTATACAGTTATTAGATAAACTATTACAGTATATTCATTATATCATATAAAATAGTGTTTGTAAACATAGTTTTAAACTTTTGAATAGTAAATTGTAGAATTCGTCTTTCTAAAAATGAATATAAAACATAGTTTTATTAGATAGTAACCCTATGCTTCCACAATGCTTCATTTCTGTCGGCTACCCGAAAACCTTGTTGTTTCAAAATAAGAACCCCACCCTTCCACGATGCTTTGCATCGGGTGGGTTCCCGGGAACCTTGTTGTTTCACAATAAAAAAGCGTAGATTTCTCTACGCTTAATTTTTATAAATATTAAATTATTTCTAACCTAATCTTTGTTTTGCATCTGATGCTCTTCTTACTGCTTGTCCTGCATAGTTGATTGAAAGCATTAGAACAAGTACTAACATTGATGCAGGGAACCAAATATACATTCTATCTCTTAAGATTGTAGGGTCTAACGCCTTGTTGATAAGAGTTCCAAGTGAAGGTACTCCCGGTGGTAAACCGAATCCAAGGAATGTAAGTCCGATTTCAATTCCCATATTTCCTGCTAAGTCCAAAATAGCACTTATTATAAGAATTGAGCTGATATTTGGTAAAATTCCACCAAACATTATCTTCCAAGCAGGTGTTCCCATTGTCTTAGAAGCACTTATATAATCACGTCTTCCTTCTGAAAGAGCCTTTGATCTTACAAGTCTTGCAATACCTACCCAATAGAATATACTCATAATGAATACGAATGTAACCATGTTGTATGAAGGAACTAATGTTACGAATACTATGATAAGCATAAGAATTGGTAATACTTGGATAAAGTCTATAATTCTCATAATGATATTATCTACAATACCGCCATAGTATCCGATAATCAAACCGACAATAATACCAATTACATTAGTTAAAACTGTTACTGATGCACCAATTATGATTGAATTTCTAGTTCCGATGAAAAGTTGTCCTAAAAGAGATCTACCGGCTTGGTCAGTTCCTAAAACATATCCGCCTTCTCCCGGTCTTAGGAATGAATCCATAAGATTAACTTTCATTACTTCTTCTACATCGAAGAACATACTTCCTATAAATACTGTTAAAATTATTAAAGTTAAAAATGCAAGTGAAAATGTTGCTAATTTATCTTTTTTAAATTCCCTAACAATTACTTTAAAAGCACTTGGTGTAATTTCTTGCTTATTTAGGGAAGCATCTTTTTTTATTTCTTTTTCTTTACTCATTTTATCACTCCCCCTATTATTCTATTCTTATTCTTGGGTCAACTATACTCATAATGATGTCTGATAACAAACTTCCAAGTAAAGTCATAAATCCAAAAATCATAATTAATGTAGTCAATACTGAATAATCTCTTGATTGAATAGCTTCAATGAATAATTTTCCCATTCCAGGATATCCGAAGATTGTTTCCATAAATACTGAACCTGAGATAAGTCCTGTCAATGTGAAACCGAAGAATGCAGCTATTGGTAAAAGAGAATTTCTAAAGATATGATGTGTATAAACTTTATCAATAGGTACTCCCTTACTTCTTGCAGTTCTTACATAGTCTGAACCTTTAGCATCTATAATTTCATTTCTTAAATATTGAACAGTTCCTGTTGTAGCTATCATTGCATAACAAATTGCAGGTAATATCATATGTCTTAATCTACTTATAATATATCCAAATCCTGAAACACCGGGATCCACAGAGTCTGATGCAGGGAACCAATGTAATGTGTAAGCGAATAATAAAATCATAAGTAAGTAGAAAATAAAGCCCGGAATCGCATAAGTTACGAAGTTATACAATGTAACAGCTTTGTCAAACTTACCTCCATTATATCTACCGGAGAAAATACCAAGCGGTAATGCCAATGCATATAAGAAAGTTACACAAAGTAGTGATAACCAGAAAGTATTTCCAATTCTTTGTCCTAAAAGTGTAGATACAGGTAATTTGAATGAATAACTTGTTCCAAAATCCCCATGGAACATATTTGTAATCCATCTCCAATATTGTTGATACCATGGATCATAGAAACCATATTTTATTCTTAATGCTTCTATTTGCTTTGGATCAGTTGTCGGAGTGATTTGTCCTGTGAAAGGATCCCCCGGCATCATCTTAGCTAAAATAAATACTATAATACTTAATATTATTAATTGAGGTATCATTAGAAGGAATCTTCTTAACACGGTTTTCCACATACTATTTTACCTCCTTTTTTGCTACATAATGACTATCTGTAAGTTTAATCAAATCAAATACTTTACCATTTTCATCATAGTAGTCTTTTTCTAATTCTTTATATTCTTGTTCTACTTTAATTCTGTTTTCAATTAATTGTTCTTTCAATCTTGGATCCGTTTCCGGAATAGCTGCAATTAATCTCTTTGTGTAGATATGTTGTGGATTTTTATAAATATCTTCCTTTGTTCCTCTTTCTACAAGTCTTCCTCTGTACATAATGTTTATGTAATCACACATATGTTTTACAACCCCAAGGTCGTGAGAAATGAAAAGGTAAGACAGTCCCATATCTTTTTGAATTTTTTTCATAAAGTTCAAAACTTGTGCTTGAACTGAAAGGTCAAGTGCTGAAACAGGTTCGTCGGCAATTATAAGTCTAGGATTTAAACTTATTGCTCTGGCAACCCCAATTCTTTGTCTTTGACCACCGGAAAACTCGAATGAGTATTTATATAATGCATCTTCCGGCATACCAACTATGTCTAAAAGTTCTAAAACTTTTTTTCTTTCTTCTGTTACAGTCATTTTTTCGAAGTTTCTTAAAGGCTCTGCAATGATGTCTATAACTCTCTTTTTAGGGTCTAAACTCGCCATATTATCTTGGAAAATCATTTGAACATCTCTTGTAAATTCTTTATCTTTTCTTACCATTTTTTTAGTAAGAGGTTTCCCGTCAAAAATAACTTGTCCACTTGTAATTTTTTCAAGACCGATTATAGCTTTACCTATAGTACTCTTACCACTACCACTTTCTCCGATAAGTCCGTAAGTTTTTCCTTTTTCGATAACCATATCTACACCGTCAACAGCTAGTACATGGTCTATTATCTTATTGAAAAAACCTCCTCTTATAGGATAGTGAACCTTAAGGTCTTTAATTTCTAAAAAGCTCATTAATTACCCCCCTTTTCATCAAAATGAAAATTCTTATAGCAAGTACATCTTACAAAATGTCCGGGTTCAACTTCATGCATTGTAGGATTTTCTTCATGTTCTTCATCAGCAATCCAAGGAATTCTGGCTTTAAATCTACAACCTTGTCTTGGTAAGTTCTTTAATGAAGGAACCATACCTTGAATTACATATAAATCTTCATCGTCTGCATCCATTTGTGGAATACTGTTCAACAAACTTCTAGTATAAGGATGTTTTGCATTTGTAAATAAATCCAAAACAGGTGCTTCTTCAACTATTTGTCCCGCATACATTACACAAACTCTATCAGCAAGTTGAGCAACAACTCCTAAATCGTGAGTGATTAAGATAATTCCTGCATTAATTTCCTTTTGAATTTCAACTAAAAGGTCCAAAATTTGTGCTTGAATTGTTACATCAAGTGCAGTTGTCGGTTCATCCGCAATAATAATCTTAGGTTTACAAGCAAGAGCGATTGCGATGATAACTCTTTGTCTCATACCACCTGATAATTCATGTGGATATTGTCTTGCAACACGAGGTGGGTTAGGAATACCTACTTGTTCAATCAATTCCAAAACTCTGGCTTTTCTTTCTTCAGCATTCATTTTTGTATGATAAATCAAGCCTTCCTCGATTTGTTTTCCTATTCTTTGTAAAGGATTTAAAGATGAAAGCGGATCTTGGAAAATCATTCCAATGCCTTCTCCTCTAATTTCATTAAATTCTTTTTCTGACAAACCTACTAAATTCTTTCCTTCAAACAGTATTTCACCTGTTGAACGAGTGAAGTTCGGATTATGTAAACCCATTATTGTAGTAGCTAAAGTCGATTTACCACAACCACTTTCTCCTACTATAGCTAGTATTTCATCAGAGAATAATTTCATATTAACGCCATCTACTGCGTCAAAATAATCATCACGGATTCTAAAACTTGTGTGTAGATCTTTAATTTCCAAAAGTAATTCTTTTTGATCCATAGATTCTCTCCCCCTAACTTTGTGTTTTGGTATTATTCTCTATAATTTCATAAATACATTTTGTTTTCTATATTTATATTAAAAACTAAAGTAAAAAGGAATAAAAAACATTTTAAATAATTCCCTATAAAATAAAAATCAATTGAAAATAAATCAATTTTTATCAATAAATGTACCTATGTTATAAATTCATCTATAATTATACAATATTTAAAATGAATAATCAAGTACCCTGAAAACATTTTTAAAGTTTGTTATTCCTAATGATAGGGCATTTTAATAATGCATAATTATTCATTTTTATAATTATTTTATTAAAAATTAAATTTATATCTACATTAATACTATTTTTATTCTACTATGAACTTGTAATCTTCTATATTATATGTTAATAAGTCAGTATCAATATAATATATTAATCTAAAAAACATTTTTGAATAATCTTACAAGTTGTAAAAACTTAATTAATGAATTTTTAATGAATTTTTTAAACCATAAAAAATTTTAATGAAATTAATTTCTTATATTTTCATAAAAATTTTATAAGAACCCCACCCTTCCACGATGCTTTGCATCGGCTGGGTACCCGGGAACCTTGTTGCTTCGCAATAAAAAAGACATCTAAATTTTAGATGTCTTAAATATAATCTATTTTTCTACGATTTCAATTTTATCGTCTGCTTTTATCTTTCCGCCTTTTAAAACTTTAGTAAAAATTCCCTCTCTTGGCATTACACAGTCGCCAACAATATGTCTGATTTCACAGCCTAGATGACATTCTTTTCCTATTTGTGTAACTTCAAGTGTACATTCTCCTACTTTTAAGATTGTCCCTATCGGCAATTTGTAAAGGACAATTCCTTCAGTTAAGATATTTTCTGCAAAATCTCCTGCTGAAAGTGTAGGAAGTTTTTCTTTCATAGCTTCCATACTTTCAACTCCAAGCAAACTTACTTGTCTATGCCATTTCCCGGCGTGAGCATCGCCGTCTATTCCGTAATCTTCAATTAATTCTATGTACTCTACAGGATGTTTTTTTGTTCCCTTTCTTTCACTTATACTTACTGCTAAAACTTTCATTACTTACTCCTCACAAAATCTCCGCTTTTTCCACCTGATTTTTCTAATAATTTAATATCCGTTATTTCAATATCCCTTTGAATTGCCTTGCACATATCATATATCGTTAAAGCTGATATTGAAACAGCTGATAGTGCTTCCATTTCAACCCCTGTTTCCCCGACACATTTAGTTGTGGCAATTATTTCTATTTCAAAGTTTTCATAATCCATATTAAATTCAATGTCAACACCAACTAAATTTATCGGGTGGCACATTGGAATTATATCAGAAGTTTTTTTCGCTCCCATAATTCCTGCGACTTGAGAAACGGCTAAAACATCTCCCTTTTTAGCTTTTCCATTGACAACTATATTAAAAGTTTCTTCATTTAATTTAACTCTTGCAAAAGCCTTGGCAATTCTTTTAGTTTTTTCTTTTTCTCCAACATCGACCATTTTTGCTCTACCTTGATCATTAATATGAGTTAAAACTTTTTCTTCCATTTTAACCTCCGATTTTATTCATATCTCTTGCACTTTCACTTTTTCCGTCTTCAAGATGATGTTTTTCAGGTTTTTCATAAATTCCTCTCTTGAAAACTTCTTCAAGCTCTTCTCCACTTAAGCCTTTAAGATTTATTTCATCTCTTGAATGTAGGCAAGGTTTTAGTTTTCCATCACTTGTTAATCTTATACGATTGCAATCTTCACAGAATGAACAACTTATAGGGCTTATGAGTCCTATTCTACCTTTTTGTCCCTTTATTTTATAAATTTTTGCAACTCCTGAAACTCCGTCAAACTCCAATTCAGGAACTTTTTCCAAAACAATTTTATTTGAAACAAATTTATCCTTAGACCAATTTGCCGTTTCTCCAATTTGCATAAGCTCGATAAAACGAACTTCCAATTCATATTTATTTGCTAAATTTACAAAATCCTGTATCTCATCATCATTAAAGCCACCGATTAGAACTACATTTATCTTGACCTTAAAGCCCTTTTTTATAGCATAAAAAAGACTCTCCATAGTCTTATCAAAATCATTTCTTCGGGTTATATCATTGTACTTCTCTTTTACCAAAGTGTCAAGGCTGAAATTTATTCTTCTAACTTTATTTTCAAAAAGCTCATCTGCCATCTCTTTTAGATAAACTCCATTTGTAGTTATTGCAATATCTTCAATTTCATTAATTTCAGAAATCTGTTTACACAAATTAATAAAACCGCGACGAACCAAAGGTTCCCCGCCTGTTAACCTAATTTTTTTTATTCCATTTTTAGATGCAATTCTAACTATTTCAACAATTTCTTCAATGGATAGAATATCACTATGACAAAGACTTTTAACCCCACTTTCAGGCATACAGTATTTGCATCTTAAATTACATAAATCGGTAACTGAAATTCTAAGGTAGGTGATATCTCTTCCAAATCTATCTTTCATATAATCTCCTATCTCGATTTATTTAATTATTTTTCTCTTCCAGCAAAATTAAATCTTCTTTTTTTAAAGTTATAAAAAGATTTTTTTCGTTTTCAACCTTTTTCCAAATATCCTTTGTTACTTCAACCCTTATGGATTTTCTTGCACCTTTTTTACGAACTAGGATTATATAAGTAAAGACATCTTCAATAACCTTATCTATTTCAACTTCAAATGAATTTTCATCTGATTTTACAAATTCAATAAAATGTGCACGCACTCCTAAAACTTTATGATTTTCTAAAATTTTATCTGAAGTATCGAGCTCAACATTCCAGTCTTTTGCAATAAGTCTATTTTCTGAAATCTTTTCAATTTCAGAAAAGTTTTTACAACCGGAAATCAGACAGGACGAAAAAGTTTTTGGATTTTTAAAAAGCTCTTTCTTTTTCATAAGCTCTTCGCTTTTACCTTTAGACATTACACAGATTTCTTTACAAAGTCTATATACTTCTTCCCTGCTATGAGAAACTAGAATTGTAGGAATTTTATATTTTCTTAAAACTTCAGAAACTTCCAATTCTATCTTCCATTTTAAATAGTCGTCCAATGCTGAAAAAGGCTCATCTAAAAGGATAATTTCCGGCTTGTTTATAAGTAATCTCGCAAGAGCAACTCTTTGCTTTTCTCCACCGGAAATTTCATAAATTTTCTTATCTTTTAAATGAGAAATTTTCATCTCTTCAAGTTTTTCCATAATTAATTTATCAAAATTTTCTCTTTCTCTTATACCCACTTTAATATTTTCATATACATTCATATTGGGAAAAAGGGCATAATCTTGAAATAAATAACCTATTTTTCTGTCTTTTGGTGAAATATTTATCTTTTTTTCAGAGTCGAATAGAACTCTATCATTTAATACAATTCTTCCTTTATCGGGTTTTTCAATTCCTGCAATACATTTTAAAGTAAGACTTTTTCCGCTTCCTGATGCTCCCAAAAGTCCCATTATTTCATTGTCAAATTCAAATTTCGTTCTTAAATTAAATTTTCCAAAATTTTTTTCAATATCAACATAAATCATAAATTACTCCAATTTTTAAAATTAATCTTTAACTGCTTTCTTTTCCAACATGTTTATAATTATAAGAACTGTAAATGAAATTACAATATTTACAAGCACCCATCTATAAGCCAAAGCATCATTTCCCGTTCTCCAAAGTTGATAAACGGTAGTAGAAATTGTTGCCGTATCTTTCGGAGTGTAGCCTGAAACCATACTTGTCGCTCCATATTCTCCCAAGGCTCTTGCAAAACTTAAAACAAGTCCCGCTAAAATACCCTGTTTACAATTAGGTAAAGTAATTCTCCAAAAAATCCAAGTATTACTCTTTCCAAGTGTTTGAGCAACATATTTTAAATTTATATCAAAATTTTGAAAAGAACTTCTAGCTATTCTATACATTAGAGGAAAAGTTACGACTACAGTTGCAAAGATTGCAGAATACCAATTCATAACAAGTCTTATTGAAAATTTTTCCAAGAAAAAACTTCCGATTGCACTTCTCGGAGATAATAATCTCAAAATGAAAAAGCCGATAACCGTCGGTGGTAATACTAAAGGAAGTGTTAAGATAACATCCAAAATTCCCCTTACAAATCTATTAAGTTTTGAAATATAATATGCCAAGAATATACCGATAAAAAAAGTTATCACGGAAGATATTAATGCAATTCTCAGCGAATTTAAAAGAGGATAAAAATCCATAAACACTTCCCTTTCATATTACTACTATTATTATTACTATTATTTACTTAGCCATTGTAAAGCCAACTTTTTCAAAAATTGCCTTACATTCATCGCCTTTTAAGAATTCTAAAAATTCTTTAGCTTCTTTAGAGTTTTTAGAATTTTTCAAAACTGCTGCAGGATATAAAACAGGAGTCTTAATCATTCCTTCTTTTGCAGTAGCTACAACTTCTAGTCCAGCTGAATAAGCATCAGTTGCATAGATTATACCGCAGTTTGCAACTCCTTCTTTAATCCAAGTTGTAACTTCTTTAACATTGCTTCCGAAAGTAACTTTCTTTTGAATTTCATCCCAAATTTTTAAGTTTTTCAAAAGTTCTTCTGAATATTGTCCAACAGGAACGTCAGAGTTTCCAAGAGCGATTTTAGAAATTTCAGCCTTTGTTAAATCTGTAAAATCTTTAAGTCCTAAAGAATTTCCCTTTGAAACTGCAAGTACAACTTTATTTTCCAAAAGATTAAATCTAGTTGCTTCGTCAATAACTACATTAGCTTCAGGAGTCTTTGACTTATCCAAAGCATTCATTTGCTTTTGAGCTGCTGAAATAAAAATATCCGCTTCAGCTCCTTGTTCGATTTGTTTCTTTAAAGTTCCTGAAGAATCAAAAGTATAAACTAATTCAATATCCTTATGTTTTTCTTCATATACTTTTTTGATTTGTTCCATTGTTTCAGTCATTGAGGCTGCACAAAAAACTGTCAATTTTTTCTTTTCTGTCTTTTCAACTGTAGTTTCTTTCTTATCTGCAGGTTTTGAAGAACAAGCAGTAAATCCAAAAATCATAGTTAAAACTAAAAATACTCTTAATAATTTTTTCATAAAATACTCCTTATAATATATTTGACTTTTAGTCAAATAAATTTTAACATTTAAAGAGAAGCAAGTCAATAACTATGGTTAAGTTGTTTCTAAAATAGTCGAACGATATTAGTAAAAATAACCGATGCGGATGTGGGGTTTTTAATAATTATATAAATTTTTTATTTTTTACTATATTTTTTCTACTATATTTATAAAGATAATTTGATGCCTATCTACTTTTAACGTCTAGCTATTAAACGAAGACTATTACTATATACGTCATCTTGAGCGAAGTGTAACGAAGTCGAAAGATCTCATACTTTTGCTTTAGCAAAAGTAAATGTATCGTAGATACATATAGAATTTTTAATTTTTATTTTTGACGCAAAGATTGTTCAAATCTTTGATTTGAGTACAATCGACTGTGGAAATCTCACACTTATTCTTGTTTACAAGAATAAGTAAATGTATCGTAGATACATATAGATATTTTAATTTTTATTTCTTTCAGAAATACTATTGCTTGATAGCAAGCAATAGTTGAGATCTTTCGACTACGCTCAAGATGACGTGTTGGGGGCTTTTCTTTGCAAAGTATTATGACGTGAACTATTTTGTTTCATATTATGTTTAAATAAAATTATATAAATTTTTTATTTTTTTTTATTATATTTATAAAGATAATTTGATGCCTATCTACTTTTAACGTCTAGCTATTAAACGAAGATAATTCCATTATACGTCATCTCGACCGGAGTGGAGCAAAGCGAAACGAAGCGAATCTAGCCCTAACTTTGCTTGTTTACAAGCAATAGTAGGTCTGACGCAAAGATTGTCCAAATCTTTGATTTGGTACAATCGACTGTGGAGATCTCATATATTTGCTTGTTTACAAGCAAATATAAATGTATAGTAGATAAACTATTGCTTGAAAAAAGCAAAAGAAAAGCAGACTCATTTGTCTGCTTTTCTTAATATCTAATTATTTACTTTTCGAATAAGAACATACCTGTTACAAATTGATTGTCATTAGGAACATCGTCTTTTTTTAAAGGTACTTCTTTTACTTTCTTTATTTCCGTTCCATTTATTTCATACTTTGCTAAAACCTCTTTATTATCTTCAAATATATGAAATACATATAGATAATTATCAACTTTGAACATTCTAGTTGCTCCCGAATCTAATTTGTGAAATATTTCTTCTCCCGTCTTTATGTTTTTAAAAGTAATTCCTCCACTACAAGGTGGTAAAAACTTCGCACTCCCTAGAATATAATAATCTCCTGAAATTTCAACATCAACAACATTCTTTGTCTGCAAATCGACTTTTTCAATTTCTAATGTATTCTCATCAAAAATATACATCATATATTTATTATCATCATTCTCGTCATTTGCAAAATAATATTTATTTCCTATTTTGCTTAGTCTATCAAATTTATATTGTTCTAGTTCAATGCTTTTTACAAGTTCCAAGTCATTATTATATACATACAAAAGTGTCTCTCCTATTTTACTTTCTTTAGTAAGATCGTCTTTAGCAGAAATTACAAATAAATGTTCGTCATTTGCAAAACTTAAAGAGATATACTCAGCTTTTAGTTCTATTGTTTTTTTCTTTCCATTATCCTTATTTGTTACAGTAATATAAGATATTCCATTTGAATTTGTCGTTCCAAAAACATTTGTCTTATTTTCAGCAATAGTAAATAGTCCAAAAGGTTCTACCTCATAAGTTTTATATGAAAAATCTTTTAAATTTACTTCTAAAATTTCTTTTCCATTATGCTTATACTCATGACCAATAACCTGTCCAAAATAAGAATCTTTATTAAAAGTAGTAGGATTTGCAAAATGACCTACATTTGTAAAAGGAAAATCTATATCTGTAATCAAATTCAAATCTTTATCATAACCTAGTATTGTTGTTTTTTTTGTAAAATTTGTAGTTTTGACAATTCCAAATAGAAGTTTACTTCTCTGTTCTTCTGTTATTTTTGGCGTATTTAAACTTTGATTAGACGTTTTATATCTCCAAAACAAAAATACTCCAGCAAAAACCACTAAAACTACCACTAAAATGGAGATAATTTTTCTTTTCTTTGTCATAAGCTCCTCGCTTTCTACCTAACGGTTAAAAATTATCCCTTTAAGTTTACAATTAATTTGTAAACTAACCAGCTTATGCTAAATATAGCATAAATATATTATTTTGTCAATTATTTTAACAATATTGTTTTGTGTTTTATTTTATGTTTGTTTTAAAATATTAAAACCGAAATATCGTCATATTTTTAAGCAAAAAATGTTTTTTATTTGTTGTATATATTTTAAGATAATAAATTTTGTAAATTAAGATTTATATAAGTATCTTGTGGGGCATATAATCAAAAGTAAATATATCGTAGATATATATTATGGATTTTTTCATAATAAGGTAGCTTTAGATTTACATAGTAATTTTATTTAACTATTTTTTGGTCCTTTGCAGGACTCACTATTATTTGTAAACAAATAATAGTATGAGATCTCCAGTACAATTTTATCTAAAGATACAATTGCTCCGTCAGACCTACTTTTGTTTAAAGTTAGGGCTAGATTCGCTTCACTTCACTATGTTCCGTTTCAGTCGAACTGTTGTTAGGGAAATTTCTTTGCAAAGTATTGTGCTGTGAATTATTTCTTTTTATCCAATATTATGTTGTGAATTTTTAGCAATAAAAAAGAGATAATTTTCATTATCTCTATCCTATTATATTCTTTAAGTAGTCTACATCTTTTATTAGTATTTTTTTCGTTTCGATTAACTCTATAACTCCCTTTGCATTTAGTTCTGCAAGTTTTCGAGTTACGGTTTCTCTTGTAAGTCCTGCAAATGAGCCCATATTTTCACGGCTTATATTTAATTCAAGTAAAATTCCGTCAATTTTTTTCACTCCAAAATTTCGAGCCAGACTCAAAAGAAGTGATGCAACTTTTACATCTGCACTGTTCTCTATAAGTCTTGTTACCAAATCTTCTGCATGTCTTATTCTTAAAAATGATTCTTCTAAAATCTTTATAGTAACTTTCGGATATTTATTTATAATTTTATCAAAACAGTCTTTAGAAAGAGAGATTACCATTGTATCTTCAATGGCTTGACCATAGTAAATATAACCAGTCTTTTTTATAAGATTAAGCCCACCGATAAAGTCATCTTTTTGATAGATATAGAGCATTTGTTCAATTCCGGAACTGCTTATCGTGTAAACTTTTATTTTACCGCTGGCTATTATATACATTGTATCTGCTTTATCTCCGGGTTTAAATAAAAATGTATTCTTTTTATATTTCATTATATTTAATTCATCTCTGAAAGTATCAATATTTTCTATAGACAAATCAGAAAAAATTTTTAAATCTTCTAAATTAATATCTTTCTTTTTCATTTAAACCTCCTTAAACCATTTTGTAATTTTTATTCTAACATTTATTATAAATAAAATCAACAAATATTCATATTTTTAATACAGTAAATTTACCACTTTTCATAAACTTGATTATAAATATTCCCTTTACAGTTTGAGTCTTAGTTAAGAAATTCCTATACTATTAGCTTGGTTTGTGGGAATGAGCTCAAAACTTCTTGAAAATAACAAAGCTACTGTAACAAACACAGCTTTTGACGAATAATATTGATATTAAAACCTCTTTATGCTAAAATAATTAAAAAAAGCTTTATAAGGAGGTTTTTTTATGGAAAATATTTTACAAGTAAAGAGTCTTACTAAAATGTTCGGACAAAATTATGCAGTAGATAATGTTGATATGAATATTAAACGCGGAGATATTTACGGATTTATCGGAAGAAATGGTGCAGGTAAGACAACTTTAATTAGAATTTTACTGGGTCTTTGTGAGAAAAATAGTGGTGAAGTAGAACTTTTCGGTTCAACTAATCTGCTTGAAGGAAGAGATAAAATAGGTTGTATTATCGAAAATCCTGCAATATTTCCAAAGATGACTGCTAAAGATAATATAATTGCTCAATCAAAAGTTGTAGGAATAAAGCTTAGTAATACAGAAATTGATGATTTACTTAAAACTGTTGGGCTTGATTCATCAATGAAAAAGAAAACTAAAGATTTTTCACTCGGTATGAAGCAAAGACTTTCAATTGCTATTGCACTAGTTGGAAACCCTGAATTTTTAGTTCTCGATGAACCTACTAACGGACTTGATCCGGAAGGAATCAGAGATATTAGAAATTTGATTTTAAGCTTGAATAAAGAAAAAAATATTACGGTTTTAATTTCAAGTCATATTTTAGGAGAACTTCATAAATTGGCAACAAGATATGGAGTTATAGATAACGGAAAACTTATCAAAGAATTTACCGCTAAAGAGCTTGATGAGAAAACCGAAGCAGGCTTTGAAATAAAAGTTAAAGAAGCTGATATTGAAAACATAGAAGAGTTTTTCAAAGAAAGTAATATAAATTATTCATTAGATAGAGAAAAATCTAAATTTACTATCTCCGGCGAAGAAAATTCCGATGAAATTCTAAAACAAATAACTGCAAGGGGTGTAATCCCTGCTTCTTATGGATTTAAGAATATTGATTTGGAAGATTATTTTATGGAACTTATAGGAGGTAAACATGAATAGAGTTTTAAATTATGATAAATATAAATTACAAAAAACTAAATTTTGGTGGATTTGTATATTAGTTGCAATAGCTATGAATACTATCGGTTTATTTGTAATGATAAATTTCGCATCAAGTTTAGGAATGTCAAATCTTCCATTTGCACAATATAGATCTATTACAAATCCTGTAACTTTAGTATTTTTAATAATTCCTTGTATATTTGTTGGAAATGACTTTAAAACAGGAACTATTAAAAATATTGCATCTAAAGGAATTAAAAGAGAAGAAATAGTAATTTCAAAATTGATTTGGAATTTCGTTTTGGCTATTCTTTTTATGATTTGTTCAGTAATTGCAGGATTAATAGTATTAATATTATTCTCTAAAACTTCAATAAAATCAAAAGATTTTGTAGAACTAATGAAATTAACAGGAATTGCAATTATTGCGCTTTGTGCCTTTGCCTCAATCGCTACTTTAATTAGCTTTTTAGTAAAGAGTTCAGGAGCTGCTATTGCAATTTCAATAGTTTTTACTTTATTTGGAGAATTATTCATTAACTTAGCTCAAATAATTTTTAAAATAAAAAATCTAGGAAAATTTTCCCCTACTTTTGTATCAACTATTACATCATCAGGAGCATCATCAAAATCAACGACAACTTTTATAATTTCAATGTTTGTATGGATTGTAGTTTGCTCACTTTTAAGCATCTATATCTTCAAACAACAAGATATAAAATAGTAATTAATTATTAAAAAATGCAGATAATATTTATCTGCATTTTTTGTTGTTTGCTTAATTTTCCTATTTATATAACAATACTCCAGCCGTTTCCTAAAATTAAATTTGATATTAGAAAAGCTAGTAAATTAGACAATATTACCATTGGAAATAGTATAAGTATTATCTCAACAAATCCAAAAATAAGGTAATGATCTCCTTTTTCTCCAAAAAAGAGACTGTAAAGATGATATTTAAAGTAGTATAATAGATTTTTTCCTTTACTATAATCTCCATATTTTTTAAAAAACCATAGCCAAGCCATCTCTCTAATATAAACCATAAGTCGATATGCCATAGTTACTGATATGATTATTCCAATAACAAATGTATATGAAAGAAAACTGTATTCAAAATATAATCGCATTAATGTTACATAAACAATTAAGATGATTTCTATAAGAAAAATCCATTTTATATATTTTTTCATTGTAAATTTATTTTCAACTGTAGATTCTTTTGCCAAAAACATCAAAATAACTACTAAAATAACTAAAACTATAGCTTTTATAATGCCCTCTGCTATTTCCATAATTTTCACTCCTTAAATGTCCAATCGTTAATTATAAGATAGTTCATCTTCTATAAATTTTCCGTCTTTAGCCTCATCAGGTATTATTATTTCTTCAACTTCATTGATTTCAGAATATTTTATTATAATTTCTTCATCCAAAGATATTGCCTCAACTCTTTTTCCATCTTTAAAATATGCAAATTTGGCTTTTATTTCACATTCTATCGGTAAAAATGTCTTTTTATCAATTATATATTTTACTTCAATTTTTTCAGGCAATAGCTGTTTTATTAATCTATCTATATCCGGTTGAATCAAGGTTGTAATTTTTGCCAAGACTTCTTTAACAGAAAGTTCACTTCCTGAATAATTAACTTCATAAAACAAGTCCTGTTCAGACACTTTCATTTTATTTTTAATGGAGTTTAAAAATTCTGTTACACTTTCAAAGTTTGTAAGGCTTATTCTACGGTTATACGATTGTCTAAACTTTTCGTTTATAACCTTCTTCCAAGTGTTAGTTTTTACATCTTCTATATAAACCGTATCGTCTGTAATATAAAATATATTATCTACCTTTTGTCCATTTCTTTCTTCATTACGACTAATTTTTACAATGGAAGGATTTGTAGTTATGGAGCTGTTTAAAGTTATAATTGCCTTTACATTTTGATCCGGATTTGTGAAATTTAGTTTAGTTTCTATTTTTGCATTTGTACTTTTTATTGATTTTGTGGCATTACTAATTTTATTAATTAAATCTTCATTTACAGTATTATCTCTATTAAACGAACAACCTACTGCTATAATAAAAAACGAAAAAATAGTTAAAAATACTAGAATTTTTTGTATTATCTTCATATCACACCTCCAAAAAAAATGCTAATTACATTTTAATATATCTTTAATAAAATGTAAATATAAGTTTTGAAGCAAAAATGCAGACATTTAGTCTGCATTAAATTATTTTTCTCTATTTTCTTCAATTATTTTGCATTTTTTACTTCATCAGGAATTGCTATTTCTTTAACTTGATTGATGTCGAAATAATTTGCTTTTATATCCATATCAAAGGATATTTCTTTGGTTCCTTGCGAAACCTTAACTGTTGACTTTATTTCACAGTCTGTTGGATAAAATGTCTTTTTATCAATTAGGTATTTTATTTCAAGTTTTTCAATTTCCATATTTTTAAGAATTTTTTCTGAGTTTTGTTGAGTTGAAATTATAGCTTTTTTCAAGGATTCTTTAGCTGAAGCATCCGTTCCTGAATAAGTAATTTCATAATTTGAACCCTTTTCTTCTACCTTCAAATTCTTTTCAACAGATTTTAGAAGTTCTATCATATTATTAAAATTAGCAGTATTTTTTCTGTCTTCAAATGCTTTTCTTAAATTTGCATCTTTAGCAGGTACCCACTGATTGTAAATATTTTTTATATATATCTTTTCTCCCAGCATATACATATTAATATCTCTGCTTTTCCCGCCTGTTTCTACTTTTCCATCTATTTTTACGACAAATGGATTTTCAGTAGCTTCTGCGTCCATTGTAACAGTTGTAACTATGCTTTTACCTGAAAGATTAACACTTAATTTACTTTCCACTTTTGACTTCGAACTCTTTACCGATTTCGAAGATTCGTCAATCTTCTTGACAATTTCTTCATTACTCATCTTACTATTTGATGAACAGCCTACTGCTCCAATAGAAAGAGAACAAAGAGCAAGAGCCATTAATATTCTTTGTAATTTTTTCATAATTAACCTCCTTAGTCAATGTGTAACTATATAGTAATATATTTTTAATTGCCTTTTTATTTCATTTCCGGAGCATTTTTAACTTCATCCGGTATTTTTATCGGTTCAACTTTATTTATATCAGAATAAGTTAATTTCGTTTCTGAATCAAATGACACAGAACCTTGCTCTTGTTTAACAGTAGCTTTTATCTTTATCTCACAATCTACCGGATAAAATGTAGTTTTATCAATTATATATTTTACTTCATAATTTTCAAGAGTCATATTTTCAAATGACTTTGCCAAAGTAGGTTGAATTGAAAGTGATGCTTTTTCAAGTACTTGTTTAGCTGTTTCGCCCTTTCCGGAATAAGTAACTACATAGTTTGAACCCTCTTCAACTATTGAAATATTTTTTTCTACAGCTTTAATTAATTCAGGAATAGTCGCTAAATTTCCAACATCTTTTTGTTTTCCGAAAACATTTTTGAAATTTCCATTTTTAATTTTATACCATTTTTTATCAAATGATGATTGAAAATACATATCTTCTTCATTAAAATACATATTGTATCCACTAGTTCGTTGACCAACTATAGTAGTCTTTCCTTCTAATTTAACTACAAGTGGTTCTAATGAAATTGTTGATTCAATTTCTGAATTACAAGTTGCTCCTTTTCCAAAAATATCACTTTTTACTTTGCTTTGAACTTTAACTTTTGTGCTTTTTACTGCTTTTGAAGCTTCTAAAATTTTATTTGAAAGTTCTTCAGCTGATATTGTATTTTCTTTTTTTTGATTATTATTTGTATTATTATTGTTATTATTGTTATTATCACTTTTTGATGAACAGCCTACTGCTATAAAAGAAACTGAGCAAATAGCAAGAGCCATTAATATTTTTTTTATTTTTTTCATAATAACCCCCTAAATCAATGTGTAAGTATATATTAATATATTTTTTTAAAAAAGTAAAGACTTAAAATATTCAAAAAAAATGCAGATAAACTTTCATTTATCTGCATTAAAATTTCTTTAATTAGCTTTATAGTCTTTTGCATTTTTAACTTCATCAGGAATTACTATTTCCTTAACTTGATTTATATCAGAATACTTGATTTTCATTTCCATATCAAATGATATAGTTTGACCGGCTTCTGAAACTTTCATTCCTGTTTTAATTTCACATTCTGTTGGATAAAATGTCTTTTTATCTATAACATATTTGATATCCAGCTTTTCTATTTCCATATTCTTAAGTGCTTTTGCTGCATCCGGTTGACTTGAAACCATCATTTTCTTCAAGGCTTCTTTAGCTGAATCGTCAATTCCTGAATAAGTAGCTTCGTAATTTGAACCCTTTTCTTCTACTTTTATATTTTTTTGCATTGCATTTAAAAGTGCTAATGAATCATTGAAATTAGCTGAATTTTTACGTCCTTCCAATGTTTTTTTAAGATTTTCATCTTTAACATGCATCCACTCTTTAGTTAACATATTTTGAATATACATATTTTCTTCAGTAATGTACATATTCATATCAAAACTTTGTCCAAGAGTTTCTGTTTTTCCGGTAATTTTTACTGTCAACGGTTCTGAAATTGCCTCTGCTTCCATTGTTACAGATGTAACATAATCTTTTCCACCAAGATTAAAACTTACTTTACTTTCAACATTTGCTTTTGAGCTCTTTACTGATTTTGAAGCTTCATCAATTTTCTTAACTATTTCTTCATTACTTAGTTTTCCACCACCATTTGATGAACAGCCTACTGATGTAATAGAAAGTGAAAAAAGAGCAAGAGCCATTAAAAATCTTTTAATTCTTTTCATAAAAACCCTCCAAATAAATATCTAACTATATTTTAATACTTTTATAATAAAAAGTAAAGCTGTAACAACAAATTTAAACTTTAAAAGCTGAAAAATCTCTTTGTATTATTGTTCATTTATTTCATACACTTTTTTATTAGCCAATGCTTCATCAATAAGTCTATCCACATCTAAAAGAGATAAACTGTTATTTATATCTTCAATCTTCGGTTTTGTTACCGGATGTTTTGGTAAAAACACGGTACAACAATCCTCAAAAGGTAAGATACTAGTTTCATAAGTGTCAATCATTCTTGCAATGTCAATGATTTCAGTTTTATCCATTGCAATTAAAGGTCTTAAAATTGAAATTTCAGTAGATTTATCCACAACTGTAATTCCTTGAATAGTTTGACTTGCAACCTGTCCAAGACTTTCTCCTGTAATTAATGCATGATAATTTTGTTTAATAGCAAGTTTTTCAGCAATTTTCATCATAAAAATTCTGCCTAGAATAGTAATTTCTTTTTCAGGGCATTTACTAGCAATTTCCTTTTGAATAGGTAAAAGATTTATGCTTGTCATTGTAAATTTTCCAACATAATTTGAAAGTATTTTTGCAAGGTCTTTAACTTTTTCCTCTCCTCTTTCACTTGTAAAAGGATAGGAATGAAAATGTATTGCTCCAATTTCCATACCTCTTTTACCCATAACAAAACCAGCAACGGGGCTGTCGATTCCACCTGAAAGAAGCAAAAGTCCTCTTCCACTTGAGCCTATTGGAAGCCCACCAAAGCCCTTATATCTCTTTACATAGACATAAACATATTCTTTAACATCTACGAAAATTGGCATTTGTGGATTATGAACATCAACCTTTAAAAGATTTCCAAAATTTCTAAGTACAACTCCTCCAAGCTCTCTTGAAAGTTCAGGAGATTTTGGAGTAAATTTCTTATCAACTCTATTTACAAAAACTTTAAAAGTCTTTTCTTCATTTATTCCTAAATCACTCACTAAAACTCTTGTCGCCTCTCTTATATTTTCAAGCTTTTTTTCAGTTCTTAAAACTTCACAGATATAAAAAATTCCAAAAACCTTTTTTATTTGTTCAATCATTTCGTCAAAAAGCTCTCTATCTGCCTTTATATAGACTTTTCCCTGCTCCTTGTAAAATTCTTCAACTTCAAAATCTGCTATCGCCTTTTTTATCTTTCTTATTATTCTATTTTCAAAATCTTTTCTATTATCTCCTTTTAAAGTCAACTCTCCAAAGCTAACACTGATTAAATAATCCATTATCTTCCTCTTTTCATAATCATTCTAATTTCATTTACATACTTTTCTAAATTTTCAATAAAAATTTTAATTTCTTCTTCTGTATTAAACTCGGAAAGAGAAATCCTTACAACTCCGTCATTATATTTGTTGTCAAGACCTATCCCGTCAAAAGTTCTGCTCTTTTTACCCTTACTACAAGCTGAACCGGTTGAAATATAAATCTTTTCACTCTCCAAGAAATGTAAAAGCACCTCACTTCTGATATTTTCAAAAGCGACTGTTACAATATTTGGAACTCCGTCTTTAGTAGTTAAAAATTTGTGATTTTCAATTTTTGAAATACCTGAAATCAGAATATCTCTTAAATTTTCCAAATGTTTTTTTCTATTCTCAAGATTTTCATACATAAATTCAGTAGCGACTTTTAAACCCATTATTCCCGCCACATTTTCCGTTCCTGATCTAAAGTCTTTTTCCTGACCTCCACCCAAAACAAAAGGTCTTAAATTTATATTTTTATTTACATATATTGCACCAATTCCCTTTTGAGCGTGAATTTTATGTCCACTCAAAGTTAAAATATCAATCTTTGATTTTTTTACATCAATATTTACTTTTCCGAAAGCCTGTGCAGAGTCAACATGAAAAATACATTTCTTATTCTTTTCCTTAATAGCTTTTCCAATGCTTTCAACATCTTGAATAATGCCAAGCTCATTATGAACATAGGCTATTGAAACTATTTCAGTATTTTCATCTACGAGATTTTTTACACTCTCAATGTCGATATAGCCTAATTCATCCAATTTTAAAAATCTAATCTCTTTTTTCTCTTTTAAAAATTTATAGACATTAAAAACGGAAGAGTGTTCTATCTCCGTTGAAACAATATTTTTTCCCTTTGCACTTGAAATAGACCCAAAAATTGCAGTATTATTACCCTCTGTTGCGCAGGAATTAAAAAACACCTCTTCAGCTTTGCAATTTATATGTTTTGCGATAACCTCTCTACAAGAATTTATATCTTTTGAAACGGAATATCCGAAATCATAAAGAGATGACGGATTTCCGTAATTTTCTTTTAAATATTTTACCATAATATCTATAACTTCATCGCGAACTTTCGTAGTCGCGGCATTATCTAAATAAATCATAAAAACTCCTTAAAAAACTCATTTCACTATCAATATTTTAATATAAATTCAAGAAATAAGCAACAAAATATTTATAAAATTACAATATTGAAGAAAAACTGTTTGAATTTAATAAATTAAACTATTGCTTTTTGAGAGATTTGTGTTATGATATAAATATAGGATAATAGTTTGATGATTATTTACTTTTAACGTCTAGCTGTAGAACAAAGATTATTCCTTTATGCGTCATTTCGACCGAAACGGAACGTAGTGAAGTGAAGTGGAGAAATCTCATACTTTTGATTGTTTACAATCAAAAGTAAATGTATCGTAGATACATTTAATATGCAAATTTCGTACTAAATTAGTCTTTAGGTGATTTACAAATTTTATCTAATTGTTTTATTTCTAAGTCCTTTACAGGACTTACTATTATTTGTAAACAAATAATAGTGTGAGATCTCTCCACTCCGTTACACTACGGTCGAGATGACGTGTTAGGATATATCTCTTTACAAACTGCTATAACGTGAATTATTTTTATTTAAACTCACAAAAACCTTAGATAAATACTTAAAGGAAAATAAAAACGAATAAATTTATTAATTGAAAATTAGAGGAATAAAAAATGAAAAGAATGAGTACAGGAGATTTATACAAATCATTTTTAGTTGTATTGTTTTCCGGTTTTATAATTGGATTTTTAAATTTACTAAATGTGAATAAATTTTATATTACTATTATAGCTGTAACTTGTATTTGTATAAGTTCCTACTTAGTATTTTTTACCAAAATAGGAAAATTTAAAATATTTAGAAATAAATATTTTGAAAAATACTATGAAAATTATATTATATCCGGAAAGCTCTTGATTTTAGGGATTATATTTTTCGTTGTATATATCAAAAATACAAATGGATTTTCTCTATTAGGAGTAATTTTTATACTGATAGGTTTAATCTTTCCTTATTTTTCAAGAAAAAATTGGGATAATAATCGGAAGTAAATAATTTAATAAGTGCCCGAAAGGTCACTTTTTTATAAAAGACTATATAAAAAGCGACTACTTTTTGTAATCGCTTAAATACTATTTATTAAAAAGGATGATAAAATACAGCGCTATCCTCCAAATGAATAGCTCCTTGAGATTTATAAAAATCATATGCCGAAGAATTTATTAAAGTTGTAAAAAATGCTCCGGAAACTCCCAATTTTTTCAATTCTCTTATAGCATCACCATATAACGCTTTTGCTATTCCCTGTTTTTGAAAAATCGGATCAACGAACAGTTCATCAATATAATATGTTTTCCCATCATTAAAAGTTTGTACATGTCCTAATATGGCTCCAACCGGAACACCTTCTTTTATGGCAATAAGCCCATAAAAATGTGGAAAATCAAAAATATTGGTTAAAGAAATTCTAACACTTTCATCTGTCCATCTTTGATTCCACTCACTCTCATTAAATGCTTTTTTAAAACTCGGAATAAGTTTCTCTAAATCTTCTTTTAGAACTTTTTTTATTTCCATATGCTACCTCTTTTTATTGATATTCTATATCGTTTTTTATAATTATAACATTTCTTTTTAAGTTTTTCAATAAAATTTTAAGTATAAAATAAAACCGTCTTCTCAATAAAAGCTATTATTTACCTGCTTTAATAAATCATAAAATTCTAAAAAACTCATTACATAAAAAAAGTGGCTACATCGTAACCACTTTTTAAATTATCTTTTCTTATTTATTTTTTCTCTTTTTACCAACAACTACTGCCATTCCTAAAGAAGCAACTGCTATTGCAACAAGTCCTAAAACATTTGAATCAAGATTTGTCTTTACAAGTCCTTTTCTCTTCTTAGGAGGTTGTTGTCCTGGTTGTCCCTGTTCTTCATTTTTAGCATATTCAACTGCATAAACTGAGAAGTGTGTTGTCTTAAACATTACTTTAGTATCATCTTGAGTAAATTCAATATTTTCAAGATTTCCTTCGTTATTTACATAGTGAACCGCCTTTGCTGTCTTTCCTGTAGCTTTTACTATTGAAACATTGTATTCGCCTTCAGGAACATCAACCTTATTACCGTCTTTATCAACAAAGTAAATGTCATATATATCAGAGTCAGAATCTTTTAACTTTTCAACTGAATTTTTATCTTTAACTTCAGCTTTTAGAGTCCAATCTTCTTGTAAACCGTAACCTGAAACTGTAACTTTATTATCTTTATCAGTTAATGTTACTAATTTTTTGATATTTACAACTTCTTTAACTTTGTCATTTGCAACTGTAATTTCAAAAGTTTCTCTATCTACTTTATATCCTTCAGGAACTTCTATAGTAACTTTATATTTACCATTTGGAATATCTCCGTGGAATACTTTTTTATTAAATTTACTTTGTGTTAATTCAGTTTTTTCCTTTGAATCAACATTTTCAAGAGTTACTTTTATTCCTTCAGGAAGCTCATCCAAACCTTCAAAAGAAACATTTACAACATCTTTTATAGTTTCTTTTGTCTTAAAGATTACTTTCTTCGGTTTGTTTTCTTCAACTGTAAATTTAATTGTTTTTGTTTCAAATGTTAAAGAATCATCACTTGTAGTAATTTCAGCAGTATACTCTCCAACAGGTAAAACAGTCATTTTAGCTCTATGGAAATTAACTCCTGTAAGTTTTCCGTCATCATCCTTTATTGGAGATTCATAAACTTTAGTATAAGTTTTGAATTTATCTATATTAATTACATTTCCATCTTTATCTTTGATTACATAAGTTGCACCAGGACCCATATAATCCTCAGCATAGTCTTCTATTTGTAATCTGATATTAACTTCTCCATGTCCTGCCGGAATTTTTTCTTCTTTTTGTTTTGTTTCCAAAACAAGATCTTTAGTTTTATCTTTTTCAGCAGTTATGCTGTTCATTTGTGGAGTCAAAGGTTCATATATATCAGGAATTTGAGCAATGTAGAATGTATATGCTCCCGGAGCAACATTTACTAATCCGTTAGAATAGTTATAATTTCTCATTGGATTCCAGTTTGTTCCATCATTAACCCAAACATCTTGTTTCCAATTGATTTCAATTGGGAACATATTTAAGTTTTCAGAACCTTCAATATGTTTTCCTTCAAAGTCTTTATAGTTTGTTACTTTGAATATAGGTCTTATGTTAGCTCCTAAATCTTGTGGTTTTTGTTCTTGTTCAACATAAGTTGATCCATCTAAATTAAGTGAAGAAATATTTCCTGCATGGTCAAAAGTATGAATAGAAATATTCTTATGTTCTACTCCATCAGGAATTTCAAAAGTACCGTCATCTTTTGGAAGTATCCATTTAGTATCTCCATTTGAATCAATATATTTTAAGAATGTTTCTTCAACACCACTTAAATTATCTGTAATTTCAGGTTTGTAAATTTTTCCTTCAACCTTTGGTTTAGCAATTACAGGAGCAGTAACGTCGATTTTTACGTCGAATTCCAATTTTTGTTCGTTTTCAACAGCAGCGCCCGGAACTTCAGAGTTTGCTGTTATTACATATTTGTATTTTCCTTCTGGAAGAGCAGTACCATCATTCTTTACTCCATTCCAGAAAGTTTGATCTATAATATTGGATCTTTCAGTACCATCACTGTAGTTATTGCTGTTTTTATAAGCATAACCTGAACCATTTTCATAAACAAGATTTCCATTTTCATCATAAACTTTAGCTTTAATATATTGTGTATTTCTATAGAATACACCTTTGAATGCAACAAAGTCTTTGTTATTATCTCCATTTGGAGAAATTGCTAAATTATCCTTTGAGAATGAAACATTTCCTGCATTGAAACCTAGAGGAATTTCACCTTTACTTCCAACAAAATTATATTGTTCTCCCTTATCTCCTTTCCATTGTTTTCCTCTTGCATAAGGATTATTTTCAACTGTTACAAGAGATGTAACATCTCCTGTGTAAGTATTTCCTTGTAGCATATACATAGGAAGTGTTTTGCTTAAATCAAATTCATAAACAGGTTTTTCCCAAAGAGGTACATTAGCCCATTTTCCTTTAAATCCACTAAATGCTATACTAACTTCTTTTGTATTATCTTTTGCATCTTCAAAGAATACAAAACCTTCTAAGAAGTAACCATTAGGCATTTTTTCACTTAATTTTTTATTATGTTTACTTGCATCAACTGTTATTTTAACATCTACTGAACCATTAGCAGGAACAGTGATTTCTTTTCCTTGAATTGTCTCTAAAGTATTTGTCTTTAAAGTAAATTTTCCGTCAGCAACTGCATCAGTACCTAAAACAGTCTTGTATTTTAAAGTTCTTGGCTTATTTCCAATATTAACAACTTTTAAATTAATATCGAATTTGCTATCAACATCATTTAATCTAACTTTTGGATTATTGTTGCTATCAACTACATAAAGTTCGCTGGATGTAGCTTTTTCAACATTTACAGCACCCGCACCTTGTTTTCTAGGAGAAACATAATTTTCAGTTCCTTTTTCCTTAACAGGATCTGCTGTACTCATCATTAGAGCTTTAATAATGTCATATTCTTTATCTCCCTTAATTTCAGGATGTCTTTTATTTAAACTTTCTCTTACAAGAGCTACAGCACCTGCAATATGAGGAGTTGCCATTGAAGTACCACTCATAGTTGCATATTTATTATTATTTATTGAAGAATAAATAAGTCCACCCGGAGCTGTTATATCCGGTTTAAAAGATCCGTCAGATGCCCAACCGTAAGATGAGAAATCTGTTAATTGTCCACCGTCAGCATAAGGGATTGCACTTAATTGTCTTGTAAATTTAACTTCTTTATTAATATTTTCAATAATTTTCTTACCTGCAGAATTTCCTATAAATACAGATGGAATCTTTACGTCTGTTATTTGATCTCCAAATGCCATACTTATAAGGTCATCTCCACCATCTTCATGGTTGTAGATTATAACCCCTTTTGCTCCTTTTTCTCCGGCTAATTTAATCTTATCTGCAAAAGTAGCTCCACCTCTTTTTACTAAAACAACTTTATCTTTAACATCCTTGCCGTCATAGTCGGAATCTTCATTTCCAAGACCTGCTTCAACTACATTGTATTTTGCAAAATCTTGACCGTCAGGTATAAAGTTCTTTTCAGGAACAGGATCTCCGTTATCATCATAACCAGGGAAATAATCTCCTGATTTTAATACTCCTTGAACTCCTTCGATGCTGATTGTTCTAACTCTTTCAACATCAGTATACATAGCAGCAACAGTTAAAGCATCTTTTGCAACCCCAGGTTGTCCAACTGTACCATAGTCAGGATTTGTTGCAGGAGGATTAGCACTAAATGCACCGAAATGTCCGTCATTACCGGCAGCGATAGCTACGATAACACCCATCTTTCTTGCATAAGCTATAGCTTTATCCATAGCTTTTCCAACAGATGCAACAGAACCGTTAGGAGCACCTAAACTCAAGTTTATACTGTCTGCTCCAAGTTTTACAGAGTCTTCAAGAGCTTTTGCATAAATATGAGTATAAGTTGATTGTCCTTGGAAAACTCCCATAAAAATAAGTTGTGCTTCTGGAGCAGTTCCTATTATTTTTTCTTTTTTAGTTGTTCCGTCTTCTTGAGTAAATTCAGATTCTTTTTCCGGATTACCTACTGAAATACCGGAAACGTGCATTCCGTGAGATTCTTCTCTCATTTCTTCTTTTACATTTTCTCCATTTGTACTATAGTTATGAGCATAAACAACTTTGTCAGTTCTCCAACTACCATAACTAATTCCGGCTTCCTTCATCTTTTCATCCATAGAAGCCTTACTTGGATATTTTCCTTTTGTTACATCAGAAACCCTTAAGATGTCGTGCTTTACATCAACACCTGTATCTAATACAGAAACAACTCTACCTTGTCCATTGTATTTCTTTCTAAGTTCGTCTGTAACCTTCATTAGATTGTTTGAATCTAAACTTCTTTTCTTTCTCTTGGAATTAAATTCTTTTTCAGATTTTTTAACTGTAGGTTTTAAAAATTCATTTGAAACTTCAACTGACTCAACAGAAGCCATTTTTGAAATTTTTTTGATATTTTTAACCTTAGTTTTTAAAGCAATTCCGGCAAATAATAAGTCATATTCATAATATGTTTCATAACTTATATCAGCCTTATCAAGTTCAGCTTTAAAAGCATTGATTAAAGCTTTACTTTTAGCTTCCCTAGCTTTTTTTCCTTCTGCAGTTTTTAAACTGGCAAAATCTGCTTCGGAATCTTCTTTTAAAACTACAATATAAGTTTTTTCTTCATTTTCATTTTCTTTAAACTTATCTGTAGTTTTTGTAATTTTTGGAAATTTATTAACTTTTTCATTAGCAAAAACAGCACTCGTGCTACTTAATAATAATGAAAACGTTAATAGTAGGGTTAAAAACCTTTTCTTCATCGAAAAACCTCCTTAAAAATATAATAAATAAATATAATATAAAGAATATTACTTTAACAGTATAACATATTTATATACTTTTGTACATACTGTTTAAAGTAATATTTTCAAAAAAACATTGAAATTTAATGGATTTTTATATAAACTAAAAATATTTAAAAAAAAGTAATAAAAAATTAGGGAGCATTTTTAAAAATTTACTCCCCATTCTTAGTTACTGAACCTAATTTCTAAAATAAAATATTAGCCTTATTGTGAAACAACAAGGTTCCCGGGTACCCGCCCGATGTGAAGCATCGTGGAAGGGTGGGGTTTTTATTGCGAAGCAACAAGGTTCCCGGGTACCCACCCGATGCGAAGCATCGTGGAAGGGTGGGGTTCTTATTAATATCTACAAATATACAATATAATCAGCTATTGAATTTAAAAATTCTTGATTTTTAATTTTTCCATTTCCATAATGTCCTACTATAAGTTTTTACTGAATATTTGCTTTTTCAAGCATTGCCTTATAAAATTCCGAGCTTTTACAAAGTTCGCTATCTGTACCTACCGCTTCTATTTTACCGGCATTTAACAAAACAATTTTATCTGCATTTCTTATTGTTCTAAGTCTATGAGCAATTACTATAACTGTTTTTTCTTTTATAAGTTCAGAAAGAGCTTCCTGAATAAGACTTTCATTTTCGACATCGAGAGATGCTGTAGCTTCATCAAGCAGTATAATCGGTGCATCTTTCAAAATAGCCCTTGCTATTGATATTCTTTGTCTTTCTCCACCGGAGAGTCTTTGTCCATTTTCTCCTATTATAGTATCTATTCCTTCCGGCATTTTATTTATAAAATCATCACATCTTGCTATTTTAGCCGCCCTTGTTATTTCCTCATCTGTAGCATCTTTTTTCCCGATTTTAATATTATCTTTTATACTTGTATTAAAGAGGATAACATCTTGAAATACTATGGAAAAATTTTTAAGTAAAGTTTCCGGATCAACCTCACTTATATCCTTTCCACCTATCAAAATTTTTCCTCTATCTACATCCCAAAATCTTGCAGTAAGCTTTGCAACTGTTGTTTTTCCACTTCCACTTGAACCGATTAAGGCTGTAATTTCACCTTGCTTTGCGATAAAACTAATACCATTTATTACAGAATAATTATCATATCCAAAATGAACATCTTTAAATTCAATATCATAATTTGTAATTTCCATTTGCTTTTTGCCCTCTTGAATAGGCATAGTTTTTATTTCCTTTATTCTTCCAACCACAGCATCAAGCATAACTATCATGGACATAAAAGTAATTATTCCCTCTATTGGTAGATAAATACTTGTTGTCATCATTAAAAATACAATATAAACCAATATATTTATCTCCCCTGCAATAAGCATATTTACACCAACAACAGCAACACTTATAATACCAAGTTTTAATATTGCAGTCGCTATTCCTGTAAGTGTTCCTGCAACAATTTCACCCTTAGTTTTTTGTTTTGTAGACATATTTAATTTTTTAAAAAAATCTTTTAGCATTTGTTCTTCTAAATTATAAGATTTTATTTGCTCTATCTGCTCAATCTTTTCCTGCAAATCATCAAAAACCTTGCGATTATCATCTATCCAGTTTTGCACTACTTTTTTCTGACTTTTCCTTGATAAAAATATTATTAGAAGTGAAATTGGAATCACCCACAATGCTGCAAAAGCTAATTTTGGATTATAGATAATAAGCATTAAAGCAATAATGCCTGTAGAAATAGCAGTTGAATATATATGAGGAACGGCATGTGAAAATATAGTTTCATATAAGTTCATATCATTCATCATTGTTTCTGCAAGATCTGCCAAATCTCTTTTTCCAAAATAAGAAAGAGGCAGTTTTTTTAATCTTTCTGCTAAATCAATCCTTGAATTTGCACTCTCATTATACACATTGGTATAGAGTCTTACATAATCCCACCTTGCAACTAAAAACATTAATATCATCATTACTATAATTAATATAAGATAATGAAATAGATTAAAATTATAACTTTCAATACCCTTCAAAACGCCTATATACTGAAACAAAAACATAAAGGCAATCATTGGTGCAAATAATTTTGTTAAATTAACAAAGGTATGTGAGATGATTGCTTTTTTTAAATTAATCGCTCCTTTTTCAGACATAGCATATCGTTTCATAAAATAAGAAACCATATCTTAACCTCCTATCTTCCAATTTACAGATTTTTGATATTCATCCCAAAGCTTTTTATAATGCCCATTCATATTTATCAAATCTGAGTGCTTACCTTCTTCTACAATTCTACCTTTTTCTATAACAAGTATCTTGTCCACATCTACCACAGTAGATAATCTGTGGGCAATCATTAGCATTGTCTTGTTTTTTGATAATTTTTTAAAAGACTCCTGAATTAGATGTTCATTTTCAGGATCTGCAAAAGCTGTAGCTTCATCTAAAATAATAATATCCGCATCTTTGAGAAAAGCTCTTGCTATAGAAAGTCTTTGAGCTTCACCACCTGAAAAATATGTGCCCCTCGTTCCGTAAACAGTATCAAGTCCATTTTTCAAACCTTTAATTATCTCTTTACAGCCTGAATTAATCAAAGCATTATCTATTTCTTCATCTGTTGCGTCGGGTTTTGCAATTAGAAGATTATCCCTTAAACTCATCTTAAACAGTTTGGAATTTTGAAAAACAAAGGCTATTTTTTTCATCAAAGCTTCTTTTTCAAAATCTTTTATATTAATCCCGCCAATTAAAATTTCACCTGATTTAATATCATAAAATCTGGTAGCAAGCCTTGCTATAGTTGTTTTACCACTGCCCGACATTCCAACTAAAGCAACTTGTTCTCCTCTTTTTACTTTAAAAGAAATATTATCCAAGACATTTTCTTCACCATAAGAAAAACTTACATTTTTAAACTCAATTCCCGCATCAGAGCTTGTTTTATCTCCATAAATAAAATTATCATATTCAAGTATATTTTCAATTTTATCCAGAGCAAGCTCCGCAAAATAACTAAATTGTGTAATTGTCGCCGTTCTCATAATAAAAATGGCAAATGTCGGTCCTATCAGAAAGTAAATAACAGAATCTGCAACTACATTAGCTAAATTTCCATTAAATTTTATTAATAATAAAGCTACAGGCACTAAGAAAAATGCTGTCGATGTAGAAATAGTCTCAAACCATGACATTTTATTCGTGTAACTCATAGTAAGATTAAGCACAAGATCTTTTATTTTGATAATTAATGAATATAACTTATCAAAACTTTCAACACTTTGTGCGAATGTTTTTACCACAGGAATTCCCCTGACATATTCCACAGTCTGAGAAGATAAATTGGAAAGCTCTGCATAGTACTCATCTTTCATTTTCTTCGTTTCAGAGGTCATCATTGATGACATTAATATCATTCCAATAATCATTGGCACCATACTTGCAATCCCCAATTTCCAATCAAACATAAAGAAAAATACAAGCAGAACTATCGGCGATATAACTGTCATCGCCATATCAGGAAGTTGATGTGCTAAAAAAGAATGTGTTTCAGAAGCACCGGATACAATTACATTTCTTATTCTCCCACTTTCTTTATCATCAAAATATCCAAGTGGTTTATTCATTAGTTTTTTTACCGAACTCTTAATAATATTATCTTCTACCTCAAATGCAAAAATATGGGATAAAACAAGACCTATAAGGTATATAAATAAGCCTACCCCTGCAAATGTGGCTGCATAAATCGAATTTTCCCTCACATAGACAAAATCTACCATTTCATTTAAAATTAAACTATTTACAATCCTATGAATAAAAACCATAGGCATCAAAACCATAATACCTGAAATAGCAGACATAATCATAGCGACATAAAGCAAAATACTTTTCTTACCGGCATAAGGCATTAGCCTTTTTAGTATTGATTTTTTCTTATTCTTCAATGAATAACTCCTCCTTTTCTTTAAATTAAACAAGCTTTATAAATATCCTGTTTAGACTGAATATAAAAATTGGTGTTTTAAAATTTTTAACAGCATATAACTCTTATCTTGTTTTTATCTTCTATTTATTATATAATTTACCTATTATATAATAAATTATATAATAAATGAGAAATTCAATCAATTAGACATAGCTAACTATGTCTATTTGGAGCAATGTCTATTAGGGATAAAAATATACAATGGAGGTATATATGAGCGATTTTTACAACTTTGTTAAAAACTTTTTTTCTACAAATGAATGTACTGATAATACAAAATACTCCTCTGTAGGGCATACATTTTGTTTCAATACAGAAGATGCAGAAGGCATATATTGGTTTTATGAAGGTAAAAATTTTACAATTGATATTCACGATGTTTTCATAAAAAAAGAAATTATCCACACAAGTTTTGCCGGTTTGGATAATTTCTATTCCCTTTACTCATCTTATTTAGTTACAGCAAATGGAGAAAGTTTTAATCCTTATCAAAATCTTTCTTCAAACTCACTCTATGTTATAAATACAAAAAATTCTAAAAACTATAGATTTATACTACATAAAAACTCTCCCTATCTAGGAATAGGTATAAATTTCAACCAATCTATGATAGAAGAGTGTCTATCCTCATACAAAAATAAAGTTTGTAACTATGAAAATTTATTTTTCAACACTAACACAATTATAAACAAACCTTTGGAAAGAATTGCAAAAGATATACTAAATTGTAAGATGGTATCTCCTGCTGCTGAAATTTTTTTTGAATCAAAGGCAAAAGAATGGCTTAGTATAACAATAGATGCATTTCTAAATAAGTACAACAATCCAATATCTATCGCCGATGATGAAGCTTTGGAAATTGTTGCTAATTATATAGATGATCATTATGCAACCTCAATTTCACAAAAAACTTTAGAAAAAATATCCACTATGAGCGGTACAAAACTTAAAAAATTATTTAAACAAAAATATCAATGTACAATTACCGAATACACTCAAAGACGCCGAATGAACATGGCAGAAGTTCTTCTATTAAACTCCTCCCTTAAAATTCAGGATATTGCTGAAGCAGTGGGGTATTCTTCTCATAGTAAATTCAGTACTTGTTTCAAAAAATATAAAGGAATGTATCCAAAGGATATAAAAAAATATAATTCTAAAAAAACTTCCCTTTGATTATGTATGTACCAAAAAAATTATAATTTCATTGGGTGGATACTTGGGAACCTTATTGCTTTGCAATAATTATATCAAATGATACGAATACCCCGTCAAACTCACTTTGTTTGTTTACAAGCAAAAGTAGGTCTGACGAAAAGATTGTTCAAATCTTTAATTTAAGCACAATCGACTGCGAAAATCTCATACTTTTGCTTTAGCAAAAGTAAATGTATTGAAGATACATCATAATACTGAATTTCCCTATTTTTTATCAAAGCAAAATAGACTATAAAAGTTGTTTTAAGAATTATAGGGCTTTATGAGATTTCTCCACTACATTCCGCTATGCTACATTTCGAGCGAAATGACGTGTTGGGGGAATTTCTATGCAAAGTACTATGACGTGAATTATTTTGTTTTATAAAAATTAATAAACAAATATTGAAGTTTATTTACCATTCACGTTAAGCTACAAAACAAGGATAGCTCTCTTATACGTCATTTCGACTGTAGCGGTAGCGAAATGGAGAAATCTCATACTTTTGCTTTAGCAAAAGTAAATGTATCGTAGATACATAATTTAAATTACGTATTTATCCACAAAAAAATCAACGGATTTTCGTTGATTTTTTCACTATTTTAAATATTATTCTCCTTATAAATCCAATAAATATACAGTCTCTGGACTTATTACACCATTTTCAGTATGAATCATCCAATCACTCACATAATCTATAGAATATATCCCCTCATCGCCTTCGTGTAAATTAGGAATATTATAAGGCTCTTGAGTCAATCTTGCCTTAAAACCATCTTCTTCCATAGAAAGAGCTTCAAACCAAATATGCTCACGATTTTTCTTATCCAAATTACCATCTTCGTCTATTGTTTCAAGACCTAGCTTTATTATAATAGCAATATCATCTTTCCCTTCTTGTTTTTCCTTAAGCATTCTTTCAACATAAGAAAATCTTTCTCTCGCCAAAGAACTCATTCTAGCAGTTTCTTCAGTACTTATATAATACAGAGGATTATTCTCCAGTTTTTTTGTGAACTCTGAAGGCTTTCTTAAATAATTTTTATTAAACTCTTCTTCGCTTCCATAAAGGAAAAGTATATTTGTTTTGGAGTTATGAGAGTCTTCTCTATCTTCAATACCTCCAAGAATATCCTTAGGATAATATTTCAAGGCATTTATCCATTTTTTTGATGTAGCAACAATTGGTTCGTCATCATAAAAAACTCCCATATTTATAGTTTCTTCACCAATTTCATTTCCATCATCCTCTTCAACAGGATTGTTTTCATCTAACAATCTACATGCATAACTTGAAATTAAATCATAATGTGTTCTGGAGTCATCCTTATTTGAACCCAAAATCTCAATTTCATGTAAATTACATCTACACAATCCATGTGTATGTAACCACACTTCATTTTCATCATAAACTGCTTGAACAGTATATAAACTTGTAGGAGAAGGAAGAACATTTGATTTTACTGCTAACTCAACCCATTTTTTATTTAATAATCTCTCAGCACTTTCATCACAAAGAGCCACCATTTCAGGAATCATAGCATAGACAAGTTTTAGCTGTAAATGATAACATTTTTTAGGATTGCCTTCAAACTTCATATAAACATTTAAGGCATTCTTTACTTTTAAAATTTGTTCTTTTTCCTCTTCTGTAAAATATTGTAATTGCCATTGATACATCTCTTCTGTATAAAAATCTCCAACATAAAATCCTACTTCATATTCTACTCCATCATATAATATAACAAGTTTTCCTGGTAAATCTTCACTTGGCATAATTTTTTCTTTAATTTCAACACCATCTATAGCTTTAATATTAGCAAAAGTATCTTCAGTAATTGTGTAATTTTTAGGTGCTAAAGCCAACATATATGAAAATTCTTCCCAATAAGTAAGATGTGCTTCTTTAATCAAAGCAGGAGAATACTCATCATTAGAATACTCTTCTTTCTTTTCATTTGACCCATTAAACAATCCGTTAACAACTTTTTTAAAAAAACTCATTATTTTTCTCCTTTTATATTAATACAATCAATGTCAGTATAGCATAATAATTGAGTAGATTCAATGTTTTTTACACTAAAATTATTATAATTAAACTAGACTATATTCATAATTATAGGGCTTTATGAGATTTCCAGAGTAATTGTATCTAACGATACAATTACCCCGTCAGACCTACTTTTGTTTACAAGTAAATATATGAGATCTCTCCACTTCGTTTCGCTTTGCTCAACTCCGGTCGAGATGACGTGTTGGGGGAATTTCTATGCAAAATACTATGACGTGAACTATTTTATTTTATAGCCTATCTTTTTAAATAAAATTATATGATTTTTTATTATATTTTTTCTACTACATTTATAAAGATAATTTGATGTTTATTTACTTTTAACGTCTAGCTATTAAACGAAGATACTTCCCTTATACGTCATCTCGACCAAAATGAGTGAAACGAATGAAGTGGAGAGATCTCATACTTATTCTTGTTTACAAGAATAAGTAAATGTATCGTAGATACATAATAATATTGAATTTCCCTAATTTTTATCCAAGCAAAATAGACTATAAAAGTTGTTTTAAGAATCACAGGGCTTTATGAGATTTCTCCGCTCCACTCTACTTTGCTACGCTTCGTTTCGTTTCGGTCGAAATGACGTGTTGGGGGCTTTCCTTTTCTAACTTATATGACGTGAAATATTTTACGTTATAAAATTACTTATTATTTTTCGAAAGTTTATTTACTTTTAACGTCTAGCTATCAAACAGAAGTTCTTCCCTTATACGTCATCTCGACTGTAACGAAGCGAAGCTGAGTGCAATGGAGAGATCTCATACTTATTCTTGTTTGCAAGAATAAATTTGCTATCATTATTATTAAAAATCCAAGTGGAAATGAAATAATAAAATTTGCAAAATTCTCAAAATATTTTTTCTTAATATATGAAATGGGAAGTAATAAGTATCTATCCAAATCACCACTTCTTATATCTTCATACACATAATAACATACTGTTCCGGCAGGCATCATAATTGATTTTAAAATCAAAATTGAAATGTAATACATTATAAAAAACGAAAACTTAAATTCTCCCAATTTTTGATATTCATTTAGCCAATAAATCATAAAAATATAAATCATTATTTGAACAGGAAGCGTTGAAATCATCATAATTACATTTAGAAAATATTCTTTCATCTTCTTTAATTCTAAACTTATCAAAACCAAATATTTTTTCATTTTAGCCTCCATTTGATGTATATTTTAATATAGCTTTCTTATGTATAAATTCGTACAAAAAAGCGAAAACTATTAAAATAACAAGTTCTAAAACCAAAAATTTAAAATTATTTATCCTTCCAAAGAAACACATAGTAGGATAATAAGAAATCAACGACATCGGTATAACATAAGTTAAAATTATTTGAATGAATTTTGGAAAAATTGTCAAAGGATAATTTTTTGTAATATTTAAACTGAAAATCAACTCACGAAATCCCTCAAATCTATCAATTAAGAAAGATAACATTGTAAGACTTCCATAAAATAAATTAAGTATCAAAACTCCAATAGCTAAAAAAATAATGGCCATTAAAAAATTAAATATACTAAAACTTATTTCATAAGCAAAAATTATAACAAAAAAACCAATAATAAACATTAAAAATTGTTGTATCATATATACTATCGGTATATTTTCAATTAAAAACAAGAAAATATCTCTCCTTGGAAGAATAAGATATTTATCATAGCTTCCATCATTTATACAATATGGTAAATCTCTATATCCAAAGAAAAATCCACCCAGCGAATCTGCAAGCAAAGCAAACATATTTAAAACCATAATTTCTTTTATTCCATAAAGTCCTATTTCTCCAAAGTTGCTAGTTAAAACCAACCAAAAAAGTAAATTTAGAACAATACTAAGTAATGCATATATAAAAGTCATAACGGTATGAATTGGATATATAGTAACTAATTTTAGAGAGTTTTTAAGTGAAATTAAAATTAATTTTCTCATCTTTTATTCTCCCCGTAAAATTTAATCAACAAATCTTCTAAAGACTCATCAGAAATATTTATATCTGAAACTGAGTTTTTAACCAAAAATGATACAATTTCATTTACTCTATCTGCAAGAACAACAAGCTCAATCTCATCTCCATCAATCACTTTTTTTGAAATACTTTCCAAATAATCTATTGAAATATTATTCTCATTTTTAAATTTAATAATTTTATCAGATTTAACATTATTAAATAATCTTTTATCTCCATCAAATACTATTTGACCATTATCCACAATTATTAGCCTACTGCATAATTTTTCTATTTCATCAATATTATGTGTTGTTAAACAAATTGTAGTATTTGAGTTTTTATTTAGATAATCTAAAAATGAAAGTATTTCATTCTTAACAACTATATCAAGACCTATTGTAGGTTCATCCAAAAATATAACTTTGGGATTATGTAATAGTGATGCACAAAGTTCACATCTCATTCTTTGTCCAAATGACAATTTACGAACAGGAGTATCGTATAATTCCTTTAAATTTAAAATTTCATCATAATAACTAAGTCTTTCTTTAAAAGTTTTATCATCAATTCCATAGACTTCCTTATAATATTTTAAAGAATCTTTAACAGGTATATCATAAAGCAAAATTGATTTTTGCCCCATAACAACTCCTATACTTTTCAAAAAACTATTCTCTCTTTTATATGGTACAAACCCATTAACGCTTATTCTTCCACTTGTAGGCTTTAATACTCCGGACATCATTTTCATTAATGTACTCTTTCCTGCACCATTTAACCCAATAAGTCCTATTTTTTCTCCCTGATTAATAGAAAAGGAAACTCCTTTTACTGCATTCACAATATTAAAAGGTTTAAACAATCCTTTTCTGATGTGATAATCCTTCGTTAAATCTTTTACTTCTATCATAACATTCCCCACCAAAATATTTTTAAAGTACTCATTAATTTTTAAAAAATAAGATAACTTACTATTGAATTTGATAATAACACACTAATAATCTAATTTCAAGTAATTATACTATTATCCTTTGTTAAAAAGAAAAATAATTAGAACACTAACAATAGACTAATCATAATAAATTCTAAGAAAATAATTATTTTCTTGACAATAACAAATTCTTAAAATAATATTAAATCAAAAAAACCAATATAAATAACTCATTATCCCTTAAAATATGTTAATTTCTAAGCTATAATTTTATATTTAATAAAAAATAGATTTATCATTATATTTTTTTAATAGAATCAATGATTCAAATCATATTTCTATCAGAAATACTATTGCTTGTAAACAAGCAATAGTTGAGATTTCTCCATTTCGCTAACGCTACAGTCGAAATGACGTGTTAGGGGAATTTCTATGCATTATATAGTGACGTGAATTATTTTATTTTTTATGCAATTTTTAAATTAATTTTTTAAAATAATATTTGGTGATTATCTACTTTTAACGTCTAGCTATTAAACGAAGGTACTTTCCTTATACGTCATCTCGACTGTAACGAAGCGAAGGTGAGTGTAATGGAGAGATCTCATACTTATTCTTGTTTACAAGAATAAGTGAATGTATCGTAGATACATAAAATAATTTATTAGGATTTCTTTCAGAAATACTATTGCTTGTGAACAAGCAATAGTTGAGATCTTTCGACTGCACTTCGCTATGCTACGTTCCGCTCAAGATGACGTGTTGAGGAGCCTTTATTCACATAGTATTATGACGTGAATTTTTTATTTTAAACCAACAATCTTTCCTAAACAAAAAATCAACGGATGTCCGTTGATTTTTCTCCTAAATTTACATATTCAATTCTTCTCTAAATTTTGCAAGGGCTTTTTTTTCGAGACGACTTACTGTCATCTGTGAAATGTTTAGCTCTTTTGCAAGGGCAACTTGTGTTTTTTGTTCAAAATATCTTCCAAGTATTATTTGTTTTTCAACTTCGGTTAATTTGTCTAAAGTCTTTTTAATAAAATCTTGATTGTCGATAAAGTCAAATTCTTTATCATCTTCTCCAACAATATCAATTAAGTTTGTGTCTTTGTCTTCACTATCGGAATTTTCAAAACTTTGATCTAAGGATTGAGGTGTATAAACTTTACTAGCTTCCATAATTTCCAACACTTCTTCTTCTGAAAGTTCTACATAGTCGGCAATATCTTTAATTGTTGGAGTTCTTCCAAGCTCTTGTGTTAAATGATATTTTGCATTATTAACTTTTTTAGAGTTCTCCTGTATTCTTCTTGGAACTCGAATTACCCAACCTTTATCTCTGAAATATCTTTTTATTTCTCCAACTATAGTTGGCATAGCGAAACTTGAAAATTCAAAGCCTTTTGAGATATCATATCTATCTATGGCATAGATTAAGCCCAGACTTGCAACTTGGAATAAATCATCATAATCAATTCCACGATTTACATATTTTTTAGCTAAAATTTCAGCCATATATAGATTTTTTTCAATTAATTTATCGCGAAGTTCCGGTGTGGGTTTTTCAAAATATTCTCTAAACAGAGCCTTTATCTGTTCTGAGTCCGGTTTGCTATATGCCTTTTTCATTTTTTTATCCTTTGTTTTTAATTAAAAGTACACTTTTTTCCTTAAATTCTATTTTATCGACTAAATTTTCCAAAATTAATAAAGCAAATCTATTTTCTTCTTTTTCTTGAATTCCCAAAAGAGAAATATCAGGGATGACTTCAATTTCAATTTTATCTTCAAAAACATCCATACTGATTTCAAAAAATTCACTTTCATCCACAAATAAATTCAAAACTTCAGAAATTGAAACCTTTAAATCTTCGATATTTTCAATATCCATAGAGATTGTATTTGCTATGGAAGAGATTGAAAGTCTTAAAGTTGAAATATATTTTTTTTCTGAAGGAAATTTTACAAATATTTTATCCATAATTACCCCTCTATTTCAAAAACTTTATCCAAATCGGTTATGAGAAAAATTTTCTTGATATGTGGTTTTAAGCCAGTAATAACAAGTTTTTCTCCCTTTTCTTTTATATTTTTATAGATACTTATAAAAGCACCGAGTCCTGTTGAATCAATATATGAAAGATTTTCACAATTTACTGTTATATTTTTTATTCCTTGAACGGAATTAACTTTTTCTTTAAATTCTTTATTTGAATTTATATCCAAATCACCTTGTAAATCGACAAAAAGTTTATCCCCCTCTTGTCTTAAATCAACTTTTAATTCCATAGCATCTCCTTATTCAACATCATTTACATATTTTGCAACTGCAACGATTTTATCATCATCTTTGTTTACATCTTTGATTATAACACCTTGTGTATCTCTACCTTTTACTGGTATGTCTTTAACAAGAAGTCTAATAATTCCTCCACTTTGTGAAAGTACAATTACTTCATCACTTGGATTTACCATTTTAGATGAAACTACAAAACCTGTTTTTTCAGTTACTTTATAAGTTTTAACACCTTTTCCACCTCTGTTTTGCACTTTGTAGTTTGAAGCTAAAGTTCTTTTTCCATAGCCATATTCAGAGAATACAAGTAGGTGTTTTCCTTCAGAGTCAAGATTCATTGAAACCACTTCATCGTCTTTATCAAGTTTAATTCCTCTTACACCTTGACCTGTTCTTCCAATTTCTCTAAGGTCAGAAAGTGCAAACTTAATTGCTAGACCTTTTTTTGTAACTAGAATAGCTGAGTCTTCAACAGTTGCAATTCTAACTTGGATTAGTTCGTCATCCTCAACTAAATTAATAGCCTTCATTCCAACTTTTCTAATAGCTTTAAAAAGTTCAACAGATGTTCTCTTAATTGTACCTTTCTTTGTAGCCATAATTAAGTATTCATCAGCTTCAGCATCTTTTACCGGAATTACTGCATTTACCTTTTCTCCGTGCATCAATTCCAAAAGATTTATAATATTTTGTCCTTTGGCTTGTCTCTTTCCTTCCGGAATTTCATAAGCCTTTAGTTTATAAACTCTTCCCTTATTAGTAAAGAATAAAATCAAGCTATGAGTTGAAGTTACAAAAAGACTGTCAACATAGTCGTCCTCTTTTGTAGTTAGAGCGACAACACCTTTTCCTCCTCTGTTTTGTACTTTGTAAGTATCAGAAGGAATTCTCTTGATATAACCTTGTTTTGTAAGAGTTATTACAACATCTTCTTCTTTGATTAACTCTTCAATTTCAATTTCATCAAAATTAGGTTTTATTTCTGTTCTTCTCTTATCTCCAAATTTGTCTTTTATTTCTATTAATTCTTCTTTTATTATATTTAAGATTAATCTTTCATTTCCTAAGATTTCTTTAAGTCTTGCTATTTCTTTAATCAAAGAATTGTATTCATCTTGTAATTTTTCTCTTTCAAGACCTTGAAGTCTTCTTAGACGCATTTCAAGGATGCTTTCAGCTTGAATTTTAGTAAAGCCGAAACGTTCCATAAGTTTTTCTTGTGCGTCTGAGTAAGAAGCTCTGATTATCTTGATTATTTCGTCGATATGATCTATCGCTTTTAAAAGTCCTTCGACAATATGTGCTCTGTCTTCAGCTTTTTTAAGTTCAAATCTACAACGTCTTGTAATTACTTCTCTTTGATGTTCAACATAATGTCCGATTAATTCTTTTAAGTTTAAAACTTTTGGCTCACCATTTACAAGTGCAAGATTTATTACACCGAAAGTAGTTTGCATTTGTGTATGTTTATAAAGATTATTTAAAATAATATTCGGATTAGCATCTCTCTTTAATTCGATTACAATTCTAATCCCTTTCATATTACTTTCATCTCTTAAGTCTGAAATTCCTTCAATTCTCTTATCTTTGATAAGCTCAACAATCTTCATAATCAAATTAGTTTTATTAACTTGATATGGAATTTCTGTAACTATAATTCTATTTTTATTATTATGTTCTTCAATATTTACAACTGCCCTTACAGTAATTTTTCCACGTCCTGTATGATAAGCCTGTTTTATTCCTTCAAGTCCCATAATATTTGCACCTGTTGGAAAATCAGGACCTTTTACGAATTTCATAAGTTCATCAACTGAAATATCGAAATTGTCGATATATTCGCAAGTTGCATCAATTACTTCATTTAAATTATGTGGTGGCATATTTGTAGCCATACCAACTGCAATACCAGCAGCACCATTTACCAAAAGATTTGGAAATTTACTTGGAAGTACAACCGGTTCTTTTTCATTTTCGTCATAGTTTGGTGCGAAGTCAACAGTATCTTTATTTATATCTCTTAACATTTCAAGAGCAAGTTTTTGCATTCTAACTTCTGTATAACGAGGAGCGGCAGCACCGTCTCCGTCAATAGTACCGAAGTTTCCTTGACCGTCAACAAGAGGATAACGCAAGTTGAAATCTTGTGCAAGTCTAACTGTTGCATCATAAATTGCAGAGTCACCATGAGGGTGATACTTACCCATTACTTCCCCGACAAGTCTTGAAGATTTTTTATAAGGCTTGTCCGGTAAAAGTCCAAGACCTTGCATTGCATAAATAATTCTTCTATGAACAGGCTTTAAACCGTCTCTAACATCAGGCAAAGCTCTTGCAACAATAACACTCATGGCATATTCAAGGTATGACTTTTTCATTTCCTTTTCGATATCTACATCGACAACATTTATTTTATTTTCTATATCAGCCATCTATTCCTCCTATGCGTCAATATTTTCAACATATTTCGCATTTTGTTCTATAAATTCACGTCTCGGTTCAACCTTATCTCCCATAAGAGTTGAGAAAGTTTCATCTATTGACACAAGTTCTTCATCATCAATATTCACTTGTAGGAAAAGTCTGTTTTCAGGATTCATTGTTGTTTCCCAAAGTTGTGCAGGATTCATTTCCCCAAGACCTTTATATCTTTGAATTCTATGTGAATCACGACCAAGCTCATCTAAACTTGTTTGTAATTCTTCATCAGTCCAACAATATTTTACAACCTTAACACCTTTAATAATTCCGTAAAGTGGCGGTTGTGCAATATATACATGACCTTGTTCAATTAATTCTCTCATATAACGATAGAAAAATGTTAAAATTAAAGTTCTAATATGTGCACCGTCAACGTCGGCATCAGTCATTATAACTATTTTTCCATATCTTAAATTGTCCAATTTAAAATCTTTTCCAATTCCCGTTCCGAAAGCGGTAATCATTGATTTAATTTCTTCATAACCTAAAATCTTATCAATTCTTGCCTTTTCAACATTCATAATCTTACCTTTAAGTGGTAAAACTGCTTGGAATTTACTATCTCTACCTTGTTTTGCAGAACCACCCGCAGAGTCCCCTTCGACAAGATATATTTCATTTACTGCTATATCACTTTCTTGACAGTCGGATAATTTTCCAGGTAAAGTAGTATTATCCAGAATGGATTTTTTACGAGTTAAATCTCTTGCTTTTCTTGCAGCTTCTCTCGCTCTAGCACTACTTTGTGCCTTTTCTATAACAATTTTACCAACTTTTGGATTTTCTTCCAAGAAAGTCATCAAATTATCATATAGGAAAGTTTCAACTATACCACGGCTTTCACTATTTCCAAGTTTAGCCTTAGTTTGTCCTTCAAATTGAGGATTTGGAAGTTTTATAGAAACAATTCCTGTAAGTCCCTCTCTTGTATCATCTCCTTGAAGATTTGCTTCCTTATCCTTAATTAAATTATATTTTCTTCCATAGTCATTTAAAGTACGAGTAAGAGCAGTCTTAAATCCTACTAAATGGCTTCCCCCTTCAGGAGTATGAATATTATTTGCAAAAGTTAAGACATTTTCAGAGTATCCGTCAGTATATTGCATAGAAATTTCAACTTGTGAATCTCCTCTTTGTCCTTGAAAATAGATTACTTCATTATGAAGATTATTTTTATTTCTATTCATATACTCAACAAAAGATTTTATCCCACCTTCATAGTGGAAAGTTTCAGTATAATCTTCTCTTTCATCTGTAAAAACAATTTTAACACCCTTATTTAAAAATGCCATTTCTCTAAATCTATTTCTTAAAATTTCTTTTTCAAAAATAGTTGTATCAAAAATTTCAGGATCAGGTTTAAAAGTTATTATTGTTCCGGTTTCTTTTGAAGTGCCAACAACTTCAAGTTTAGAAGTCGCATTACCTCTTGAGAACTTTTGTTCATAAAGTTTTCCATCTCTTTTTACATTTGCAACAAGCCACTCTGAAAGAGCATTTACAACAGAAACCCCAACTCCATGAAGTCCCCCTGAAACTTGATATGCATTGTTATTAAATTTTCCACCTGCATGTAGAATAGTTAAAACTGTTTCAAGAGTTGATTTTCCTGTTTGTGGATGCACTTCAACCGGAATACCGCTACCATTGTCCTCAACTCTTACAGAATTATCTTTACAAATTGTAACGGAAATTGTATCACAAACTCCCGCCAAAGCTTCATCTATACTATTGTCAACAACTTCATAAACTAAATGATGAAGTCCCTTTACTCCTGTCGAACCTATGTACATACCAGGTCTAAGTCTAACCGGTTCAAGACCTGTTAAAACCTTAATGTCTTTCGCCCCGTAATTTCTAATTTTTTCTTTACTCATTTTTTCCCTTTCTCGCTTTTTCCATTTCTATTACATTTATATTCTTAAAATTATTTACAAAAGATTTATCTGTAGTCGTTATAAAGACTTGATTATCGGTTAAATATTCCAAAATTTCATATCTTCTGTCTTCGTCCAATTCACTAAAAAGATCATCAAGCAGAATAATCGGTTTTACTCCCTTAAATTCTTCAAAAATATTTTTTTGACACATCTTAATCGTAATTATAATATTTCTCTTTTGACCCTGTGAAGAAAAGCTCTTCGCGTCATTTCCGTTTAAAATAAATTTATAATTTTCCTTATGAATACCGAAATTCGTAGTCTTATTTTCACAATCCAATTTATAGGACTTTGAAAAATTTTCCAAAATTTCCTTTAAACATTCATTTTCAGATTTATTATGATCCGATATAATTGACTCATACTCTATGTAAAGAGTTTCTCCTGACAATTTTTGATGAATTGAATTTACTTCCATATTTATCAAATCAATCAGCTTTTTTCTCTCCATACTTATTTCATAACACAAAAGAGCAAGTTTTTTTGTCAATGCATTCATCTCCTGCTTATAAAAGCTGGATAAATTAATTCCCTTTAAAAGTAAATTTCTTCTAAAAATGACATTTCTATAAAGATTCAGTTTTTGCTTATAACCTTTAGTCATCTTCATAATAAAGCTGTCAAAAAAATTTCTTCTAAAATTCGGACTTTCCGTGATGATTTTAAGCTCATCAGGAAAAAATCCGATAACATTTGAAAAGTCGTAAAGCTCATTTACGCTTTTAATTTTTATATCATCAATTTTAAAAACTTTTTTCTTATCTTCGGTATATAAAAAGGAAATTTTATTTTCAAATCCTCTTTCCTTTACAAAAGTATCAACCTTTGTAAAACTCTCTCCAAAACTTATAAAATCTTCCTGTTTTGTCTGTCTAAAACTTGACGCAACAAGAGAAATGTAAATTGCCTCCAAAACATTAGTCTTTCCGATTCCGTTTTTCCCGACAAAAACATTTATATTCTCTTTAAACTTAAAAGAAATATCTTTTAAATTTCTAAAGTTGGTCAAATGTATTTTTTTAACTATCAACTCTACCTCTTTTTAATAATTAAACTTACTTCTTCATTGTCAGCTAATAATTTAACAGTCATTCCATCATAAATCTTTCTTCCGCGTCTTATTTCAACTTCTCCGTCAACTAAAACTAAACCTTCAGAGATAAATAATTTGGCTTCAGCTCCCGTTTGAACAACTGATGCATATTTCAACAATGAATCCAATTTTATAAATTCAGTATCAATAATAATTTCTTCCATTTTTAACTCCTAGTATTGAGAATCTTGCAATAAAACAGGTAAAACTAAATAAGTATAATCTATATTTTCATCTTCCGGTCTTATAATACAAGCACCTGCTCTACCGTTAAATGTAATTTCAACAAAATCCTGTTCTATTGTCTTTAATCCCTCTAAAACATATTTTGAATTAAAGGCAATTTTAAGATTATCGCCATCTTTTTTGATGTCGATAATATCTTTTAAATCTCCAATTTCAGATGAGCCCTCAACTAAAATACTGTTATCATCTATTGTAAAAGTAACTAAATCACCTTTTTCCGCCTTATAGATAATATTCGCTCTTTCAATCGCATTTATCAAATCACGTCTTGAAACTACAATCTTTGTCTTATGTTCATAAGAAAATAGAGCCTTGTAATTCAAATACTCTCCATCAATTACTCTAGTTGAAAAGATAGTATTTTCAAAAGTAAAAATTGCACTTCCTCTTACCAGTGAAACTCCAACAACAGAGCCTTCAGGAACGATTTTTGAAATTTCATTTAAAGCTCTTGGTGGAATTATAACTTTCTTCTCAATATCTTCTTCTATCTTAAAACTTCTCTTTGCAATTCTATGGCCGTCAAGTGCGACAAAATCTACATTTTTATCTTCAATTTCAACGTCAACACCATTTAAAACTATTCTATAATCATCTATTGCAGTTGCAAAAATAGTTTGTTTAGTCGCAACTTTAAGCAAATTTTCTTGAACATAAAAATCGACTTTATTTTCAAAAGTTGGAAATTCAGGATATGAATAAATATCCATTGCAATAATATTGAATTTTGCATTTTCACTTTGAATAAAGACTTTTTCTCTATCGACTTTTATAAAAACTTCATCATTAGGTAATTTTCTTACTATATTGGAAATCATTGAAGCATTAAGTAAAACTTCTCCATCTTTTTCAACCTTACATTCAGTTGAAGTTTCAATTGCAAGTTCCAAATCGGTTGACTTCAAAGTTAATCTATTATCCTTTGCGATAAATAAAATTCCTTCTAATATTGAAGTATTATTTTTTAAACTTATCGCTCTTAAAGATATATTTATCAAACTCAAAAGTTCATTTTGCATTATCTTTATTTCCATTATTTTCTCCTTTTTTTCACATATAAAAAATATATAATTTAGTAGTAATAGTAGTAGGGGCTGTGGATATCTCAAATAACCCTTTTTAATGTTCAAACTTCAACATTTACTCAACTGTATAACTACTGTATAAATCACAAAATAATCATAGACTTATAAACATATTAACAATAAAAAAATTCTAAAAAGTTATCAACAACTTATCAACAGGCTTATAAACAGTATAAGTTGAATAACTAAAAATTTCTTTAAAAATAATATTACATTTTTGTAATACTAATCTTCCAACATTTTTTTTATGTTTTCTATATCCTGCTTTACGGATTCAGTTGTCCTTATCTTTTCGTCAATCTTTTTAACTCCGTGCATTATGGTAGTATGATCCTTTTCAAAAGCGGAACCTATATTTCCCAAAGCACAGTCTAACATATTTCTGCAAAGATACATTGCAACCTGTCTAGGATAAGCAATTGAATTGGCTCTATTCTTTGAGCTTAAATCGGAAACCTCTATTTTAAAATACTTACTTACAGTTTCCTTTATCAAATCTATATCCAACTCTCTTCTATTCAGTTCATTAAGTTTTTGAGCTAAAATTCCCTTTACATAATCAACTGTCATCGGAGCATCCTGTTTCAATTTATAATGAGCCAAAACATTAATTAAAGCTCCTTCGAGCTCCCTAATATTTGTCTTTATATTCATTGCAATAAATTCCAAAACTTCATTTGAAAGAGTTATCGGCTCAAACTTTACCTTATCTTGTAAAATAGCCATTCTCGTTTCAAAATCAGGTGGTTGAATATCAACAGTCAAACCCATATTAAATCTGCTTTTAAGTCTGTCCTCAAGATTTTTAATCTCTTTCGGTGGTCTGTCTGATGAAATGATAATTTGCTTATTTCTGCTGTATAATTCATTAAAAGTATGGAAAAATTCCTCTTGAGTTGCAGTCTTTCCTGCAATAAATTGAATATCGTCTATAAGCAGAACATCCACATTTCTATATTTTTTTCTAAATTCGGATTCTGAATTTTGATTTTTATCCCTAATTGAATCAATCAAATCAATAGTAAATTTCTCACTACTCAAATACAATACCTTACAATCAAAATTCTTATGAATTTCATAGCCGATAGCCTTCATAAGATGAGTCTTTCCAAGTCCTGAATTTCCATAAATGAAAAGAGGATTGTAAGTACCTGCAGGGTTTTTGGCAACAGCTTCGGCAGCAGCCATAGCAAATTCATTATTCTTACCCTTTATAAAATTATCAAAAGTAAATCTTTCTGTAAAATCCAAAGAATTACTTGAAGATGAAATTTTCTTTAATTTTCCTTTTTTTGTAGCCTTTTCACCGGATTTTGAAAAGAAAGAAGTTTGACCTCCTGAATTTTTAATCGCTTCCAAATAAATCTCATCAGTAGCGACAACCGGTAAAAGCTCCGTTTTCTCCTGAATTAGAGGAAAAAGCTGATTATTTATAGCTTCTTCAATATAATCTTTAAAATGTCCATTTATAAAAGTTTTAATATAATTTGACTGGCAAAGAACCATTAACTTATGATCCTCATAACAAATCGGCTTTAAAACTTCAATCCATGTTGCGAAACGGCTCTCCCCAAGTTTTGCTTTCAACTCATGACAAACTTCAAGCCATAAACTGTCAACCATTATTTCATTCTCAAACATAAACTACTCCCCATACAAAGTTATCAACATATTTATCCACAGTGAATAAAATTTTAGAAATATTGAAATTTAAACATTTATATATTATTTTCTAAAAAATATTTAAACAATTTAAAAAGTTATCCACATTTTTAAAAAAGTTATCCTATTTATAAAATAAATTGTATTTTTACAAATTTTTGAAAAATTTAAAAAAATTATCAAAAGATAATAAACAATTTATCCACATTTTTATTCTACTTATCCACATATTACATTTTTGTAAAAAATAATTTGTAGATAATTTTCTTGAAAATTTTTAATAATTTTTTAATATTTAAAAAGATTTTAAACATTCTTTCACAGTTAAATTATACCAAAAATCCAAAAAAAACTCAAATTTATTACATTTAATACGTAAATTGGAAATATTTTAATTATTAAACAAGACTAAAATAAAAAATTGCATTAAAAAAATTTTTTTCCATAAAAAAATCCACTTGCAAAATGCAAATGGATTTAATTTTTAATTGCAAAGCAACAAGGTTCCCGGGCACCCACCCGATAGGAAGCATCGAGGAAGGGTGGGGTTTTTATAAATTAGATTATAATTTCTTTATTACAAATATTATCGACAATATCATCGTGAGAAATTATAAAAATAATTTTATCTTTTGATATTTCTTTTATTCTGTTATAAATTTCAATAGAACTTTCTTTATCAATGCTTGAAGTGATTTCATCCAATAGAAGTATATCAACATCGGAATTAATTGCTCTTGCCAAAGCAATTTTTTGTTTTTCTCCACCTGATAAATCTGCTCCCAAGTTAAAAATATCAGAGTCCAAATCTTTAGATGAGAAGATAGTTTTTAAAAGCGGATCTTGTTTTAAGCTGTCAATTTTATCTTTATAATTTTCTATACCGAAAAATAAATTGTCCTCTAATGAGCCTTGAAAAACATAGGCATCCTGCCCCATATATTCAATTCTGTTTCTTAAAGCTAATAAATTGTATGAGTTTATTTCTTTTCCACTTATAAAAATTCCGTTATTTTCTCTAAAGCCAATAATTGATTTTAAGAATGTACTCTTTCCTCTACCGGAGTCTCCCTTTATTCTAATTATATCTCCTTTTGAAAATTCTCCGACAATATTAACATCAATACTATGTGTAGGAAGTTTTAATTCTGAAATATTAAAGGAAATATTTTTTATCTCTTCAAGATTATTTCCACTATAAACTTCACTCATCTTTTCTAAATTTTCCTTAAATTCTTTAGCTATTGTGAAATTCCTTTTATTTAATTTTGAGCCTACAAGAGAACTTAATGTATTAAAAAATGTTGGAATTAAAATCATAAGTATCATCAATGAAAAATAATCATGTCCAACAAATGCAAAATTATAAACCCCATAAGTTAATATAACAGTTTGAAAAATTGAATTAATACTTGAAATTAAGGTAGAAGAACTTACCGCATACATATTTACATCAGACATTGAATTGTAAATAGTATCTACTGTATCACTTAAATAATTTTTAATAATATCAGGATTGGATTTTTGTTTTATATATTCAGTATTTGATATGACGGATAAAACTTTTTGCCAGCCTGTAGTAACCTGTAATTCCATATTTCTAGATTTTCCCAATAGTACTTTGTTTATCTTGGCAAAGCCTAAAATATTTATAGGAATGACTACCAAACAAGCGAGAAATATGTATTTATTAATATATAAAATCCAAACAGAAACAACTACCATAACGAGTGAATTTGTTATTAATTTGATATTATCCCCTGTGATAAACAGATAAATATTGTTAACACTCATTATTGTCTTATCCAAAATTTTCATTATTCCTTCGGAAATTATGTAATCATATTTTAAAGTTAGAATATTTTTTAAATAGTCGAAAAAATTCTCTCTATTTAACTTTCTTGAATAATGTTCTTTTATTACAATGAATAAAATATTTATTAGCATAAAAACAGCCATAATTATAGATAAAAGTAAAATTCTATAAATAGTAATTCCCTCTACACTTTTACTCCAAATTTGAACCATAATCGGTGCAATCAGGCTAAATACAACTGAAACTAATGACAAAATTATCATTATTACTAAAAAACATAAATAACTCAAAACAAAATCCTCCCTATTTATAAAAATTATTTGAATATTATTGCATTATATGTAAACTATAAAATACAGTCAAAAATATAAAAAGTAAAAAGAGTATTCTTATTAATTTTCTAAATGTATAATTATTTTTCATTTTTTATCCTCCAAAAACTTTGTAAATATAATCTTTTATTTTAAATAATTTCCAATATTGCTTTAAATTAATGATATCATCTTTTTTGTTGAATGTAAATACTTGTTTTCTGAATTAAAAATTTTGCTCTGAATCTGTATAAAAATTTGTAATTTTTTTATATTTTTACTTGACAATTATACTTAAAATAGCTTATAATCTATGGTAGTGTTTTATTAAATAACCTAAAGGTGATTATAATAAGGAGGTGTCATCTATATTATGAAAAGAACTTATCAACCAAATAGAAGAAAAAGAAGTAAAATTCACGGTTTTAGAAAGAGAATGAGTACAAAAGCAGGTAGAGCTGTATTAAAGAGAAGAAGACTTAAAAATAGAAAAGTTTTATCAGCATAGGCCAACATTAGTGTGGCCTTTTCTAAAATTCAGCTTTTTATTTTTTTGTGTATAAAGTATGATAAATAGAAAGATGATATATGAATAAGGAAATTAGATTAAGAAAAAATAGAGAGTTTCAAACTGTTTATAGACGTGGAAAAAATTTTTGGAATAAAGATTTTACCATTTTCATCCGACCGACAAATAGAAAAAAAGTTAAGTTCGGAGTTTCTATTACTAAAAAGTTTGGAAAGGCGAATAAACGTAATTTGATTAAGAGAAGAATAAAAGAGATAATAAGACTTAATGTTTGTGATTTAGGATTAGGTTATGAAATGGTAATTTTACCGAAAAAAAACACTTTAGAAATTGATTACATTGAACTTGAGAGGTCTTTATTAGGACTTATAAATTTTGCTTTAAAGAAGGTTTTAAATTGAGAAAATTGATGATTTTGTTGATTAAATTTTATAGAAAATATATTTCCTACCTTTGGGGACATGGAAAATGTAAATTTACTCCGACCTGTTCTGAATATGCTATTTTGGCATATCAGAAATACAATTTTTTTAAGGCAAGTTATTTAGTTATTTGGAGAATTTTAAGATGTAATCCTTTTGGAAAAGGTGGATATGATCCACTAAAGTAGGAGGAATAAATGGCATTTTTAAGAAATTTAATGGGATCTGTATTGAAATTTATTTATGAAGGGGTTGCTTCAATTTTACCTAATGAACCTTCAAGTATTTCATATTTAGCGATTAGTATTATTATAATTTCAATAATTTTTAAAGTTGTACTTTTCCCAATATTTTTAAGTAGTATAAAAAATCAAAAGATTCAAGCGAAGTTTGCTAAAGAGCAACAAAAGATAAGAGAAAAATATAAGCATGATCCTCAAGCAATGAATCTTAAACTTATGGAGTTTAATAAAGAACATGGAATTAAACAACTTGGTGGTTGTTTACCAATGATTTTTAACTTTATTTTAGTTATAGCGATGTTTGCGGTAATGAGAGAGCCATTATTATATATTTTTGGAGATGCAAATGCTAATGTTATGAAAAACTTCCTTTGGATTAAGGATTTATCAGTTCCGGATCCACTTATATATGGACTTCCTTTGATAAATGCAATTACTCAATATATTTATTTTGATTTGAGTAATAGGGATCAAAAAGATAATCCTGCTGCAAAATCTATGGAAACTATGAAATATATATTTCCTTTAGTAATATTTATTTCTGCAAAGAGTTTCTCTGCAGGTCTTGCACTTTATTGGGCTATGACAAATATAGTAGAAATTTTATTGAGATTGGCTTTAACTGCTTACGAAAATAGAAAAATGAGTAAGGAGTAGAAAGGAGCAAAAGAATGAGTGTTGTAAAATCAGCAAAGACTGTTGATGAAGCTGTTAAACTTGCATTGGAAGAATTATCAGCTGATATTGCAGATGTTGATGTTAAAGTAATAGAAAAACCTAAGAGCGGTTTCTTGGGCTTTGGAGCAAGAGATGCTTTGGTTGAAGTTTCTTTAAAAGAAGAAAAAGAAGAAGATTTTAATGGTTTTATAGAAGAAGTTGTTGAAGAAGTTATTGAAGAAACTTGTTGTATAAAAGAAATTCCTGCTAAAAGTGAAGATGTAGAAAAGATTGAAGAATTTTTAAAGGAATTAATTTCAAAAATGGGTGTTGAATGTGAAGTAACTTCTGATGAAGATGAAGAAGCTCTTAATATATATATCAATGAATCTGATGATTTTAAGGCTTTGATTGGAAAATCAGGAGAAACTTTAGAAAGTATTCAATATATTTTAAGCATTTTTGCAAGAAGAAATACTTCTTTAGAAAAGAGAGTTTTCTTGGATATAAATGGATATAAGAAGAGAAAAGAAGAATCAATAAGAGAAATGGCGATGACTTTTGCTAAAAAATCTGTTAGATACAAAAAAGTTATGAGACTTAGACCTATGAATGCTTATGAAAGAAGAATAGTTCATTCAACTTTGCATAATATGAAGGGTGTATTTACAGTGAGTGAAGGTGAAGAGCCACATAGAAAGGTTGTTATCAAACCTAAATTTTAATATGTAATTAAAAGAACGTTTAGGCGTTCTTTTGCTTTATTGTGGAACAACAAGGAGAAAATATGGAAAATACTATTGTTGCTATTGCTACTGCTACTGGAGAATCAGGGATAGGAATTGTAAGACTTAGTGGTGAAAAGTCGATAGATATTGTAAAAAAATTTTTTAAGCCTTATGATAAAAAAGAAATAGATGAAAAATCCAATAGAATGATGAAATATGGCCATATTTACGATAAAGATGAACTCATTGACGAAGTTATGGTATGTTTTATGTTTGCACCTCATACATATACGAGAGAACATGTTGTCGAAATCTTTACTCACGGGGGCATTGTTTGTCTTAAAAGGGTTTTAAATTTATGTCTTGAAAATGGAGCGGATCTTGCAGAAAAGGGAGAATTTACGAAGAGAGCTTTTTTAAATGGCCGTCTTGATTTATCCCAAGCCGAAGGAGTTATTGACTTAATAAAGGCGAAAACGGAATTTTCTCATAAGAGTGCTATTAATCAACTTGAAGGACATTTGAGTAAAAAGATTAAAGAGTTTAGAGAACAACTTTTGGATATTTTAAGTTTTGTCGAATATTCTATCAATTTTACAGAAGATATGCAGGAAGAATTGCCTTTTGATAATGTAATTTTAAAAACTGAAAAATTAATGGCTGATATGGAAGAATTACTTGGAGAGTCTAATAAAGGAAAAATTTTAAAAGACGGAATAAATGTTTCAATCATCGGAAAGCCTAATGTTGGTAAGTCTTCCCTACTAAATAGAATTTTAAGACAAGAAAGAGCGATTGTAACTGATATTGCTGGAACTACGAGGGATTTGATTAAAGAAGACATCGAGCTTTCAGGAATCAAATTAAATATAAATGATACTGCAGGAATTAGAGAAACTGCTGATGTCGTTGAAAAAATCGGAGTTCAAAAATCTATCGAAGCAAGTGAAACTTCCGACTTAAACTTGGTACTATTCGATATTTCAAGAGAGCTTGACGAAGAAGACGAAAAGATAATAAATCTTGCTAATACAACTAAATCTATCGGAATTTTAAATAAGGTAGATTTGGATAAAAAACTGAATGAAGAAAAATTAAAAGAAAAGATAAATTTTGAATTAATTGAAATTTCTGCTCTGAAAAATGAAGGTATTTCAAAACTTGAACAGGCAATTATAGATATGTTCTTCGACGGAAAAATAGAGATTAAGGACAAGGCTCTAATTACAAATGTAAGACATGAAAATAGTCTAAAGAGCTCTTTGGAATATTTAAAATCTTTCTATGGAGATTTAAAAAATATGGTGCCTATTGACTGTTGTGAAGTGGATTTAAGAAGAGCCTATGAAGTGCTTGGAGAAATAATCGGAGAAAATATTTCCGAAAACATTTTGGACAATATTTTTTCAAATTTCTGTATAGGAAAATAAAGACGGTGTGAACCGTCTTTTTTGTGGAATGAATTAGTTTACTGTAATTTATGTATCTTCGATACATTCACTTATGCTTGAACACAAGCATAAGTGTGAGATCTTCGCAGTCGATTGTACTCAAATCAAAGATTTGAACAATCTTTGCGTCAGACCTACTATTACTTGTAAACAAGTAAAGTTAGGGCTAGATTGACTACACTTCGCTATACTACGTTTCGCTCAAGATGACGTATAAAGGAAATATCTTCGTTTGATAGCTTAACGTTAAAAGTAAATAATCTTTAATTTTCTTATAAAATATTAAAAAAAATTTTTTATATTCTTTAATATGATATATAATTTAATTTTATAGTAATAATTCACGTCATAGCACTTTGAAGAGAAATGCTCCTAACACGTCATCTCGAGCATAGTCAATCTAGCCCTAACTTTGTTTACTTGTAAACAAAAGTAGGTCTGACGGGGTCATTGTATCGTTAGATACAATTGCTCTGAAGATCTCATTACAATTATTTGTAAACAAATAATTGTAAGTCCTGTAAAGGACTCGTATAAAAAATCACCATTCTTCTGATAAATCTCTTAATTCAGGATTTACAGATTTAATCAAATTAAATTTTTTCTCTCTATTCCACTTCTTTAATTGCTTTTCTCTAGCAATTGCATCTAAAGCATATTCTGTTGTTTCATAAAATAGTAATACATTTAAGTTATATTTTTTAGAAAAACCTTTTAATAATTTATTCTTATGTTCATATAATCTTCTTTCAATATTTCTTGTAACACCAATATATAGGACATTTCTGAAATTATTAGAAATTATATATACATAAAACATATAATCCTCCTTACGAGTAAACTATTAAAACATATACAAAGATTTATATAAATTATTCTATCAAAAATAAGATTTCTATACAATACTTGATGTATCTACGATACATTTACTTTTGCTAAAGCAAAAGTATGAGATCTCCACAGTCGATTGTATTCAAATCAAAGATTTGAACAATCTTTGCGTCAGACCTACTATTGCTTGTAAACAAGCAAAGTTAGGGCTAGATTCACTACACTCAGCTTCGCTTCGTTACAGTCGAGATGACGTATAAGTGAAACAACTTCGTTTAGTAGCCAGACGTTAAAAGTTAATAACTTCAAATTGTCTTTACATATAAAATATAAAAAATAAAATAATATATCAAAAAAATTTCCAAAAAACTATTGACAATATTATATTATATGATATATAATATAATCAAAATAAAGTATTAAGAGGTAAAAGTTATGGATTTATTGAAAGAATCAAAAAAACAGATGATAAAATTAATAATGACAACTATAACGGGAAATTTCGGTAGCTCTATTTTGTCTTTTATAATTGGACTTTTGATTTTAAAAAAGACGGAATCTGCTTTAAACTTCGGCATTTCTCAAATTATAGGACCTTTAGTTGCTCTTGTTTTAGTTCCTTTTGTTGGAGGAGTTGTCGATAAATACAGTAAGAAAAAAATAATAGTAATTGCTCAAGTTTTCAGTATTGTAAGTTTGATTTTATATGCTTTAAGTTTAAATTCTAATGCTGAAACAAATTTAATTAATACATATATGTTATTAATTTGTTTAAAGGTTGCAGATCAATTTTTAAATAATGCTTTTGCATCTTCTGTAAAAAAGGTTGTATGTGAAGAGTATATTCAAAAGGTAAAATCCTTTCAACAGATTGCATCTTCAGGAGTTTATATAATTTCTCCAATTTTAGCAGTCTTTCTACTTTCAAAATTAGAATTAATTCATTTTGTACTTTTGGAAGCTGTTATTGAGTTTATAACTATTTTAATTGTACTTTTTATTAATTTTAATCTTATTAAGACTGAAGGAATAGAAAATAATGAAGAAAAGAAAGTTTTAAGACTATTCGTTGAAGGAATCAAATATATGAAAGACAAAAAGGTTTTAGTTTTTATTATTTCCTTTGCAATGTTCATAAATTTTCTTTTCGCATCAGTTTCAGTTGGACTTCCCTATGTTTTGATTAATGAGATTAAGATTTCAGATTATCTCTACGGTATTATAAATTCCGCTTTTCCTGTAGCTATAATAGTTTCTTCAATAATATTGTCAATGATGAAGGATATTGAAGCTCCTTTGGAATTTTCTTTTAAGTGGATTGGAGGAACCGCAGTAGTTTTATTGTTTTTGGGAAGTGCTTTATTATTTAAACACAGCAATATTTCATATTTTATAATATTTATGATATTTGCATTTGGAGTTAATTTTGTTGGAAATTTTGTAAATACACCGTTATTTGTTTGGTTTACAAAGGCCATTCCTGTTGAATATCAGGGAAGAATTTTCAGTATTATAGAAACGGGTTGTCAACTTCTAGTGCCACTTGGAATATTGTTCTATTCTATCTTATTTGATAAATTTAAAAGTTCATATATATTTATCTTTTCAGGGTTAGTTTTAATGGTATTTACATTTTTACCATATATATTAAAAATAGATTTAAAGACAAGTAAGCTTTAAAAGGTCTCCCCCTTTTAAATTGAGTATAAAAAAATGAGAGTTTTACTAACTCTCATTTTTTAACTTTATTTTATTGCAAAGCAATAAGGTTCCCGGGTACCCACCCGATGCGAAGCATCGTGGAAGGACGGGGTTCTTATGATATATCTTTTAATTTTCCAAATATTTTGTATTCAACTTGTTTAAGCTCTTCAATATTTTTTACTCCAAGAAGCAACATAATCATCTTTGTTTGATAGATTAGAGATTTTAAATAATCTTCAGCAAATTTATATCCGCCGTGAATTAAATATCTTAAAACTTCACCTGCAATTGCAGTCATATCGCTACCAAGTATTATCGCCTTTGCAATATCTTCTCCTGTTTTTATTCCACCGGAGCCGATTAGAGTAAAGTCTTTTGAAATGCTTCTACAATCTATTATACATTTTGCAGTTGGAATTCCCCAACCGTATATATTTGTAAAATCTAAATCCGTTCTTCTTAAATTTTCGATTTCAATGAAATTTGTTCCGCCAAAACCGCTGATGTCAATGTATTTTACACCTACATTCAGAAGTTTTTCACAAGTTTTTTTAGAAATACCGCAACCTGTTTCTTTTATAATAACGGGAACACTCGAGTTTTTAACGATATTTTCAATATTTTCTAAAATTCCTTTGAAATTTCTATCTCCTTCAAACTGAACAATCTCTTGAGCGGGATTTAGATGGAGAGAAATTGCATCGGAATTTAACATTTCAACAGCTTTTTTAACATCTTCAAGGCTTGATAATGCAGAAAGATTTGAAATGATTATATTTTTTTCATCTAAAATATCTTTTACAACCGTAAAAGTTTCTACAAGTTCTTCATCTTGTAAGGCAACTTTTTGACTTCCACTTTCAAATGCTATATTAAAATTTTTACAAAGTCTTGCTAAATCTTCATTTACATCGTAAGAAGTTTCCGCCCCACCAGTCATTGCATTTATGAGAAGTGGAAAGGACATTTTTTTTCCTAAAAAGTTTACGGAAGTATCAATTTCATCAAAATTCAAATCAGTTAATGCAAAATGTTCAACATATACATCTTCAAATAGAGTACTGGATTTGAAATTGCTCTTTAAAAAGTTTTCTAAATGTTCTTTTTTTCTCTCGTTTTCCATATTCACCTAAATTATCTGTTGTTATTTTTGTTATTAGTATTGTTATTTTTGTTATTATTTTTATTAGTATTTGAATTATTCTTGTTATTCTTGTCTGTATCTACTTGAGTGCTTCCATTTTGTTTTAATAAATAATCTCCAAACATCTCTTTAACAAGAGCATTCAATTTTGAACGATTTGGAACGAAATAACTTATATTATTTATATATGCAGATTCTCCCGGAACTATTTGAGTATTCATCTTATCTACACTTAAGTTATTTGTTTTTAAAGCTAATTTTGCAATTGTAGAGAAAGGAATATTAGTATTTACAGTCTTTTTTACAACTTCTAAAATTTGTGGAATTTTTGCGATATTTTTAGCCTTAGTCAACTCAGTAACCAATGCTTTTATAAGTAGTTGTTGAGCTTTAACACGACCAACATCACCTTCAGCATATCCTGCTCTAAATCTTGCAAATTGCAGTGCTTGCTTTCCATTTAAAATTTGTTTACCCGGTTCCAAATGAACATTATCTTCAGCAACGTCAACTTGAACAGGTACATCGACTTCAACACCACCAAGAGCATCTACTATATCCTTGACAGAGAAGAAATTTACTCTTACATAATAATCTATATCCAAATTTAAGAAATCTCTTGTAGTTTTCATAGCCAGTTTAAGACCGCCAAAGTGGTGAGCATGATTTATTTTATCTAATTTTCCTCTAACCATAACTCTTGAATCACGAGGAATTGATAGTATATCAATTTTTCCGGTTTCAAAATTAACTTTACATAAAATCATAGTGTCTGTTCTATTTTGTTCAGTTGTAGCTCCGCTGAAGTCATCGCTATCCAAACCTAAAACTAAAAATAAAAGTTCATTTTCTACAACTTGTTCAATATTATTTCCTTCACCTAAATCACTACCTACAAATTCTACTTTTGAAGTAACTTCCATAATATCTAAAACTCTATTTGCTACCCAAAAAATTCCACCAAATAGACATAAAGATATAATAAAAGTTATAATAAATTTCTTTTTCATATAAAACTCCTTACTTTATTAATTTACTAATAACTTTGAAACTAGGATGTTCTGATGTCTTAATCAAATCGAATAAAATAGTTTCAACATTAGTAATACTTGCTTCCATGTTTCTAATTAAATCTAAACCGTTTTTATAATTTTCCTGATTTCTTGAACCGACCGTTTCAAAAGGAACCAGAATTTCAAAATCATTTTTCAAATCTTTTATTGTCTGATAAACACAAATATGTGTTTCCACACCTGTAATAATTATTGATGTTTTTCCTTCATCTTTCAGTTTTAAAACTTCATCTTTAATTATAGGATAAGCTGAAAAACTGTTTTTTGAAAAATACTTTGCATCTGCTTTATTTAAAGACTCCTTAATTTCCGAAATTGTTTCGCCAAGTCCTTTTGGATATTGCTCAGTATAAATTATCGGAATATTAAGTTCATTACAGGCATTAATCAAAATATTCGTGTATTTTATAATACTTTCATTATTTTGTATAACCGGCATCAGTTTCTCTTGAATATCCAATACCAGTAAAATTGTATTTTCAATTTTCATAAAAATCTCCAAATTTAAACTTAACTAAAAAATTAAATTATTTTCCACGACACAATAAATGATGTTTTACATCAGTTGATTGATTAAAAACTTTATTGTTATACAACAAATGCAGTTTTATTATAAGTAATAAAACTGCATTTATTATACATTATATATGTTTTTTTTTCAACTAAAAAACTGAAAAATATTAATTTATGAGACATATTATATTTTTTATCTTATAATTTTATAATAAACTCTTGAAGTTATTGAGTAGATTATAAAATATATTACTGAAAAGCTAAGTACAATTGTGGCAAAACTCATTGTAAAAATTCTTATACTTTGGAATCCAAGTCCTTTAAGTATATTGTGTAGGATTGGAAAGGCGAATAATGAGTGAATTGTTGCTACAACAAGTGGTAGGAAGAAAATCCACAGTATTTGTACTCTTAAACTTTTTTTGATGATTGAGTCCGGAAGCCCTACATTTTTCATTATCTGATAATTTTGTTTATCTTCAAAGCCCTCGGAAATTTGTTTATAATATGTGATTAAAACTGTTCCTGTTATGAATATTAATGCAACTATCATTCCGAAAAATAATAGCCCGCCATTTACTTCATAAGCAAAAGCATCAACTTCAGTTTTTGAAGACAAAGAATGACTAAATATATCTTTTTGTTGAACAAATATATCATAATCTATGTGTAATCTCGTATAAAAAGCTTCCTTGTCAGCAGACTCTAAATCAAAATTAAAATCTAGGTTATATTTTAATTGTTTTTCATTATAATTAAAAGTATATTCTTCTAACATTTTGATAAAAGTTTCATTATCTTTTACAATAATTATCATCCCTTCAGCAGATATGCTCATAGGAAATAAGTTTTTTACTTTTACTAATTTATAATTCTTTCCGGCAAAATCCATACTGTCATAATTATTAAGCTTTTTAGAGTTAGAGGAATATACCACCTCATCGTCATTAAGAGTATAATTAGTATTGTTATTTTTATTAAAATCTTCCAATGTTTCAACGATTAAAAATGCTGATAATTCTTGTCTTTTACCCAAAGGAGTAATCTTTCCATTTTCATTTATTACAGGATTCATTGTAGTCTTTTTAACTGTTAGATTTTTAATTTTTTCATCTTCTTTTAATACTCTGTTTAAAATATTTAAGATTTCTTTTTTCCTTTCTTCTCCATTTTCTAATATATCTTTATTATTTCCTGTTACTGAGGATGATAAATAAAAATCATTAGGATGGATAGAATCTGTAAGGTTTTTTATACTTGAATTTATTGTCAATGTTGTAGCTAAAGTAACTATAATTGAAGTTGAAAGAAGTGTAATACTTGCAAGTGAGACGGCATTTGATTTCATTCTGTATAACATTCCTGATATTGAAAGGAAATTTTTTGCTTTGTAATATAAATTTCTATTTCTTTTTAATAATTTTAAAACTAAAATACTAAAAGCGATGAATACCAGATAAGTACCGATTATTACAGCAATAACAGCAGGAAAAAACGCAAAAAAGCTACTGAGATTCCCTTTTGAAGTAACTGAGAGATAATATCCAGCACATAGAATTATAAAGCCTAAAGTTCCAAGGATAAACTTACTTTTCGGTTCTCCCTCCGCCTTTTTTTGTTTTGAAAGGAGTTCTATAGGAGTTGATTTTCCAATTCTAAATATCATTGTTAAATATATTAATATAAATATTATAGCTAAGAATATTAAAGTCAATATTGCAGAAGAAATTGAAAAATTATAGTCCATTATTTTTGCAGTCATATTTTTAGTTATTTTATTAAGCAGAATAAATGCTAATTTTCCAAGAACAAATCCACCTGTTATAGAAAAGAAACTAACTGTAAAAAAGTTTAGTATATATTCTATTGAAATAATTTTAGCAATATGTTTTTTCTCTAAACCTAAAATACCATATAGGGCAAATTCCTTATTTCTCCTCTTAGCTAAAAAGCTGTTAGCATATAGGATAAATATAAATGTGAAAATTCCAACTATAAAAATTCCAAATTTTATAAGGATTGCTACATATTCATGATTTTTTTCGATATAATGATTTTGTCCAAGGGAAGCCATTACAAAAAATAGAGTTCCCATAATACTACTTGCTATTAAAAATGGAGTTAAAAGCAAAGCATTCGCCTTCATATTTCTAAAAGCAAATTTTGAAGCCATTTTACTTTTCATAGTTATTCACCCCGTTTAACATGATTTGAGCTTGATTTATTTTTTCAGCAAAAGTTAAGTTGTCGTCACTTCCTTTATAGATTTCGTGATAAACTCTACCATCTTTTATGAAAATTACTCTTTTTGCAAAAGCAGCGCATTTTACAGAATGAGTAACCATTAAAACGGTTTGTCCACTGTTATTTATATCGCAGAAAGTTTTCATAACTATATCTGCAGACTTTGAGTCCAAAGCCCCTGTTGGTTCGTCTGCAAGAAGCAAATCTGGTTTTGTGATTATTGCTCTTGCTATTGCAACTCTTTGTTTTTGTCCGCCTGAAACTTGGTAAGGATATTTATCCAAAATATCACTTATCTTCAAAATTGGAGCAATCTCTCCTACTTTTTCATTTATCACTGCCGGTTTAACATCTGATAAAACAAGTGGAAGATAAATATTATCTCTATTTGAAAAAGAGTCCAATAAATTAAAATCTTGGAAAACAAAGCCCAACTTTTCACGTCTAAAACTTGCAACTTCTGAATTGCTTAAAGAATTTACATTCTTTCCTCCAATAAAAACTGATCCTTCAGTTGCCCTATCCAATGTTGCTATTATATTTAAAAGAGTTGTTTTTCCACTTCCTGACTCTCCCATAACGGCAATAAATTCTCCTTTTTCAACAGAAAAATTTACATCCTTAAGAGCCTCAGTTTTTACACGTCCCATTCCTCCGTAAATCTTTTTTAAATTTCTAACATCTAATATATTCATAATTACCTCCATAAAATACTATTTTCGTTTACAATAATATTTTAGCAAAAATTTTTATGCCTAACATTTATCTAATATTACAAAAACAAAAATAACCTTACAAAGTTGTAAGGTTATTGAAATGTTAGGGGTTAAATTCCCATTAGTCTTATACTTTTTCAACTAATTTAAAACTCTCGTCAATTAAGCTCTTGACCAAATCCATATTCATATCTGAATCCAATAATATTGTAATCCAGTATTTTTTATTCATATGGTATGCAGGGAAAAAATGCTTTTTATCAATTAGACTTTCTATAAGTTCAGGATTAAGTTTTATATTCAAAACATCAATCTTTTCACTTTTATCAAGTCCCAAAGTCTTATAAGGAAGGTACATAAAAATTCCATACCATTTTTTACTATTTGAAGTCTTTATCGTCGCATGATTATTATCTTCCCAAGGTTCTTCTGGAATTGTCCCGTATTTTTCTCTTACATAGTCTAGTAATAATTTTCTGTAATCTAAAGAAGTAAAACAATTTTTTACAATATCCTCAATAAGTTCATTAACTTTTGTTCTAATTTTTGAAACAAATTTACCCTTGCTGTCAAGAACGTTAAATAAAATATATTCTTCATTAAAAGGTAATTCAATAACATTTACCTCAAAAGAGACCTTGTCTATTTTAACAATCACATTAAAGTTTTCCATATCAATATCTGATTGTAAAATATAATAATCTCCAACCTTTGAAAAACCATATGCAATTGCAAGTTTAGAATTAAAAATATTTTTGTCAAATATTTCATTATAAAACATAAAATTCTCCTAATATATATTAAAATAGCTATCACAAAAGTTTAACCACAATTTTTTATAATCACTATGAGATACAAGTTTTAAGTCTTTTATTGTAAAGATATTTCTTTTCTTTGCTTGAGAAACAAAGTAGTTGGTATCATCGTCAAACTCAGTTTCTATGGCATGAACAGTTTTAAAATTCTTTAAAAAAGCAATAAATAGCCTCGTATGACCATCAACACAGATATATTCCTCATCGGATTTTACAACTTGAATTACAATATCCTTCGAATTTTTAATAAAACTTTTAAGGGCATTTAATTTATCTTCATCAATGTAAAATTGAGAAGGTTGAATTTTATCAACTTCTAAAGTTAAAACCGGCTTCTTTTCAAAAGAAATAATTTTTTTATCATTCTCATCAAAAAAATTTAATATATGTGGAGAATAATATCTAAAATACTCAATAAGTTTTTTAAAATTTTCTCTATTTTTTCCTCTAACTAAGGCACTGTCACTAGAAATTATTTCAATTTCATAAGGTTCTTCGTCAATTAAAAATGCTCCTCTTTGTTTTAAAGCAATCTCTGAAAATAAAGGATTATTGTATTCTGTAACTCTTTTTATTTCCATTTGTTTTTCCTATATATGCAAATCTCTATTTTTTAATATATTTTTTTCGCCAAGTAATAAATTTCTTAAAAATTTTTCTAAAAATTCTGTAGTCTCAAAAACTCCATTTTTTAAATCATTGTAATTTGCTCTGACCAATGCATTTCTAAAATACCAAGAGTTTTCTGAAAATAATTCATTTCCAACTTCAAAGCCAAGAGTTTTAAGATATTTTATAAAGAAAACAGCAGTTGTTCTTGTATTTCCCTCTGCAAAAGGATGAATTTGCCATAATCTTGACACGAAAATAGCTAAATGTTTTATTATCTCATCCATATTCAAATTTTTGTAATTAAAACTTTTTTCTTGAGATAAATCATATTCCAGAGTTTTAAAAAGTTCGCTAAAACTTCCATAAGTTACACTTTTTTCATTTAAAATCCATTCTTTTTTCGTGATATTATATTTTCTTATTTGTCCTGCATGAGAGTAAATCCCTTTAAATAGTCTGTAGTGAATGGATAAATATTCATTTGGTGTAAAAGAAAAAGCAGGTTCTGTAATAATTCTTGTAATTCGTAAAGCTACTTCGTCAGCTTCCTTATTTCTCTCTTCATCTCTGCTAGGTTTTTCTTCATAATAAGCAGTAATCATTTTTTCAGCTTGATCTAATGATATTTCTCCCTCAATATTTTGCTTCGCAGTTTCAATTAAATATTTTGAAGGCTTAATTCCGTCAACATCTTGAAGTCCGATACCGATACTCCAAGCATATGCTTTTTCTTTCTTTTCAGGTTCTGTATGTTTAATATATTCTTCAAAAATATCTTTTTCCATAATTTTCTCCTAATTAGTAAATAAATTAAAAACAATAAGATGTTTATATCGAATGTATCTACGATACATTCACTTATGCTTGTATACAAGCATAAGTATGAGATCTCCAGAGTCATTGTATCAAAGATACAATTACCCCGTCAGACCTACTTTTTGTTGTTTATGAATAAACAACAAAAGTTAGGGCTAGATTCACTTCACTTCACTATGTTCCGTTTCGGTCGAGATGACGTATAAGGGAAATATCTTCGTTTGATAGCTTAACGTAAATGGTAAATAAACTTCAAAAATTTTTTAAAATTGCATAGAAAACAAAACAATTCACGTCATAGCCCTTTGAAAAGTAGAGCTCCCGACACGTCATCTTGAGCGTAGTCGAAAGATCTCAACTATTGCTTGTTTACAAGCAATAGTATTTCTGAAAGAAATACCAAAACAATCACCAATCGTCTGATAAATCTCTTAATTCAGGATTTATAGATTTAATTAAGGCAAATTTTTTATCTCTATTCCACTTCTTCAACTGTTTTTCTCGAGCGATTGCATCTAAAGCATATTCTGTAGTTTCATAAAAAAGTAATACATTCAAATTATATTTTTTAGAAAAGCCATCAATTAATTTGTTTTTATGTTCATATAATCTTCTTTCAAGATTTCTTGTAACACCAATATACAAAACATTTCTAAAATTATTAGAAATTATATATACATAAAACATAATTTTCTCCTAATCTATATTAAAATAGACTTTTACACTTGTTCCTTCGCCTAATTTTGACTCCAATTTAACTTTTTGTCCGAGTTTATCTAAAATTTGTTTAACTAAAAATAGACCTATTCCCGTTGATTTCTGGTTTTGTCTTCCATTAAAGCCTGAATATCCCTTGTCAAAAATTTTCGGAAGATCCGAATCCTTAATTCCAATTCCATTGTCTTTTATTTCGAGAGAGTTTTCTTTTTCGTTAAAAGATATTGAAACAATCCCGTTCTTTGTATATTTTATTGCATTTGATAATAACTGTTCAATTACTACCATACACCATTTGCTGTCTGTAATTACTTTTACATTCAGTTTTTTGTATTCAAGTTTTATATTGTTTGAAATAAATAGAATTGCGTATTTTTTGATTAAAGGCCTAATAATATCATCTAAATTCACAAGAGAAATGTCCATATCCGTATTGTGCTTTGACATTTTAAGATAGCTTAGAGCCATATTTGTATAATCTTCAATATAAATCAACTCTTTTTTTATATTTTTTACATTTTCATTTTCAATATCACTGTCGCAGATTAATTTTCCTGCAGTTATAGGAGTTTTAATCTGATGAATCCAAATTAAAAAATACTCTTGTAATTCTTTTTCCTTTGCCAAAAAGTCATTTCTTAAATTCAAATTAGCTTCTTCAAGTTCTTGTATCTGATTTTTTAGTTTTTTCTCTTTTTTATTTAAAAATGCCATAAAAATAAGATATACTATGAAGAAAAAAATAACTATTTCAAAGGCTAAAACATAGTTTTCAAAGCCTAAATTCATAAGGAAAAAAACAACCCAGAATACTGATAATATAAAAAATGTTGCTACCGTTACAGGTAAAATTTTTGAAATATAATTTTTAAATTTATCCATTTCTACTCCATTTTAGAATTTAGATAATATCCGCTTCCCTTTTTAGTTTGGATAAAATCATTTAAATTAATATCTGCAAATTTTTTTCTAAGTCTTGTTATATTGACCGCCAAAGTGTTATCGTCAATATAATCATCTCCATGCCAACATTTTTCCATAATTGACTCCCTTGAAGCAACTCCTCCTTTGGCTTTAAAAAGAGTTTCCAAAATCATTGTTTCCGTATTTGTAAGGGAAATTTCGTTATCATTATATTTTACTTTATTCTTATCCATATATAAAAATACATTTGCAAAACTTAAAAATTCGAAGTCCTTTGTAAAATCATAGCTTCTCCTCAAGATTGCTTTTATTTTTGCCAAAGTTACATTCAAATCTATCGGCTTAGTTATATAGTCGTCCGCTCCGAATTGAATACCCATTACAATATCGATATTTTCACTTTTTGAAGAAATGAAAATAATTGGAACATTTGAATGTTTACGGATTTCCTCACACCAAAAATAACCATTATTATATGGCAACATAATGTCCATTAAAACTAAATGTGGTTGATATTCGATAAATTCTTCGACAATTTGATTGAAATTTGAAATCCCCTTTACTTCATAATTCCAAAGCAAAAGTTCCTTTTTCAACATTTCAAATATATTTTCATCATCTTCGACAATTAAAATTTTCAAAAATATCACTCCTTTGAGTATTTTTTAAACTATTAATATTAATAGAAAAATTTATTAGCTCTTAAAAGGTTAATTGTATTAACTATTTTTTGAATATTGCTTTTTGAAGAATTCGATTCAAAATAAAATGAAAAAGCAATATCTTCCTCTGAAGAGTTTTTAATTTTGTTTTTTATTGTTTCCTTTTCATCAAAAAATTCATTTTTAAAATCCAATAAAAAATTTTCTACACCATAGACATCATATTTTAAATCAAGAGCTTCAAGACTACTAAAATTATATGACAAAGCTTGTTCCTTTTTTAATTTTGAAGTTATGGCTATATTAAAAAATCCAATTTCAATATCACATAATCCATTCAAAGTTAGGACTTTTATCGGATAAGCTTCCCTAATCCAATTTCCATTTTCTATATGATAATGGTCATTATACCAACCAGAGTCTATAGGTAAATTTTGATTTTTTATTGATGAAGCTAATACTTCTGCAATTTTTTCTATATTTGAATAAAAATTTTGTAAATCATTTAAAAATTCCATAAAACTCTCCACTTGAAAATTTAAAAAATTAAAAGATAGTTTATCTTTTTATTATTAACTAGATAAATTGATTCTAAAATAATTCTTTTAAATAAGTATAGCATAATTATTATTTTAGTTAAAGTAAAATGTAGTCATCTAAAAGCAAATATGGTAGAATTATTATAATAAAATTAAATTGGAAATAGGAGTAAAAAATGAAAAATAAATTTGGAATATATTTAATGATAGGAATAATTTTTATATTGTTTTTGTGCTCAGGCTTTTATATAGCCTATACTGTCTTATCTTATAATGATTTATACATTGGTACATATATATTTTTTTCTTTATCAATTTTAGGTTATTTCATTTTAGCATATATTATTCTTACTAGAATTCTTTTTAAATTAAAATTTCACAACGAAATTATTTGTTATTTTAATGGTGATAAATTATATACTTTAAATCATTTATTTCCAATTGATACAGATAAAATAGAAACTGTTACGATTAAATATACATCTAAATATAGAAGCAATCGTGTTTATAAGGTTTCTATTAAAGTAGAAGGTAGATTTTTCAGATATACTTTTGGAATTGGGCATATTTCAACAGATAAAGAGCAAAAAAAATATGACTATTTTTTAAAAGAATTAAAAAAACGTCATATTGATTATGAAATAAAGTAAAATTTTTTATTAATATTTTTAAAAAAGTTTTTTATAATTGTATTTATCAAAGCCTAACATCTCTTTAAAAATAATATCTATTGCAACTAGATAAAGAAGTCTGGTTCTTAAAAATATCCATTGAATATTGATATTTGATATTGTTTTTCCTTTTTTGATTTTTAGACAATTATTTCTTATATAATAGCCAGAGTGAACATAATGATTTCTTAATTTAACTATTTCTAATGCTGTTTGTTCTAAAAACTCATTTAATTTTGATTTGTCTAAAAAATCTTCTAAAGTTTCTTGTTCTAAAAATTCATCTTTTATTAAAGTTTCTATTGAAGAATAGTGGTCTGTTAGACCTTTTATAATTGAATTGCTACCTTTTTTATAATAACATTCTATAAATTTATAGAACATTAAAAAATTATCTTCGAGACTTTTTGTAGTACTATTTACTATATAAGGAATATTTCTGAATTTAGATCCACTATCTCTATATGGTATATTTTTATAACAAATTTCTAAAAATTCTATTAATGGAGTAGAAATAGATGGATTGATGTTTCTTTCTTTATAAATTACCTGATTTGAGTAGGTAGAAAATTTAAAATATGTTTTATCAATTTCTACATCCAATTTATCTATTAAGAATTTGTTTGGGATATAAATTTGCATAAATGTTATTAACTCATTAATATAGCTTGATATTTTATCATAATCAACTCTTTTAGAAAATTGAATTTCGAGATATCCATCGAAGTTTATTGAAATATTATGGTCTTTTCTATTGAAAGTGGTTTTCCAAGAATCACCTAATATTAAATTTTTTATATTTTTTTTATTAATAGATTTTAGTATTTCTTTTTTGTTTTTTGATAAGCTAATAGAATAAAGTTCATCAGTATCAATCATTTGTAAATTTGGATAGTCTATAAGATAATTTATTATTTTACTATATATTTTAATTTTTGAAATTTTTGGCTTGATTTTTAATTCTGTAAGTTTATTATAATCGATGTGACTAAAATATACATTTGATTGAAATATTGTTGTTGAATTTTTATCAGGGTTACCTAATATTGTAGTACCTCCTGAATAAAATGCATTTTTTAGAAGATAATTTTTTTTGTTGTCATAATCTATAATTAGAATATCTCGATTATCATATTTTGTACTAGTAGTAAAATATTTAACTCCATCTATATATGGAATTTCATCGTGTATATCATATTCAACTTCAACAGTAATATCTTCATAAGTAATTGAATATTCACATCTATATTTATTTTCATAATCTTGATTAAAATAGCATACAGGCATAGTTTCCTCCATTTAGTATTATTTCTTACAACACAAATTTATAGATGCATTTATGAGTTTCGTTGTCATTTATTCTCATATCATTATCTTTGGGCAATTCAAAGATGCCTAAAAACTCTCCATTTAGGTATTCACATATCTTATTTGAAGCGTGATTATCGGGATTAGCTGTTATATACAAATATTCCATATCATGCTTTTTTGCCAGTTCAAAAAGGAGTTTACAGGCTTTTGCTGAATAGTGATTACCTCTGTATTTTTCGTCAATTGTATAACCAATATTACCACCATAGAAAAGTCCTTTACTATATCCAATTCTCAAATCACATTTTCCTAATTTTTGTCCTTTTAAGTCGCATATATAAAAACTATAGGCAGGAACCCAATTAATTGCTAAATTTCCGGAATAAAATTTATCTAAAACTAATTTTATTTCATCATTTTGTAAAAAAGAAGTATCTAAAAATTCCATAAGCACCTCCAAATTGTTTTATTACATTTTACCAAATTTTTAAGAAAAACTCTACTTGTTAATATAAGTATTTACTTTATGTTGATTGGAATTTGATTTTGATATATCTGCGATACATTTACTTTTGCTAAAGCAAAAGTATGAGATCTCTCTGCTCCATTCGTTTCACACATTTCGGTCGAGATGACGTGTTGGGAGTGTTTCTCATAAAATATTATGACGTGAAATATTTTTTTCTATGAAATTTTTAAATATTTTTTGAAGCTTATTTACTTTTAACGTCTGGCTATTAATCGAAGATTTATCTTTATACGTCATTTCGACCGAAACGTAGCAGAGCGGAGTGCAGTGAATCTAGCCCTAACTTTGTTTACTTGTAAACAAAAGTAGGTCTGACAGAGTAATTGTATCGTTAGATACAATTGCTCTGGAAATCTCACACTTATGCTTGTATATAAGCATAAGTGAATGTATCGTAGATACATTAAATAATTAAATCTTCAATACTAATTCCCCCACAAAAAAACAAAACCCTGTCGGTTTTGTTTTTCAAAAATTTATTATAGACTTTGTGCAGCGGTAATTACTGCTAATTTATATACATCTTCTTCGTTACAACCTCTTGAAAGGTCTGATATAGGTTTGTTAAGTCCTTGTAGGATAGGTCCTATTGCTTCAAAACCTCCAAGTCTTTGTGCAATTTTGTATCCGATATTTCCTGATTGTAAGTCAGGGAAGATAAATACATTTGCGTGTCCTGCAACTTTTGAGCCCTTTGCTTTTTGTTCCCCAACTGATGGAACTATTGCAGCATCGAATTGTAGTTCTCCGTCTAATGATAAATCAGGTGCCAATTCTTTAGCCATTTGTGTAGCATCAGCAATTTTTTGTGAAAGCTCGTGTTTTGCAGAACCCTTTGTAGAGAAACTAAGCATTGCAACTTTCGGATCTATTCCGAAAATTTTAGCAGTTTTGGCAGTTTCAACAGCGATTTCAGCTAATTCTTTTGCTTCTAAAGTAATATTGATAGCAATGTCAGCAAATACATATCTTTCTCCATTTTTTCCAAGCATAACCATTGCTCCACTTGTTCTTGAAACATTTGGTTTAGTCTTTACGATTTGAAGTGCAGGTCTTACGGTATCTCCTGTTGAGTGAACAGCACCACTAACCATTCCGTCAGCTTTTCCCACTTGTACCATCATAGTTCCATAGTAATTTACATCTTTTAAAAGCACTTCAGCTTCTTCTTTTGTGTTTTTGCCTTTTCTACGTTCAACAAATTTTTCAACTAATTCATCAAAATCTTCCGCTTTTAAAGGATCAATTATTTCAATATCATCAATACAAACATTTAATTCCTTTGCAGTTTTTTTGATTTCTTCAACATTTCCTAAAACTATTGGAGTTACTAAACCGTCTTTTTTTAATCTCACACAAGCACCTAAAACTCTCTTATCTTCTCCTTCAGGAAATACAATTCTCTTATTTGTTCCCTTAATTTTTCCTGTTAATTCTTCAAAAATATTCATAATACCCCCTACATTATTAATTTCACTTTTTTATCATTTACTATAAATTCAACTTCATCAACTCCGGACATATATTCTCCATCAAAATTAATTTCAATATTCTTTGAAATAATTTTGATTTTCTTTGCTTTGAAGCAAGAAGTTATATCCTCATTGACATGAGTTGCATTTACAAGTGTTTTTATTTTTTTAATAATATCAAATTTTGATTTATATCTAATAGCACAAATGTCAAGAAGTCCGTCTTTCATATCTGCATATGGTAATATATTTATTTTTCCACCATATTTACTTCCAATGCCCACAGCTATTAAAAAATAATCATCTTCATATTCAACATCGTCAATTATCATCTTGTATCTTTTTCTCTTGTGATGAAATAGAGCTAAAGCTATTGCTATTTTATAAGCTAGTCCATTTTTAATAAATTTTTTTACTTTTAAAGCATATTTATTAACTTCTGCGTCAAAACCTACAGATGCAATATTGAAAAATGATTTATCTAAAAATGAGCCATAATCGACAAGTATTGTATTTCCCTTTATAATTCTTTCCATACAGATTATAAAATTGCAGGATTCTTGTAGACTATTCATATAGTCATTTCCTGTACCTGCAGGAATTACACCCAGCTTTATATTATTTTTAACAGCAATATCTCCTACTTCATTTATAGTTCCGTCTCCACCTACTGCAATTAATTCATTAAAACCATTTTTAACAGCATCTTCTGCTATTATAATTGATTCACCCTCTTGTGTGGAGCACTTGATTTCATATTCAAAATTTAAGTTCTTTCTCCTAAGATATTCTTCAATACCTTCTTTAAAGTCAAATTTTTTGAAACCTGAGGCATGAGGATTTAAAACAAACATTAATTTTCTCATTATTTTGCTAATGCCATCCTTAGTGCTTCTATTTCTTCATTTGATAATTCTTGGTTTACTGTTCCGGATTTTACTTCTTTTGCATAAGTTATACAGCTTTCTCTACCATAAATAGTAGTTAATAGTAATCCATTATTAAATCCGTCCAATAGTGCTATTGTATAAGATAATTTATTTTTCAAATCATGAAAAGCATCATATTTTACAAAACCAATTTTTTGTATTGTAAAAGCAAATTGACTTTTTGCTGTTCTAATTTGTGTTTCAAGTTCATTTACTTTTTTATCCATTTCAAAAATATCATTTGAGTGAGCATGAATAAGTTCTCCCATATTCAAGTCTCCTCTGCCCCTTAAAAGCATATCATACTTTTTCTTTTGAAGACTTAGCTTTTTATTAACTTGGTTAAATTGATATAGGATAAAAATTAAGACAAATAGCACTAATATTAAAAATATTCCTGAATATGCATTTAAAAATTCTAATACTGTATTCACTATTATTTATTCCTTTCTATTATACTAATTAAGGCATTTGCACATTCCTCAACCTCTTCAACGGTATTATAATACCCAAAACTGAATCTAATTGCACCAAGTTCATCAGTTCCTAAACTCTTATGAGCAAGTGGTGCACAATGGAAGCCGGGTCTTGTATAAATGTCGAATTCATCACTTAAGATATAGGAAACTTCAGAACTATCCATATCTTTTATATTTAAGCTCACAACAGCCCCCTGTCTATCATCTAAAGTTCCGTATAAAATAATTTCTTCATTATCCTTTAATAAATCTATGAAATGATTTTTTAAAGTTATTTCATGATTTCTAATATTTTCAATACCTACTTCGTTGATAAAATCTATTCCCTTACCTAGAGCTATAATTCCAACTCCATTGGGAGTTCCGCTCTCTAAACTGTCAGGATATAAATCAGGTTGATCTATACTATAAGAATAGCTTCCCGTTCCACCTTGTTTTAAAGGCTTAACAGTAATTCCTTCCTTTATATATAGAGCACCGGTTCCCATTGGTCCAAAAAGAGCTTTATGACCCGGAAAAGCAAGTAAATCAATATTCATATCTTGAACGTCAATATCCAAAACTCCTATTGATTGAGCGGCATCCACAAGATATAGTATATTATTCTCCTTACAGAATTCTCCGATACTCTTTATATCTATAATAGTTCCAAAAACATTGGACATATGAGTAGTTACAATCATCTTCGTATTAGGAGCCACTGATTCGAATATTTTTTGAGGATCTATATAGCCTTTTTTATCCGCATAGACAATACTTAAATCAATTATTCCATCTTTTTTTAACTGATTAAGAGGTCTTAAAACGGAATTATGCTCCATCGATGTAGTAATAACATGATCCCCTTCCTTCAAAACTCCTTTTATAGCTAAATTTAAACTGTCTGTAGCATTAAAAGTAAAAATTACATTAAGAGGATCTGTTCCATTTATTAAGTTACAAATTTTCTCTCTAGTTTCGTAAATTTCCAAATCCATCTTCATAGCGAGTTTATGACCGCTACGTCCGGGATTCCCTGCATAACCTAAAGAACATTCCATAATTTTATCGGTTACAATTTTAGGCTTTGGAAAAGTTGTTGCTCCATTATCCACATAAATCATACTATCACTCCAAATTATAAATATTCATCAAAGAATCAATTATTCTTTGTAAATCCGCCTCGTTGAGATAGCTTATCTCTATTTGTCCGCCTTTTTTCTTTTCGTGAATCTTAACCTTTGCATCTAAAACTTCAGTTAATCTTTCACAAATATCCTTTATAAAAATATCTTCAGTCTTATTTTTGTTCTGTTTAGCCTTTTTTTCGACATCTCTGATATTTACTTCCTTAACTAATAATTTTTCAAGATATTTTTTTCTCTCTTCTTCAGTCTCTAAAGAAAGTAAAGTTCTTCCTTGACTTGGACTTAAATCCCCCCTTATTAAATATTCTTTTATATAATCTGATAGATTTAAAAGTCTTAAATTATTTGCGATATAGGATCTACTTTTTCCAATTATATCGGAAAGCTCTTGTTGTGTAAGTTTATATTCTTCCATCAAAGTTTTTAGAGAAATAGCTTCTTCAATTGGATTTAAGTCTTCTCTTTGAATATTTTCAACGAGGGCAAGTTCTCTAGCTTTTCTGTCACTAACATTTTTAACCACAACCGGTACTTTTTCCAGTCCTGCCAATTTAGAAGCTCTAAATCTACGCTCTCCGGCAATAATTTCATATTTATCTTCTACTTTTCTAACAACTATTGGTTGAATAACTCCGTCTGCCTTAATAGAATTTGCCAGTTCTTCCAAACTGTCATCATCAAAATTTTTTCTAGGTTGATCTTCTCTAGCAACTAACTTTTCCAAGTCAACGGTTAATAAATTTTCATCAGTAATAAAATCTTCTTCTCTTAAAAGGGAACCCAGCCCCCTACCTAGACCTTTTTTCTTCATTATTTTCTCCTATTCTTAATTAATTCTTTAGCTAAAGATAAATAAGCAATAGCACCTTTAGAATTCTTATCATAATATATTATGCTCTCTCCAAAACTTGGAGCTTCAGCAAGTCTTATATTTCTAGGAATAACTGTATCAAATAATTTATCTTTGAAATAATTTTCAGTTTCTCTCTTTACATCCTCAGATAAGTTATTTCTCGAATCATACATTGTAAGCAATACACCTTCAATTTCAAGCTCGGGATTTAATCCCTTCCTTATTATATTAACTGTATTCATAAGTTGGCTTACACCCTCAAGAGCATAATATTCGCATTGAATTGGAATTAATACGCTATGAGAAGAAACTAAAGCATTAATACTCATAACACCCAATGACGGTGGACAGTCAATGATAATAAAATCATAATTTTGGGGTATCTTTTCAATCTCTTCCTTTAATAGATATTCTTTTTTATCTACACTTAATAATTCAATCTCAAGACCGCATAAATCTGAATTTGCAGGTATTATATCCACATTTTTGGATTTTGTCTTTTGAATAGCATCATTAATGTCTTTTTCATGAGTTAAAACATCATAAACAGTAATATCTGGTTCTTCAATACCAAGTCCCGAAGTTGAATTACCTTGCGGATCCATATCTATAACCAAAACCTTCTTTTTATTAAAACCTAAAGCTGATGCCAGATTCACTACAGTTGTTGTCTTTCCAACACCACCCTTTTGATTAAATATTGATATTACTCTCATTTCTCTTTTCTTTTTAAAAGCATCAAAAATTTTCATAATATTTCCTTTGTTTTTATATTCTTCTATTATATACTACTATTAAATATCATATCTTTAAGATAATTTTGTAATATTAATAGTAGCCTTATCATAAATTATAATATTACTATTATTATACCATAAATTAATCATTAATTTTTAAGTTAAACATATTTTTTTACATTTCTAAAAAATAAATGTTTCACGTGAAACAACCTTAAAAACAAAACATATATGTTTCACGTGAAACATATACGTTTTGTAACTAATTTGTAACTTTTTGTAATTTTTTTGTAACTTTTTGTTGACTTTTTGCAATGCTTGGTGTAAAATATGTCTATAAGTTAGGAGGTAATTATGAAAATTAAAAAAGTTTTGACAACTTCAATGTTATGTGCATTAGTTTGTACAACATTGCCAGTAGCAAAATCTTTTGCTGATGAAACAGAAAAAGTTAAAGTTCATAGTACGAGTATTGAAGAAGTAAACAATTCATTAATTAGTGAGTCAAATAAGGTCTTGGAAACTCCTTCTGTTGCACAATTAAAAAAAGTTACAAGTGAAAATGAAATATATTCTTTAGTTACAGAAGAAGATACTAAAATGCCGGAATTAGAAGAAAATTCTTATTATGTAAAAGAATCTCTTGATTTAAAACCGGTTTTAAGTGAAAACGAAGACGAAACTGTTAAAGTTGCTAAGGGTTCAATTGTTAAAGTTGAAATGAGTGGAGATAAAATGGCTACTGTTACAGTAGATGGAAAAGTAGTAAGTATTGACATTTCAATGTTATCAAAAGAAGTAGTTGAACCGGAAAAATCTGAAACTGAAATTAAAGCAGAAGAAGAAAAGAAGGCAGCTGAAGCTAAAAAAGCAGAAGAAGAAAAGAAAGCTGCTGAAAAGAAGGCAGAAGAAGAAAAGAAGGCAGAAGAAGAGAAGAAAGCTGCTGAAGCTAAGAAAAAAGCTGCTGTTAAAAAAGTAACTCTTTATGCTACAGAAAACTTAAATGTAAGATCTGAACAATCTGCTACTTCATCTAAACTTGGTATTTTATCAAAAGGTGAAAAAGTAAGCGGAATAGATAGAGGAGAATGGGTAGAATTTGAATTCAACGGAAAGACTGCTTATGTTATAAAATCATATCTTTCTGAAACAAAACCTGTAGTTGAACAACCTAAGAAAGAAGAAAAATCTAAGAAGAAAAACAACTCAGAATCAAAACCTAAAGCTCCTGCTAAAAATGAAAGCGAAACTTACAATGCAGATATAGATACTGTTGTAGATTTAGCATTAGCACAAGTTGGTAAACCATATATTTGGGGAACTTCTAATCCAAATATCGGATTTGACTGTTCCGGTTTAGTATATTATGTATATAAACAAGTTGGAATCAACTTAAGCAGAACATCATATACTCAAATTAATCATGGTACAAGAGTTTCAGCATCAGAATTAAGAAAAGGTGATTTAGTATTCTTTAACAATGGTGGTGGAAGAATTAGTCACGTTGGTATTTACATTGGAAACAATAAATTTGTTCACGCTTCAAGTCCGGGAACAGGTGTTATTGTAAGTAAACTTTTCGGAAGTTACTTTGGAAATACTTTTGTTGGAGCAACAAGAATTATAAAATAATTTCTATGAATTAGGAATTAAAGACGGTTATAAACCGTCTTTTTTTGTTTTTCAAGTTATTTCTGTATGTTTTTTATCATAATCAAAAATGTTTTACTTTTTTTAATGGTATAAGACATTGTTTCTTGTGTTTTTTATTTAAGTTGTAGACTTTTATTAATAAATTTGTTATAATTATGAGTAATAATGCTCAGATGCTTTTATTGGAAAATACCATTGCATACAGGAAAAATTAATAACGATATTAAAAAATACTTATAACTTTTTTCTTAGAAAAGCTATATTTACTTTCTAAATAGAAAACTATAATAATTCAACAATATAATCTTAATACATGTTTTTTGACATATATACATATAGCTTTATATGTGTATATGTTTTAAAATATAATAAAAATCAAATTATTTTTTAAGTATTCGATAGTTTGGTTTGATTAGTTTTAATTAAAAAAGGAGGAAATATGAAACAAAGATCTAAAAGTTTTTTAGTATTTTTTTTGATTTTATCAATGGTATTACAAACAATTGGAACATCTTTTGTTTACGCAGATGGACAAGTTAAACCGGATGTTACTGTTACAGAATTTTCTATGGTTAATCAAAAAGAAGAGTATGAACGTTATGAGAAATTTAAACTTTCTCTAAAATGGGATGCAACTAAATACCAAAATAATCTCAAAGAGGGAGACTATTTTATAGTTAATTTACCAGATAATATGTTGTTCCCTAAAACACAAGCTGCAACACATTTTGACTTGCTTGATACGGATGGAAAAGTTGTTGCAAAAGCGGTAGTTACACCTAAGAATGATGGTGGTGGAACAATTAAAGCTACATTTACCAAATATGTTGAAGGTAAATTTAATGTTAAAGGTACAATGTTTTTGGAAGCAAAATTTTACGAACAAAAACTTAATTTAGGAGAAGTAAATACTTTTAAAGTTAGTATTGGAAAGTCTTTTCAAGAATTAAAAGTAAAAATTAAAAAGCCTATCGGAAAACCTACTGAACAAATAGGAAAATGGCATGAAGTAATTGATAATGAAGAGAATAAAGTAAGATGGTGTATAAGAGTTAACTTAACTAAAGAAAAAATACTTAATCTTAAACTTGAAGACAATGTACTTGATGGTGAAAAGATTATAGACGGTTCTTTCAAATTATATGCTGTGTATTGGGATGAATATGGACGTTATAAAGGTGCAAAGGTAATAGATCTTCCTGAAATAAAGTTGGCTCAAGATAAGAAGAGCTTTACTGCCGATTTCAGTAAGGTTAAACCTTACATTCCAACAGGCTTTAAACCAAATGGAGAAGTTGCAGGTTGGAAATTAAGTGAAAAACCTGCAGGAGATTTAACAGGAGCACAATTATATCTTACTTACGAGGCAACTTATACACCAGGAAAAGAAGCTCATAATAAAGTTAAGGGAATTTCAGAAAGTTGGGCTAAACCAAAAGAGGTAACTGCCAGCTATCAATCAGCTTCTTCAGGTGGAACAGGAGAAGGAAATAACGGCAAGGTTAAGGTTGTTAAGAAAGATTCAATCGACTCTAGTATTAAACTTCCTAAAGCAAAATTTGAAATTAGAGTTAAAGGTACAAATGACTTAATTGAAACAATTGTTACAGGAGAAAACGGGGAAGCCATTTCTCAAAACACATTGGATCCTACTAAGAAATATATTCTAAAAGAAGTAAGTACTCCACCGGGATATGAAGTTGACTCAACAAGTGAAAATTTGGAATTTACACCGGATTTAAACAAGTTAACAGATGTAGAAGTTAAAAACAAACGTATTTTAACTAATATTTCAGGAGAAAAGACTTGGGTTAATGATGAAGGTCATAATGTTCGTCCAGCACAAATTACAGTTCAATTACTTGCCGACGGAAAGGAACTAGCAGGAAAAACTCAAGTTGTAACACCTGATAACAATGGTCACTGGAAATATGAATTTAAGAATTTACCTAAATACAGAACAGATAAACGTGATGCTCAAGGAAATGATATTCCTATCGTTTATACTGTAAAAGAAGTACAAGTCCCTGAAGGTTATACTTCAGAAGTAACAGGTATGAATATAAAGAATACTTACAAGCCTAAGGAATTTACTTTTAAATTTAGCAAAACTGATGTTGCCGGGTCAGAATTAGCCGGAGCTACAATTAAATTAAGTTCAGATGATGGCAGACCATTAATCAATAATAATGGAACAAAAGTATCATCTGTTGAATGGGTATCAGATGGTACTTCTAAAGAATTTAAGCTTGCACCGGGAAATTATACTTTTGAGGAAAAAGCAGCACCGGAAGGATTTACTTTAGCTACAACAATTAAGTTTACATTAAAGGATGATGGAACTGTAACGGGAACTACCGTAAAAGTAGATGGATCTACAACTATTATAGCAATGGTAGACGATTACAAATATCATGATGTTAAAGTAAGCAAGGTTGATTTAGGCGGAACAGAATTAGCCGGAGCAAAAATTACTGTAAAATCAGCTGACGGTTCAGACTTAATCAGCAATAATGGTATAAGAGTTAATTCAGTTACTTGGGTATCAACTAATACTCCTAAGGAATTAAAATTAAGAGCAGGTAAATATATATTCCACGAAGAATCAGCACCTGAAGGATATTTAAAAGTAACAGATATTGAATTTGAAGTTGATAAAGACGGAAAAGTAAAAGTAACAAAAGTAGCTCAAGATGACAAAGTTGAAGTTGATGGCGGAAAGATTACAATTACAGACCGTAAAGGAATTTCAATCAAGACAGAAGCTAAAGTTAATGGACAAAAAGAAGCAAAAGCTAAAAATCAATTAACTTTAACTGATAAAGTAAGCTATAAGAATTTAATAGTTGGAAAAACTTATACAGTTAGGTTAGTATGGATGGATAAGGAAACTAAACAACCATTCTTAGCTGAAGGAAATCCTATTAAAGCTGAAACTACATTCGTTGCTGATAAAGCGGATGGTGAAGTAGAGCTAAATGTAACTGTAGATTCAGATTATTTCACTAAAGAAACTAAATTAGTAGCATTTGAAAAAATGTTTGAAAATAACGTACAAGTAGCTGCTCATGAGGACATTAATGATGAAGCTCAAACTGTTGTAATTAAAGAAAACTTTAATCCTGTTAAAGTAAGTAAGGTTGATTTAGGCGGAACAGAATTACCTGGAGCAAAGATTACAGTTAAGTCAGCAGACGGAACTAATTTAATCAAAGATAATGATACAAAGGTTAATACAATTACTTGGGTATCAACTAATACTCCTAAGGAATTAAATCTATTACCTGGGAAATATGTATTCCACGAAGAATCAGCACCTGAAGGATATTTAACAGTAACAGATATTGAGTTTGAAGTTGATAATGACGGAAAAGTAACAGTAACAAAAGTAGCTGAAGATGATATAGTTAAAGCTGAAGGCGGAAAAATTACAATTACAGACCGTAAAAAACCTACTGTAGAAACAGAAGCAAAGGTTAATGATAAAAAAGAAGATGCACCAACCGATAAAGTTGTTCTAACAGATGTTGTTAAGTACAAGAATTTAATCGTTGGAAAGAAATATACAGCTAAGTTGGTATGGATGGATAAAGCAACAGGAGAACCATTCAAAGTTAATGGAAACCCTGTTACAGCAGAAAAAGAATTCGTAGCTAACGAAGCAGATGGTCAAGTTGAATTGAGTGTAACTTTAGATGCTAAAGATTTTAAAGAAGATACAACATTAGTAGCTTTTGAAGAAGTTTATAAAGGCGATAAATTAGTTGCAACTCACAAAGATCTTGAAGACGAAGGCCAAACTGTAAAAGTGAAACAACCAAAACCGGACTTAAAGACAGAAGCTAAAGTTAATGGAGAAAAAGAAGTAAAAGCTAAAGATGAATTAACTTTAACAGATAAAGTAAGCTATAAGAATTTGGTAATTGGAAAAGAATATACAGTTAAACTTGTTTGGATGGATAAAGCAACAGGACAACCATTCCTAGTTGAAGGAAATCAACTTACAGCTGAAAAGACATTCGTTGCTGATAAAGCAGATGGTGAAGTTGAATTAACTGTAAAAGTAGATTCAAAACACTTCACAAAAGATACAACATTAGTAGCATTTGAAGAAATGTTCCACAATGGCATAAAAGTAGGAGCTCATGAAGATATTAATGATGAAGCTCAATCTGTTTTAATCAAAGAAAACTTCAATCCTGTTAAAGTAAGCAAGGTTGATTTAGGTGGAATAGAATTACCTGGAGCAAAGATTACAGTTAAGTCAGCAGACGGAACTAATTTAATCAAAGATAATGATACAAAAGTTAATACAATTACTTGGGAATCAACAGAAACTTCTAAGGAATTAAATCTATTACCTGGAAAATATATATTCCACGAAGAATCAGCACCAGAAGGATATTTAACAGTAACAGATATTGAATTTGAAGTTGATAAAGACGGAAATGTAACTGTAACAAAAGTAGCTGAAGATGATATAGTAAAAGCTAATGGTGGAAAAATTACAATTACAGACCGTAAAAAACCTACTGTAGAAACAGAAGCAAAGGTTAATGGAGAAAAAGAAGATGCACCAACTGACAAAGTTGTTTTAACAGACGTTGTTAAATATAGCAATTTAATAGTTGGAAAGACATATACAGCTAAGTTGGTATGGATGGATAAGGCAACAGGACAACCATTCCTAGTTGATGGAAAACCTGTTACAGCTGAAAAAACATTCGTAGCTGAACAAGAAAATGGTGAAGTTGAATTAAGTGTAACTGTGGATGCTAAACATTTTGAAAAAGATACAACATTAGTAGCTTTTGAAGAAGTTTATAAAAATAATGTATTAGTTGCAGCACACAAGGACATTAATGATGAAGACCAAACTGTAAAAGTAAGACAACCTGAACCTAAATTAAGAACTGAAGCAAAAGTTAATGGTAAGAAAGAAGCTGCTCTTGAAAAAACATTGACACTAACAGATTATGTTTATTATACTAATTTAGTTATAGGAAAAGAATATACAGTTAAACTTGTTTGGATGGATAAGGCAACAGGAAAAGAAATCTTGGTAGATGGAAAACCATTAACTGTAGAAAAAACTTTTGTTGCTGAAAAGAGCGATGGTAAAATTGAGTTAAGTACAGTTGTTGAAGCTAAATATTTGAAACAAGGTAAACTTGTAGCTTTTGAAACAATGTATGAAAAAGGTAAAGAAATAGCTTCTCATAGAGATATTAATGATGCAGATCAAACAATCTTGTTGAAGAAACCTATATTACCTAAGACAAATGTAAGCTCAAACTTAGCTTTATATGCAAATATGTTAATAGGATCAGGAGCATTAGTTGCTTTAATAGATTCTAAACGTAGAAAAAGATCAAAATAATCGAAAGATTAAACAATAAAAAATGAGGGTCAATAATGACCTTCATTTTTTTGTATTTAAACAGAAATAACTAACGTCATAGTGCTTTGCAGATATACCCCAATACGTAATCTCGAGCGTAGTCAATCTAGTCCTAACTTTGTTTATTTGTAAACAAAGTTAGGGCTAGATTCGTTTCGCTTACGCTACAGTCGAAATGACGTATAAGGAAAGAACTTTGTTTAGTGGCTAGGCGTTAGTAGTAAAAAACTTCAAAATATCTTTATAAATATGGTAGAAAAAATAAAAATCTACATCATAGTATTTTTAAATTATATAAAAAATAAAATAACTCACGTTATGGAACTTTGCAAAGAGAAGCTCCCAACACGTCATCTCGACCGAAGTGTAACGGAGCGGAGAGATCTCACACTATTATTTGCTTGCAAATAATAGTAAGTCCTGCAAAGGACTTAAAAAAATAAAAATGTTAATTATAATTACTATGTAAATTTTCTAGAGTTTCATTTAGTATGAAAATTTCATATCGATGTAGCTACGATATATTTACTTTTGCTAAAGCAAAAGTATGAGATTTCCAGAGTCATTGTATCAAAAGATACAACGACCCCGTCAGACCTACTTTTGTTTACAAGTAAACAAAGTTAGGGCTAGATTCGTTTCGCTTACGCTATAGTCGAAATGACGTATAAGGAAAGAACATTGTTTAGTGGCTAGGCGTTAGTAGTAAAAAACTTCAAAATATCTTTATAAATATGGTAGAAAAAATAAAAATCTACATCATAGTATTTTTAAATTATATAAAAAATAAAATAACTCACGTTATGGAACTTTGCAAAGAGAAGCTCCCAACACGTCATCTCGACCGAAGTGTAACGGAGCGGAGAGATCTCACACTATTATTTGCTTGCAAATAATAGTAAGTCCTGCAAAGGACTTAAAAAAATAAAAATGTTAATTATAATTACTATGTAAATTTTCTAGAGTTTCATTTAGTATGAAAATTTCATATCGATGTA
>NZ_JBLKRS010000005.1:0-122645 GCF_047608425.1 Parvimonas oralis
TATCTAAACCTGTAAAGGTATGTTTCCAGTTATCACTTGCTTTTAATTCATATTCTTGTAAAATATCATTACTTCCAACTTTTCTAAGCTCTACAATAATAGAATCCTTCGCAGGTCCTACCCATTTCTTTGTTACGGATACTTCCACTTTTTCTACATTTGTATTTGTGATTGTGAATCCGTCTCCCATCGTTCCTGTAACTTCTGATGTATATCCTTCAGGTACATTCTTTTCAACTACTTCATACTTAATTAGTGTACCATCATCTTCATATTTATCTAAACCTGTAAAGGTATGTTTCCAGTTATCACTTGCTTTTAATTCATATTCTTGTAAAACATCATTACTTCCAACTTTTCTAAGCTCTACAATAACAGAATCTTTTGCCGGTCCTATCCACTTCTTTGTTACTGAAACAGAAATCTTTTCATTTGGTTGATTAACTATATTTTTTAGAGCAATTTTATCATTTCCAGTAAAGTCACTTTCTTCAACAAAAACAGGTTCTGTTAAAGGTAAATAACCACTTGGTGTTTTTGTTTCAACCAGTTTATATTTATCTAAAACTAAATTTCCAATTTCTCCAGTTCCATCTGCACCTGTAGTAATAGTTCCAACCTTTTGGTTATTACGTACACGAATAACATCAAACTCAACACCAGATAATGGTATGCCATTTTTGCCTGTTTTGTTTACTTTAATCTTATAAACATATCCTTCACCACCACCGCTGGCATCGGTAATTTTATAAGATGCACTATAACTAAAAGTTTTATCGCCATCTATAAGTTCTACTTTATTTTTAAATATTTCACCAACTACCGGTTCATAGGATATTTTAACTTTATATCTAATCATCATTCCCTTACCGGCAGGCCTATTTCCAATATCAAGCGTAAACTTATTTCCCTCAACTTTAAGTTTATCTTTATATTGTGCGGTTATATCTGATTCTTCAGTAAATAAGATATCTGTTCCTGTTGCATTACTAACCCATTTACCTTCAAGTATCTTAAAAGAATCTTCAATATATTGAACACCTGGATTCAAAAGTGTATCAGTTACCTTAGCATTAACCATTTCTTTATTAGCTTGATTAATAGCTATTTTATAATGACCGATAGTTTTATTTCCACTATCCATCCATCCACCTTTAATCAATTGAACTCCTGTAACTTGATGTGGATTATAAGTAACAGTACCCGCTTGAATAACTGTTCCATCTCCTTTTGCAGTAAGTGTTACAGGGATAACACCGGTTTGAGTTTGTGTTCCACTATTAATTTGAATATTAAAATAAAATGAGCCTTTAACTCCTGAATGCTCTTCCGCATATTTTGTATAAGTAAGAACAACTTTCATAGGACTTTCATCAACTAATTTTCCATTTGCAATGATATTATTAGATGCATCTTTAATATCAAAGTTAAATGGAGCATATGGTGCAAACCCTACAGGCAAAGTTAGCGTTGTCGTATCTCCCTCTTTTACTTGATTATTTGGCAATGCATACTCTGCATTTACCCTAAATGCTTTCCAAGCGTCCATTGGAGCTGTAATTGGATTCCCTTCTAAATCTGTAACAAATGCTTTTGTTATTACATTAGAAGACAATTCTTCAGCATGTGATGTAATTCCGGATTGTAATACAATCGAGAAAACCATAACAAACGCAAGAAAAATACTTAAACTTCTTTTAATAAAATCCCTTTTTAACTTTCCAGTCATTTTTTCTTCCCCTTCTTAATATTTTTAAAAATGTAATTATTTAGTTTGGAAATAAATTTAAAGTTTAATTTATAGATAAAATCTACAAATAAAATGTTCCCCAACATTTATAAAAAGTCTTTAAATTTATATTAAATTCCTTAAAATATATAATTTATTACCCATATATAAACTATACCATCATTTTGTTTTAACTTTTAAATTTAGTTTTATATAATGAAATGATTACAGTTTTACAACCAAGGTATAATATAAATAATTATATCACAAAACTATGGTAAATTCCAATATTTAAAATAAATTTACTATTTTTTAACCCAATAAATTTATATTATAATACTTAACTTGTTATCAATAATTTTCAAAACTTTTTAATTATTTTTAATATATTTTTTTGCAACAAAAAAGTTGAAGAATTTCTATCTTCAACTTTAAAACTAAATATTACTTACTACATTATCTTTTTAAATATATTTAATTTCTTCAAATCAAAAGGTGCATATCTAAAAGGTAAATCCAAAATTGTTTTATTTTTTACAATTCCTTTTTTATGGCTTAATAAATCAAAACCGTGCTTTCCGTGATAAGAGCCCATACCGCTATTTCCTACTCCACCAAAAGGAAGATTTTTATTTGCTAATTGCATTATTACATCATTTACACAACCCCCTCCATAAGAAAGGCTGTTAATAATATAATTTGCATTTTTCTTGCTTTGTGTAAAAATATAACATGCTAAAGGCTTTTCTCTTTCTTTGATTATATCAAGAACTTTATCTATATCATAATACTCAATAATCGGTAACAAAGGTCCAAATATTTCATCTTTCATAATCTCATGATCAAATTCTACATCAGGAAATATTGTAGGTTCAATCTTTCTTTCATTGTCATTACTCTTTCCCCCAATTACATTTGACTCAGTCTTTATTAAATTTAAAAGACGTTCATAATGATGATGATTAATAATTTTCGGATAAGATTTATTATTTATAGCATCAGGATATCTTAATTCAATTTCTTTTTGTAAAGATTTAATAAGTTCTTCTTTTACATTTTTATGAACAACAATATAGTCTATTGAAACACATGTCTGTCCTGCATTTAATAGTTTCCCCCATACGATACGTTTTGCTGAAAGTTTAATATCAGCTGTTTCGTCAATAATACAAGGACTCTTTCCTCCTAATTCTAAAGATACAGGAATTAAATTTTCACTCGCTACACGCATTATAATTTTCCCGACTCTTGCACTTCCGGTAAAAAATATAAAATCATATCTTTGATGTAAAATTTCATCATAATCAAGTTCAGAATCTACACAGTAAATATATTCTTCTTCAAATGTTTTATTTATTATATCTCTAATAATTTTTGATGTATTTTTGCTCTCTTTTGAGCATTTTATAACAGCACAATTTCCTGAAGCAATGGAAGCAACCAGTGGAGAAAGCGATAAATTAAAAGGATAATTCCAAGGTGATAAAATCAGCACAACACCATAAGGTTCAGAATACACATAACTTTTAGCAGGGAAAGTTCCAAGACTTCCCATTACTCTTTTAGGCTTACTCCATTTTTTTACATTTTTTAATGCCTCATGAATTTCCCCATATACAATTCCAATTTCAGTCATATAGGCTTCTGCTTCAGATTTTGAAAGATCCTCATATAATGCAGATAGTATTCGCTTTTCATTAGCTCGAATTACTTTTTCAAGTTTTTGTAAGATACTAATCCTATATTCAACAGATTTTGTAGTATTTGTTTTAAAAAACTCTTTTTGTTTTTCAACTATAGTTTTTAGTTCCATTTTGTACTCCTCATAATATGTTCTATATTTTATTATAATTTGCCCTAAATATAAGCCTTAAAACATATTTTGAATTTCTTAAAAGGCTCCTAGCAGTAATTCAGGAGCCTATTTAATTTTATATTAATTAAGATAGAATATATAATTATCTTCATACTAAACTTTTCATTTATAACTAATATTTCATACAGTCATCAGGAGCATCTTCATCAAAATGATTTTTTCTATCAAAGTCTAAATTTTCCCAAATATAAGCAAATGTATTATCATCAATTTTCCCATATTCACTATGATAGGTATAAATAGTTTCTATATTGTACTCTTTAACTTTTTCTTTTAAATCTTCTTCCAGGATTTTCTTAATATCATTTCTTCTTTATTATCAGCTTTAAATTTTTGATAATCATAAAAATATCCTAGATTAGTAATTGCATATACTCCACCACAAACAGATTTTTTCTCAATTATTTCAGTGGGTATTATAGCAAGTTCAAATTCATCTAATCCATATTTTGCAATGCCAAAAGCTATACAACAATTGGAATTTTCTCCTAATACTGATGTTTCTGATTTTAGTTTTTTAACCACTTCTGTAGCCGCCTTAACTACAGATGTTTCAGTCGTTTTTACATTTGATAAATTCCTAGTAACTAATGCAATAATGAGTTCTGCATTAGTTGATTCTTTATACGCACGAATTATTTTCCCCTCGCTTAAAACTTCATAGCCTTCTGATTCTAAATTAAAAATCAACAGCTGTTCAAAAAATTTTCTAATTTTAAAATTCATACTTTTGCTCCTATAATTGTTTTAGAAAAATAAATCAAATATTTTTTCTAAAACAATTATATCACCATAGAAATAAAAAGTCAAATTTTTTTCTATTTTTATGTTATTACATTTTACTTATATTGTTTAATTTTATCTTTCGTTAGCATTATTTTTAATTCTTTTCCATTTAATCCTATTCCCAATAATTATTAATGGAATAAATAAAATCATATAAAGATAGTAATATCTATATTTCACAGTTGCTGTATATTTAACTTCTCCTGATATAGCTTGCATTTTTTCAGCTTTTATTATTTCTCTAATTCTATTAACAGTTATTTTGTTTTCATCTGATAATAATTCTTTCAATACTTCTTTATCAGTAATTTCAAATACAGTATCTTTTATAAGTTGGCTATTTCCTAAATTATCAAAATAATAATATTTCCCATTTTTTATCCAAACAGAACCTATTACATTACCATTTATAGATTTTACTTTTTCCCAACCTTCTTTTTTGTCAAAACTAACTATTTGAGAATTTATTGAATACAATCGTCTTCTATTAAATCTACGTGCAAAAAGATATTTTTCATAAGAACTTAAAAAATAGATATTTTCTTCATCACAGAACACATTATCATCTAAATGCTTAATATTTCCCTTAAAATTATTTTCTCCAATTTTTACTTGCTTATTTTTTCTTTGATTATAAAAATATACTCCATCATTTGAAATGAAAAATAAATTACGAATATGTGAACTTTTATTTCCAATTAATTTATAAGGAACAGACTTTTCATCAAATCTAAGATTACCTTTAAAAACTTCTCCACTCTTTTTATCATAAAGCAAATCATCACCCTGCTCAGCTAAAACGACTTCCAATTCACCACTATTCTTTATAGGTAAAAGCTCATCTTTATAATAGACATTATTTTTATCACAAAAATACTCTCCACGTTTAGAAACCTGAGTTATAGTATTAACATCTGCATTTTTAAGCACTTTGCCTTTATAGTAAAGAACATCTCCATCTGTTGCAAAAAATAATAATTCCTTAAAATTTGAAATTTTCTTTTCGGTTTCTACTTTGTGATATGGATAAATATAAGATTTAGGCTTTTTATCCTTTAAAAAAGCATGAACTATATGTCCAAAACCTTCTGAAAGATAAGAAATCTCATCATTTCTCTCAGAAAGCGGAGAACAAAAATAACTGCTTTTGCCATCAGTATAATATCCATTTCCAATATAAGAAATATTTTTTGGATTAAGGTCTTCAATTTTCACATTTCCAAAATAAACATGATTTTTATCAATTCCAACAACAGAAGGATGATAAGTATCACTTGTGTTAATTACACTAAAAGAATCCATATCCGCATCCTCTACAATATAATATCCACCACTTGGAATAAGTGCATAAATCTTATTATCATATTTATAAAAAATGCTATTGCCAATTCTCTGTCCACTTCTTTCAATATTTACATAAGTATCATCTCTTACGAGAAGCTGACTAAATGTGAAAAAAGCAATTGCTAAAATAAATAAAATTAAACAAATACCTAAAATTTTTGAACGAGTACTTTCATTCTCTTTCCTATCCAAATTACATCATCCCTCATAGTTAAACTTATTTTATTCTCACTGATATCATTTTTTAATACTATCAAGATAAAAATCTAAAAGTTATTAAAAATTATAATAAAGCACAATTTTTGCTTTTTTATAAATAAAATTCTCAAATCATTCATATTTTTTTACTCTTTCAAAATGAGATTCTACTACATTATCCATTTGTTCGGCAATTTTATCAAATGAGCAATTTAAATCTAGAGTTTTTACACTTATTTGATTGCCATGCATCTGATATACATTATCCGGATGAATTGTTTCATCTGTCTTTGCATATAAAAGCATTCCGGATACTGTTTTATTTTGATTTTCAAATTGATAATCACAATTTTTTACATAGGTAAAAATTTGATATAGATTATTTGAGTGAATCTTACGTTTATCAAACTGCATTTGGGTTGTCTTCCCATAATATTTAGCATCAATAATCAAAATACTATCTTCATTCTGAATATATATGTCGCTTTGCATAATTGGAAGCATTTCTCTGACACCATCATCCAATGACCACGGAATTTGAGAAGCTCTAACAGATAATTTTGGATAATGTTTCTTATAGTACTCAAGTATAAATTTTTCATAAAGACGACTCATTCGTTGATCATCTAGAAAATCCATCATCTTCATAGTTCCATCTTTATTGGTTTGTATTAATCCTTTAACTATAAGATAACATATTGCAATCAACATTTGATAGTGTTTGTTATTTCTATTATATTTAAAATTCCAATCTATATATCTTATATTAATAGTCTCAACATCTCTAAAATATATCATTAATTTTCTAAGCTCTTTTTTTCTTTTTTTAGATAAATTTGAAGTTAAGAGTGTTTCAACCGTTGATTTTATAATTATATTCATTGTACTATTTACTGAAAAATCATCATAGGCACAAATTAATTTTTTTCTTATCATACTATTATTTTTTATGGATTCAGATATTTCTAATTTTCCTCTAACAGATGTTAACTCATCTGTTTGTAAAATATACTCTCTTTCAAGTCCTCTTTTAATTTGTCCGGATATCCCTTTTATTAAAATCTCTGCCATTAATTCCAAAGTATTGTCAAATTTTTCAGTAGCTAATTTTTTATATCCTTGTTGATTAAGAACTCTAAAAGCATATGACAACATATAGTAAATATTTTGTATTGGAATCATTTAATTGCACTCCTAAGATTGATAATCCAATTATTTACCTTGGAAGGTTCGTCAAACCAATATTCTTTTAAAAGTGGAATTAATTCATATTCTACAATTCCTGATAATACTTTATCATCTATTTTATCTTTACTTAAGTTACATAGATAACTATGCCCAATACAAAATCCATCTCCCAAAGATTCATCACTTGAAATAATATCATTAAGACTTTTTACACATTCTATAAGTCTATTAAATTTATCATTTTTTAAGCTATTTCTATACTTAATAAATCCATCAGTTACAAATCCCGGCTTAATATCATAGAATGAAAATCTTCTTCTTAAAGCATAATCTAACATAGCCAAACTTCTATCTGCAGTATTCATCATACCTATAATATATATGTTTTTTGGAACAGAGAATGTTTCATCAGAATATAAAAGCTGTAATGATTGTCCACGCTTATCATTTTCAATAAGCATAAATAATTCTCCAAATATTTTACTCAAATTACCTCTATTAATTTCATCAATAATAAAAAAGTAATCATTTTTTTCATCAATTTCTGCCTTTTTACAAAAATTATAAAAAGCTCCATTTTTTAATTCAAAACTATTTTTTGTAGGTCTATATCCCATAATAAAATCTTCATAAGAATAACTTTGATGAAATTGAACCATCATTACTCTATCAATATCTTTTACACCCATTATTGAATAAGCCAATCTTTTTGCAACAAAAGTTTTTCCAACTCCAGGTGCACCTTGTAATATTAAATTCTTTTTCTTTTTTAGAAGGGTTGCTAAATTATCATATTCTTCTTCTTGCATATAAACTTCTGATAAAAAATCATCTTTATTATACTTTTGAATTGCTTTTTCAAATTCTTTTAAATCTACTTTTTTCTCATCTTCATATATTAAATTTAATCTCTCTTCATCATCTGCAAACGAAAAACTTATTTTAGTATTATTTTTTTCTTTCTTTTTATCTCGATTTACCTGCTCAGAATAATTCCATGCATCAAATGATAATTCTTTAAAGTCTTTCAAAACACTCCTAGAACTATTCAAATAAGATTTTAAACAATCTCCTATCATCAAATACTCTTTTGCAGAAAATTTTGATTTAATTAGAGGAAGTTGTTTAACAATATCAACCGGAATTTTTCCGGATTTATAAATATACCACTCATTTCTACTATCAAAATTTAAAAAAGTATCTGGTGAAATCCAATACAAACCCATTGTAATTTTACTATTACCATTACCTTTTATATTAATAGCTAAATCAAAATAATCTGAAAAATCCTTTCTTCGAATTTCTGAAGGGTCTTTTACATAAGCCAATGCTGACTCAAAAAATCCCCATAAATTATTAATATCATTATCTTCGCGATCACCTATAAAATAGTAAAAAGTTGCATTTTGAGGAGTTAGTAAAGGTAAGCCATCAAATGATGTTGGAATTTCTGATACAACATCAAACAATTCAGATATAGCCTTAAGTATTTTTATACGATTTTCATCCTTAATATTCTTGTTAAAAAGAGCAAATACAGTAAAAGGATCAATATCAACAATATTATTCTCTCTTTCTAAAGTTGGTAATTTTATACCTGCCATTTTAAAAACAGATTTTACTTTTTCTATAAGTTCTACTCGACTATCCTTATACTCTAATAATTTTAAGGCAAATTCCTCATAAAAATTTACCCAGTTGAATCGATTTCTTTCACTCATATCTCTTCCCTCCCAATATAAATTAAATTAACTATAATATTTCTCAACCAAATAAGCTTTTTTAAAAACTTTTAATTTTAATTATCTTAAATAATTTTATTTCTTATATTAATATCTTAATATATTATATCATATCTATCCACTCTTTTCTCTTTGCTTTTTATTAAAAAAAAGTTGCTATAATTGATTATTCAATCAACTATAGACAACTCTTTTAGAGTATTTTATTTAATTTATTTTTATAATGATTAGTCAATATCAGCTATAATATAACAAATATCTTATAAACTGCATATTCTATTATATCTCTTAGAATATTATCAAAATCCATATACAAGAAATAAAAATATAAAATTATTTCTTCTTTTTCAAATCACGTCTTATTTTTACTAATTTATCTGCAATCATATTACGAGATTCACCCATCCTAAAAGAAGCAATTCTGCTTAATGTTCTACCATATAATCTGCTATGTCTTTCAAAAATTTTATCAACAGTCAAAGTCATTTTATCTTGGAACTCTTCTTCAAGTTCAGCAATATTTCTTTGGAAGTTAGTCAATCCTGAAACTGTAAGTGTAAAATCCGAAGAGTGTATAGCCAGTAAAAAAACAGCAAGAGCTATTGAAAAATTATTAGGAATTGTCACATAAATTTTTTCAAAAAGTGGAATAAAAAATTCCATTATAACAATTGCTCCAATACCAAAACCAATAGAAGTAAGAGCACAAGTTCTTCCATTTATATTAAGTGGCATATCAGAGTAATCCCACCATCTAGCATGAAACAATTTCTCAAGCACATAAGATGTTGGATATTCTAATATCATACTGGCAACAAATCCCATAATAAATATTTGCCACCAAGAAAGATGAGAAATTTTACCCATTGAAATAAGATCATAAAAAATCAATCCTAAAATCGAACCAAAACCATAAATCGGACATAATGGTCCATACAAAAATCCACGATTTTGCCATTTTCTTTGGTCGATTGTGCAGTATATACTTTCCCATATCCAGCCCAAAACACTAAATGCAAAATATGCATTCAAATATCTAATTAATTCCATAATACTCCTTAAACTGTTATAATCTTTAAATGTAACTATACTTAATTATTACTTCTTTTTTACTAAAATTTATGTCTAACACAATCAACCATAAAGCAAGAATACTCAGGATATAACTTTAATTTTCCCTCAGGTCTTGAAGCGCCACTCTTTATTTTAAAAATCATTTCTTCAAAATTACTTTTATCCTCTTTCCAACTAGCAATAGTTTCCTGTTTCTCTTTTTCACTCTCATAATCTTCATCAGAAATAGCTTCACTTATAGCTTCTTCAAAATACTTTCGATTCTTTTCTTCAAGCATTAAAAATCTTTCCTTTTGATTTTTTAACCAAAGAACATAAAAATACTCTTCCCACTCTGCGATATAATAGTACTCAACACAATCTCCACAAAGATTTAAAAATATGTCATATTCTTCAAGAGCATAATAGACATCAATAATTTGGTCTTCTGAAATATCATCTGTATTTAAATTATAATTAACATCTTGTCCAGCTTTTACTTTCTCTACATAAGACATTGCTTTATCTTTATTTCCAAGACACACTTCACAGTAAGCTAAACATAGTAACAAACGCATTCTGTTAGGATAAATTTCAAGTAAGCCTAATAATATTTCATTTGCTTTTTCATATTCCTTAAGCTCAAATAAAGATACAGCAAAATTGAAAGAAGTTACATAACTTTCTTCCATTTCTCTTGCTGTCTTGAAATAATTATGACTTATTGATAAGACTTTTTCATCTTTAGAATATTCATACTCACTAAAATAATAAAGACCAAGACCTGTATAAGTTTCTACAAATGGAGAACCCAAGTCTTTAGCTTTATTAAAATACTTTAAACTATATTTAGAAAAATCATCCCAGAAAGCAAGATTAGTAAAAATTCTAGCTTTATCAGTATTCCCTAAAGAATTTTCAAACTCATTTAAGAAGTTCAATAAAAACTCAACATAATCAAATTTCTCATCTCTAAGTTCCACACAAACAGAAGCAAGAGTACAAATAACATCAACATCTGACGGAGATTCTTCTTGCTTTTCTAAAAGATAACTTTTCATTCTTTCAAGATATTCTTTTGAAGTTTCAAAATCTGTTAAAAATGGTTTATTATATCTATTTTCATATTCAGTTTTTAATTTGTGCCAGTGTGATTTAATTTTGTTTAACATTTTTATACCTTTTTGATTTGTAGTTTAATACTAAATATACAACTATAATATTTTATTAATTTTTATTTTGTGCTACATCTAGCCAATTTTCAAACTCCCAACGAAGTGGTGCAGTACAAATTTTTTCTCTAATATCATTTTGATATTTAAGGTACTCATCATAATTGTCCCATCTACTCCAAGCATTTGTTGGTGCGTCAATTCCAAGTTTTTTGTTAGCTATATCCAGAATATAATTGTCAACTGGTATATGTAATTCCTCAAAAACACTATCAAATGTATATCCACCAAATAGATATAAATACTTTATGGTCATATTAATCCATTTTTGAGCTTGTCCATAAGTAAGTTTAATGCCATTTTCTTCATATAAATTTTTCATATTTTCATATACTTCACCATGCCAGTTGTTAAAATCATCTGAGTTCTTCTTACTTCCAGAAGTTAATTTTTTAATTTCTGTTTCAAACATAATATTCACTTTATCTCTTAATTTTCTTCTATCAGTAATATCTTTTAATTTATTGAATTTTATGGTACGACACATATCGCGATAGGCTCTATTACTTGCTACTTTTATTGAAATATTTAAATCTCCAAAGTAGGAAAACTTTAAAAATTTAAGAATTTCTTCATCATTAATTTTATTTTCTACATTACACATTTTAGTATCTCCTTTTTATATAAATATTTTTTTATAGTCAACCTGTTTTTAATAAATAAAGTACAAAATTTTAGGAAATCTAACAACAAATTACTAAATAGTAGTAACTATTTTTCAGTAATTTTAGAAATCCGTTTTTCGTACTCTTCTATCATCACAACAGATCTATTGTAAATTATTTCTGAAAGTTGATCTGCAGTCCCATCAAAACATATAATGTTAAAAAATTCATCTACAAATGATCCCATTAAATAATTACTTTTTACAAATATTTCCCAAGATATGTTTTTATTTTCATCTACAAATAGATTTAACCATTCTATAAAGTCATTTGTAAAAGACTTGTAAAGTTTATTATCTTTATTGTTTTCTTTATAATATTTTTTTATTTCTTGCAAAAGTTTATCAAATCTTTCCACAAAATATGTACTCAAAATTTTTTGTTCACAAGATGGCACTGGCATAAAATTTCCTATCATACCAACACTATGAGATAATCTATCTAGGTCACAATTTTTGTTACAACGAAATTTGTCCCAATCTACAGTTTGTCTACCTCTCTGTTTTTTTCTTAGTTCAGGAAAAATTTTTACAACATTCTGTTTAGTAGAAATAAGTGTTTCAGCAGAATTAATTTTTTCTAATTTCTTATCCCATAACACAGTATATAAATCTTCCATAATTTTAAATGAATATTTTTTACGCATACTTTTACAATAATCTAAATCAAGACCTTTTATATTTGCATTATAATATCGATACGTTCTTTCAATAAAAGAAATTTTATTGATAGCAAAATCAATATCATTACTTAATCCAATCTTACTAGTATCAAATTTTGTACGCAAATCACAAAAAACATACCGTCCTCCAACTTTTTCTCCATAAACCGAAGATTTACAGAACTTTTTTTCTCCAAAAGCAAAAGATGTAACTAACTCATTTTCTTTTAAACTTGATACTTCAATAATTTTCTTTAATGATTTTCTCAACTATTTTCCCTCCACTTAAAAAATTATCTGAAACTACTATGAACATTTAAAAAATAAAAATTTATTTTTCTGTAGAATACTTTAAACAAAATTCTTCATTTATTTTTATAACTATGAGAATTAAAATTCTAAGAAAAATAAAATAATCTTGATTATTACTATATTCATCTGATTTTTGAGTCCCATGTAAGTATTTGTTACGAAGATCTAAACCATTATCAAATACAGATTTATTAAGAAGATAATTATAATAATCCTGTTCTGGTTTTGAAAAAAGTGATGATGAAAATTCTATCATTCCTAAACTTTCAAATTCTTTAAGTATATACTTATATTTTTTTAAATATGAAAAACTCGCTACATTGTGGTTATACAAATCCTTTAATATCTTTACCTTTTTATTATATGGTATTATTTTTTTATTATCATCAATTTTTATAATATTTTGTTCAATTAACCAGTCAATTTCAGTTTTTTGATGATTACTAAACATATCATAATATATAGTTTCTTTATTTAATAAATCATAAAAAGAATTATATTTCCCTGATAACTCAGGGATAAAATAAATTGGTGATTGATCAGAAAATAATAAATGACTTATCTTTTTGTAATTGTCTCCACATGGATAAATGTACTTGTTATGTATCATACTTGGTATATTTTTAATAAATATATGTTCTGATGACATATGTAATAAATCTTTATCAATTTCTCCATCTTCACAAAAAAATTTAAATTGTTTTAAAATGCTATCAATTTCAGCAGCAATATTTCTACACTTTTCGAGATATGAAGAAGTTTTTGAAGATTCATTAAAAATAAATCCATCAGCATTAAATTCCTGTTTTAAATAAGTGCAAAAAAACCATTTAATAATCTCCTCTAAATAAATATTATTCTTTTCTAATTCCCTACAATATCCAATAATTTGAAGTTGAGCTAGCATTTGATTATTATTAAATGTTATTCCAGTGATATATTCTTTTATACCTTTAACTCCAAAAACTTTTTCGAAAATTCCCAATTGGGATTCAATATTAACATGAGAAGATCTACACTGCAAATCTGTATATCCAAATAGAAATATAAAATTATTCAACAATGTTGGATAATCCAAATTGTCTTCTATCCATTTTGAACTATATGAAAATGATAACAATCTATTATTTCCTTTTTCAAATATTATTTCTTCATCTAAACTATCAGAAAAAGAAATACTTACACCATATTCTACTCCTCCTTCACCTTTAAATAACTCTTCCATTTGTTCTTCATATTTTCGTTTTGCCTTTAATTTTAATTTATCCGGTAAATCTAATTCATTATTTCTACCAGATTTAAAAATTAATTTCAACAAGTTAGGATTTGAAAAGTTACTTGATATATATTTATCTAATATTAATACTCTCTTTTCACTTGATAAATCAGATGGAAAGTATAATGTTTCTTTATAACTACCTTGTTTTTCTAAATAATATCTTAATAATATTTCTGCACAAAATGGATTTTCTTCCATATACATAACTATTTCCTGTGAAAAATAATTTACAATTTTATCACACTTTAAAATATAATTTAATATATATTGATTGTTTTTAAGTATTTTTATAAATATTTCTGCAGGTATTTTTTCATAATTTTTATATTCATTTATAATCTTCCAAAAATCATCTCTGTAATTATAATTTATAATCTCAATTATACTTTCTAAGTTATTTATATTAATTTCCGACAAATATTTACCAATAATACCTTTAGAACTATTTACAACTTTATTATAATCGTCGAATTTATCCTTACTCCAATGTTTAGAGTAAATGTGATGTTTAAAAAATTGTTGTATATTATATAGTTCAATAATTTCGTTAATATCTATTCTTTTTGCTTCAACCACAAAGTTGCTTATAAGATTTTCTATTCTATCTTTATAAACTTCAATACTTACATCTTTTGCAGAATAATATTTTACTCTAAAAATATCATTTGAATCCATAGTTATAATATGCCTTTCTTAAATTGAAATCCTTATAGTTAATATACACATGACAATTAATTTTTAAATATTTAAATTCATCTTTTACTGATTCTTTTTATTTCTTAAAAACTTGTTGTTTTCTATTTTTATCTTTATTATCATAACTTTTTATTAATAATTTATTTTCAACAGCTTTAATCTTCTTTGTCATACTCATCAGCATATCTCCACACAAAGAATCCAGCATGCTTTTGAACTCCTTTGGCTGCATCACGAATACTTTTTGAATTGATTCCAGTAATTCTTACTGCTTCAGCAACAGAGTCATACTGCTCAATAATATTCATATCATCATCCATTTGCAATATAGGCCGTCCGTTTTTATTGCAATTATATTTTTTAAGTGTATCTTCAGTATTTGACTTGTTAATTTTGTGTTTATCTAAAATTAATTCCATTACATTTTTTTGTTGTTCTTTCTTTTTTTGTTCTTTTTCTTTCAGTTTTTTATCTTTTTCTTTAATGGTTTCTTCTTTTTTTCTAATTTTTCTTAACAAATTTATTGCATTTGCCCTACGTGTTATCAATTTGCTAATATTTGTTCCTTGTTTTCTCTCACGTTCTATTCCTTCATCTAAAATATCAATTTCATTCTCATAATCTTTAATTTTGTGAAATGCTATAGCATAAGACTCAAATAATACTGGAGCACAATAACCATAAAATCTTGCTTTATCATATAAAGCTATTGCCTTCTCAATATTACCAGATTTTCTAAAGTCTTCTCCCTTTTTCCAAAATGGAAATCCCATTTCAAACCCTTTATCCCAACTATTTAAATTCAAAATTTCAGAAATTGGAACCCTATTATTTATAGGATTTATCTCTAAATCTGTCATATCAGCTATTTCTATATCTTCTCTAATATTATTAATACCATAATCTTTATTATATACAGTAGATAAAATATTTTTTAAATCACAAGTCGATAGGGCATTATTCATAATTATACTATTCTTATATTCTAATAAAAAGTTATCATTATAAGAAATATATTCTAAAACAGAATTACGAGCATCCATATATTTTTGAAAAATATAGTCGTCTAAAACTTTAAGTTCAAGCGGAGAATTAAAAAATACTCTAATAAATTCACATCCTCCCTCAGTCATTGTACACGGTTCTTTAGTAAAATTATGAATACCTATTAAATTTCTATCAACAATAATGTATTTACCTTTTTTCGCAAATTTAAATTTAATAATATTATGTAAATAGTAAACATCAACATAACCACTACTATTTTTATAAAATCCAAGTAAGTCTACATTTCCATTTCTTGACAAAATCATATTTTGAATAACAGCACAAACTTCCATTTCTTCTTCTGATGGCTTTCGATTTTCCATAAAAATTTTATTGTGTTTTAATTTTCCATCTAAAATAAACAATAATTTTTGAAAAATACTACCACATACTTCTGCATCACCTTCAGCTCTATGTTCATTTAGATTTTTAAGATTAAAATAAGATGCTACTGTTTTTAGCTTATAATTAAATAGTCCTTTTATCAAATACCTTGACAAAGAAAGTGTATCAACATAGTTTATCTTAGCACTATATCCTAATCTCATTAGTGTTTCAGACAAAAAACTGATATCAAACTTTGCATTATGTGCACAAATAACTGTTTGTTCCTGTAATGCATCTCCAAAGAAATCTATCAATTTTGTATAAACTTCATCTTCAGAAGGTGCTTTTTTTACCATTTCATTAGTAATATGATTAACAGAAGATGCTGAATATGGTACATTAACTTTTGCATTAACTAATGATGCATATTTTTTTACTGGAACTCCATTTTCAAATAAAATTGCAGCTACTTCAATAATTCTATCATGGGATGAATCTAATCCTGTTGTCTCAACATCAAATGCAATAAATCTCTTTTTTATAGAATCAATATTATTATAATTAACCTGTATTTGATTTACTGACACAATGCCTCTTTTATACGATTTAATACATATTTTATCTTTACCTAATAATTTATCTAAGAACCACATAATAACTCCTTCTCTTTAAAGATACTTCTTGTATATAAGATATTCCATAAATATATACCTGTTTAAGTTACTTTTTCATATCATCTTCATTTTTTTACTATAAATCCTCTATTAATTCTTTAACATATCCTTCTAAATCTTCTATCTCTAAGAACGCTGGGTCTAAGTGACACAAAAAGTGCCAATCTTTAGTTTCTTTTTTTCTGTATAAGATTGCTTCTCCATCTTCACTTCCGAAAAAGCTTCTATCTACTTCATATCCATTACTTTCTAAGAAATCTTTTATCATATTGTATTTAGTTTCTCTTTCTTCAATATAAGCCTTTACTTCTTCGTTGTTAATTACATAAGCATCTATTTTTGAATATCCATCTATAACTTTATCTTTTGTGACTGATAGATTAGAAATTTCTTTCCAAATAATTTCAACATTCTCTTCAGAGTCAAACATAAATCTGGATAGTGGTACAATATTTTCATTATAGATAATTTCCATATATTTAGGAATATTTTTAGGATTAAAATATTCATATTCTATATTATCTTCTTTTTCTATTGAATATCCAGGTATTTTAGATACGAATTCTTTTCCTTCTTCTAAAGAATCAAATACTACTAAATCTTTTGAATAATTATTTTGATATAATTCCAATATATACATCTACAAACCTCCAAATCTTAATAAATAACTTATCAAATATTAACTTTTTCCTTTAATTCTGATAATTTCTTTGATAACAAAATAAGTTTGGCTTACTTTAATCACTGTATGATATATATCTATCCAATGCGGTAAACACTTCTTCAAGGCTGAAATATCCAATTTTTCGTATCGCTTCTTTCCCTTCAACAAAAACAAGTATTGCTGGTGTACCAAAGATATTTTCCTGTCCTGCAAGTGAGATATTATTATCTATTGATACATAGCCAGTGAACACTTGCGGATGTGTTTCACTCCAAACTGTAATTTTTTCCTTAAGCGCTTTGCACGGAGCACAAGCCTGTGATCCAAACAAAAACAAACTAAACTTTTCTTGTTCTTTGAGTATTTGATACTCTGTCAATGTTTCGATAATTCTCATTTCTTGAATAATATCCCTCTTTTCTTTTCATTTTTGCAATAACATTCGTCATATAAATCATATAATAGACAGAATTGACTAATCTTATGCCCTACTCAGTTAAGTTTTGACAACAATGCCACAAACTCATAATGGACTGTTCTTGGAAACTGAATATAAAATTTTTGAATATCCTGCTATAATTTTATCTTTTGTGATTGATAGATTAGAAATTTCTTTCCAAATAATTTCAACATTCTCTTCAGTGTCAAACATAAATCTGGATAGTGGTACAATATTTTCATTATAGATAATTTCCATATAATCAGGTATGTTTTTAGGATTAAAATATTCATATTCTATATTATCTTCTTTTTCTATTGTATATCCGGGTATTTTAGACACAAAGTCTTTTCCTTCTTCTAATGAATCAAATGCTACTAAATCTTTTGAATAATTATTTTGATATAATTCCAATATATACATCGATAACCCTCCTAAACTTTCCTTAGCTTGATTTTTTAATCACGCTCTCTAAATAATTCTTTTTCACAATAATGTATTCAACTTCTTTTGTTCCTTCATTGTAATGATAGCATCTAAAAATCAATTGATTGCTTGTCTGAAACAGTGTGTCTACCCCAGAGTATTCTCCTTGGCATTTATCTAGTACCATTTCATCAATGAGCCTCAATGTCTTTAAATGAAACACAAACCATCTTTCTTCCGTTGTAGAGAATACACCATAAGAATCGTTAATCTTCCATACGTTTGAAACCCCGTCATTTTCAAATACAGGAAATCGTTGACTAGACTCTATTTGAAAATCATTGTTCGATATTTTATAAAATTCAGTCGTGTAAAAATTTACCAACAACGAACTTTCATCATCAATCGTAAAAACATACGCTAAATTTCGTGGAAATTTATGCCTCACACTTAGCTCATAATTCAAAAATTCAAGGCAAAAGTCCTGTGAACCATCCTGTCCCGCTGTCAATGAAATGATAATTCTATTATTATCAGAGAAACTCCTAAAAGTTACCTCAGAATCAAGAAAGCTATCTTCCAAATCTAAATAGAAACTTTGAAGATTCTTTTCGTCTCTCACTTCAATCCGAATTTCATTGTCACTTTTTCGATAAGCGAACCAAGTTGCGTTGTTTTTCTGAAATTGATGGCAGTCGATTAAAGTTCCTTCTTTGGTATCTATATTTTTAAAACTCTTATCGGAATGGTTATGATTGTCTATTAAACAATTTTCATTCGTTTTTTTTAAGCGACTAAGATGAATCACTTGTTGTCACCTCCATTTGGTGCTGGAAATATAAATATACTCAATTTCTACTTTGTTGATGTATCAGCTCGTACAAGCAGTGATACCGTCTCACAATGAACTGTTCTTGGAAATTGGTTAAAGACTTTTAATGTTTTTAGTTCATATCCATTTTCAAGTAGAACTTGTACGTCTCTTTTTTGTGTTTTTGGATTGCAAGAAATGTATACCATTGTTTTTGCCCCGCAAGAGATTATTTTTTCCAATGCTTTTTGGTTTATTCCGTCTCTTGGTGGATCTACGATGATTACATCTACCATTTCTTTTCTGTTTTCAATTTCTTCTAGCACATCTCCGGCTATGAAAGTACAATTTGTTAGTCCATTTTCCTTTGCGGATTTATTCGCACTTTCGACTGCTTCTTCTACGATTTCAATTCCATAGACTGCTTTTGCTTTTCTAGCTACAATTTGTCCTATTGTTCCCGTTCCTGAATATAAATCAAAGACTACTTTGTTTTCTATGTCTCCACAGAGTTCAATTGCTTTTGAGTATAGATTTATTGCTCCAAATACATTTGGTTGGAAAAATGAAAATGGTGTTACTTTAAATTCCAAGTCAAATATTTTTTCTGTTATGTATTCTTTTCCAAAAATTATATTTATTTTTTCCGGAACAACAGCATCTGCAAGCGAGTCATTTTCAGTATGCACGATAGATTTAATATTTCCTTCAAGTTTCAATCCTAGAAGCATCTCTACAAAACTTTGTTTATTAAACTCACTTTGCGTTGTCGTTACGATATTTACCATTATTTCGCCAGTTGTCAATGCATAACGAATGATTAAATGTCTTAAAAGTCCTTCGTGAGTTCTCTTTTTAACAAATGGAAGATTTTTTTCTCTTACAAAGTCGATAATTGCATTTCTTATTATTTCAAAATCACTATGTACTAAATTACATTCTTTTGTGTCAACAACTTCGTAAAATCTATTCTTCTTATGCATTCCGAGCATTATTGGACTGTCTTTATACATATCTGCAAAAGTATATTCCATTTTGTTTCTGTATGCTGTTTTTAATGGACTTTCAAATATTTCAGGTTCTTCTGAATATACATCTTCAAAAAGTTCCTTTATCTGTCTTTGTTTTAGTTTAAGTTCATATTCATAAGGAACGCTTTGATAGCTACAACCTCCACATTCCAAATAATTTGGACAAGTTGTGTTAGTTTCAAGTGGACTTTTTTCTAAAATTCCCAAAAGTTTAGCTTCCATATGTTTTTCTCTTTTTCTTCCAACGACTACAGAAACTTTTTGCCCTTCAATTCCACCTTTAAAATTTACTTTCTTATCTTCAAAAGTAAATTCGGACATATTTGGAAAATTGACTTTTTCAATTATTCCCTCTATATATTTTTTCTTTCTTCTTGACATATATTTCCTTTCTATTAGCAGAAAAGAGCGAAATAACTTCACTCTTTCCTCTAACTTATCTATTTATTTCTTCCACAACATTTTTTATATTTTTTACCGCTTCCGCAAGGGCATGGGTCATTTCTTCCAACTTGTTTTCCTTTAACAACTGTTGTTTGTTCGTCCGGAACATTTGTTGAAACTTCTACTGCCGCTCTTTCTCTTTCGATTTCAGCTCCTGCAGGTTGAATGTTGAATAATCCCTTTAGAACGTCTGCTCTGATTGATTCGTTCATTTCGTTAAACATTTCAAAGCCTTCTGCTCCGTATGCTCTTACAGGGTCTTGTTGTCCGTAAGATCTTATACCGATACCTTGTCTTAATTGATCCATAGCGTCTATATGATCCATCCATTTTCTATCGACAACCATAAGCATAATTACTCTTTCAATTTCTCTCATTTGTTCTTCGCCGATTTGCTCTTCTTTTTCAGCATAGAATTTTTGAGAAACTTCTGTTATATAGCTTTTTAATTCCTCTTTATTTAAGCCCTTCATTTCATCAAAGTTTAATAAACCGTGAGGTAAATATGCATTTTCAATTGCCATTTTTAAATCGCTTAATTCTATTGATTTTCCGTCAGAATATTGTTCAACTGTTGCATCTACGAATTCAATCAACATTTCTTGAATAGTGTCTTTCATATCTGCACCGTCAAGAACTGCACGTCTTTCTTTGTAGATTACATTTCTTTGAACATTCATAACGTCATCATATTTTAATACATTCTTTCTGATACCAAAGTTATTTGCTTCAACTCTTTCTTGAGCTCTTTCAATTCTCTTTGTAACAGTACCAAATTCCAATACTTCATCCGGGTCATAATTTCTATTCATGGCAAATTTTTGTATAGCTTCTCCACCAAATAAACGCATTAGGTTATCTGTAAGGGAAACGAAAAATCTTGATTCACCAGGGTCTCCTTGACGACCTGAACGACCTCTTAACTGATTGTCAATACGTCTTGATTCATGTCTTTCAGTACCAACAATGAAAAGACCACCTGCTTCAATTACTTTCTTCGCATTTTCATCAGTTTGAGCCTTATATTTTTCATACAAGTTCTTAAACACTTTTCTAGCTTCTAAAACTTCTTCATCATTAGTTTCCCAGAAAGAGTCTAAATTATCTAAAATGTATTGAGGTGTTCCATTTTTCTTCATTTCATGTTTAGCCATAAAATCAGGATTACCACCTAAAAGAATATCGGTACCACGACCTGCCATATTTGTTGCAATAGTAACTTTACCGAAAACCCCTGCTTGAGCAACTATTTCAGCTTCCCTTGCATGGAATTTAGCATTCAACACATCATGTTCTATTCTTTTTTTCTTAAGCATTGCACTTAGTAATTCTGAAATTTCGATTGAAATTGTACCAACAAGTACAGGTTGACCTGTTGCATGAATTCTTTCAATTTCTTCAACAATTGCTTTAAATTTAGCTTCTTCTGTTAAATAAACTCTATCGTGATGATCTATTCTTATAACTGGTTTATTTGTTGGAATTTCAATAACATCCATATGATAAATTTCATTGAATTCATCTTCTTCAGTCTTTGCAGTTCCTGTCATACCAGCCAATTTTTCATACATTCTGAAGTAATTTTGATAAGTGATTGTAGCAAGAGTTCTAGATTCAGACTTAATTTCAACACCTTCTTTAGCTTCAATAGCTTGGTGAAGTCCTTCACTGTATCTTCTACCTTCCATGATACGTCCAGTAAATTCATCTACGATTAAGATTTCTCCATCTTCACTTACAACATAATCAACATCTCTTTGCATTGTGTTGTTAGCTTTCAACGCTTGATTAATATGATGTGCAACTTCCATATTAACTGGATCTGAAAGGTTTACAAGTCCAAAAAATTCTTCTGCTTTTTCAGTACCAATTTCAGTTAAGTTTGCAGTTTTATGTTTTTCATTAACTACAAAATCAACAGTTTCTTCTCTTAGCTCTCTGTTGTAAAAGTCTTCATTTTCTTCACTTGGATCTGCAATTCTTCCCTTTAAACTTTTTACAAATCTATCAGCAAGTGCATACAAGTCTGTTGATTGATCTCCTTCACCTGAAATAATAAGTGGAGTTCTAGCTTCGTCAATTAAAATCGAGTCAACTTCGTCGACGATTGCATAATTAAGTCCTCTTTGAACAAGTTCTTCTTTATAAACAACCATATTATCTCTAAGGTAGTCGAAACCGAATTCTGAGTTTGTACCATAAGTTATATCACAATTATAGTTTTCACGTCTTTCATCATTTGAAAGTCCGTGTAAAATACAACCTACTTTCAAGCCTAAAAATTCGTGAATTTTACCCATCCACTCTTTATCTCTCTTTGCAAGGTAATCATTTACTGTTACTATATGAACACCCTTACCTGTAAGAGCATTCAAATATGAAGGCAAAGTGGCAACTAAAGTTTTTCCTTCACCTGTTTTCATTTCGGCAATTCTACCTTCGTGTAGAACAACCCCACCAATTAACTGTACTCTATAATGTTTCATACCTAAAACTCTATAAGCAGCCTCTCTAACAGTTGCAAAAGCTTCAGGTAATATATCGTCTAAAGTTTCACCATTTGCTAATCTAGTCTTAAATATTTCTGTATTATTTCTAAGTTCATCATCTGTTAATTTTGAATATTTTTCTTCGTAGGACATTATTTTATCTACGATTGGGTTTATCTTTTTAACTCTTTTTGCAGAAGAATTAAAAATATCACTAAAAAATCCCATAACTCACCTCTATTTAAAATATATATTTTATCACAACTGATATTTTACCATAAATACTCAAAATTTACAAATTTTCAAAAAGAATTTATACAAATAATTTTTTCCGTTTTAATGTAAGATATTGACAATTTTTTTAAAATCTTATAAAATAATTTGGTATTCGTGTGATACCAATAGTAGCCTATTTTTTAGGCAGAGTAGGAAACTTGCATTAAGTGTTACAAGATGGGATGTTGCTTGTAAACGAAGAGAATTCTCGTGGTTAGTTTTCGCATCCACTGTTGGCATTGATTTTTGAAAGGAGAAAAATGAAAAAAAATAGGTTTACAACCACACAATTAGCTATATCAGGACTTATGATAGCTTTAACAGTTATTTTGTCTTATCAAAATATTTATTTATTCCCACCTAGAAGTGGAAGAATTACACTTAGATTTATACCTATGATTTTCTCAGGTATATTATTAGGACCTACACTTGGAACTATGATTGGTGGAGCTTCTGATCCATTGATTTATTTCATGACTTTGGGTTCTCCCGGAATGTATTTCCCAGGATATATGTTTACTAATATGATAATGGGATTTTTTCCGGGACTTATACTTGGAAAAAATATTGAAAAAGAAAGTAAACTTTCTATAATTTTAAAAGTTGCACTTATATCAATTCTTTCTTTTACAGTTACAATATTTTTAGACAGCTTTTGGCTATCTATCACAAGAGGTAAAGGATTTTGGTATTATGTTGCTTCAAGAACATTGCCAAATTTAATTCAAATGGGAATTACTTTTGTTGCAATTTTAGTTTTAACTACAAGAATAAAAAAAACATACAGATAAAAATTTTAATAAAGAAAAATCATAAACACGAATTAACAACTGGCTGCAATTGCAGTCAGTTTTTTTGTGAGTAATTAATGTGTCTATAACACATTTCACTTTTGCTAAAGCAAAAGTATGAGATCTCCACAGTCGATTGTATCCAAATCAAGATTTGGACAATCTTTGCGTCAGACCTACTATAGATTATTTACAAGTAAATAATCTAAGTTAGGGCTAGATTCTCTCCGTTTCACTCCGGTCGAGATGACGTATTAGGGGCATTACTTTGCTAACTATTTTAACGTGAGTTTTTGTTCGTTATAATTTTTTTAATAAATCGTAAGCTCTTTTACAAGCAATAGTGTTTCTGAAAGAAATTCTACAATAATTTTTTTATGTATCTTTGATACATTTACTTTTGCTAAAGCAAAAGTATGAGATCTCTCGACTTCGCTCGAGATGACGTGTTGAGAGCATTACTTTGCTTGGTTTTTGACGTGAACTATTAAATCCTCTACAGGTAAATAAATTTAGGGATAGATTCATTTTGCTAAGGTTTCAGTCGAAATTACGTTTTAGTGGCATTACTTTTCTAACTACTTTGACGTGAGTTTTTTTGTATGTTAAAATTTTTTTATAAATCGAAAGCTGTTTTACTATTAACGGTAAACTATTAAACGAGGGTACTTCCTTACTTATACCCTTTTTGAATAGATTTGTCACTATTTATGTAAACTATTAAACGAGGGTACTTCCTTACCCGTCATTTCGACCGTAACGAAGCAACGCGAAGTGAAGTGGAGAAATCTCAACTATTGCTTAGTTATAAGCAATAGTATTTCTGAAAGAAATTCTAAAATATTTTTTATGTATCTTCGATACATTTACTTTTGCTAAAGCAAAAGTATGAGATCTCCACAGTCGATTGTATCCAAATCAAGATTTGGACAATCTTTGCGTCAGACCTACTATAGATTATTTACAAGTAAATAATCTAAGTTAGGGCTAGATTCTCTCCGTTTCACTTCGGTCGAGATGACGTGTAAGGAGCTTTACTATGCTAAGTATTTTGACGTGAATTAGTTAATTCTCTTTACAAGTAAATAATCTAAGTTAGAGCTAGATTCGCTACACTCAGCTTCGCTTCGTTTCGCTATGCTCAACTCCGGTCGAGATGACGTATTAGGAGCTTTACTTTGCTAATTGTTTTCACGAGAAAAAATTACATTAATTTGAATAATAATATATTTGATTTGTTATTTAAACATATAAAAAATATAATGTGAAAAATGTAAAACTTTGTTCTATGTTTGTCAATATATCTATAAAAATGTATTGTCTTTAAATATTTTATTTGTTATAATATAGCTAGTAAGTTTAAGGAGGGAGCTATGAAAATTAATGTAAATTCTGAAATTGGAAAATTAAAATCAGTTTTACTTCACAGACCTCATAAAGAACTTTTAAATTTAACACCTTATTTACTTGATGAACTTCTTTTTGATGAAATTCCATTTTTGGAAAATGCACAAAAAGAACATGATATGTTTGCAAACATTTTTAGACAAAATGGATGTGAAGTATTCTATCTTGAAGATTTGTGTGCTGAAAGTCTTTATGATGACGGTATAAGAACTGCTTTTATTGAAGAATTTTTAGATAATGCGGATGTTCATGTAGAGAATGAAAAAAGATTATTAAGAGAATTTTTATTTTCTATCAAAGATAATAAAGAATTAGTTTTAAAAATGATGGAAGGTGTTAGGAAGAATGAAGTAGATTTAAGAGAGCCTTCAACTTTGAGCGAACTTGTTTCAAAAAATGATTTCTTCATTTCAAAACCGCTTCCAAATCTATATTTTACAAGAGATCCTTTTTCATTTATTAAAGACGGAGTAAGTCTTCATACAATGTGGTCCGTTACAAGAAGAAGAGAAACTCTTTTTGGAAAACAAATATTTGAACATCATAAAGAATTTAAAGGAATTAAAAAGTGGTATAATAGAACAGATATTCCTTCAATTGAGGGTGGAGATATTTTAGTTTTATCTGAAGATGTTGTTGCTATCGGTATTTCTCAACGTTCAACACCAATAGCCATTGAAACTATTGCAAAAAGACTTCTTACTGATGAAAACGGAGTAAAAACCGTACTTGCTTTGGTAATTCCAAACAACAGAGCTTTTATGCATCTTGATACTGTTTTAACTTCAGTTGATAGAGATTTATTCACTCTACATCCTGAAATCGAAAAGACATTAGAAATTTATTCATTAAAATTAGTTGATGGAAAAGTAAAAGTTGAAGTTGAATCAACTGATATAGAAGTTGTATTGAAAAAATATTTACATGTTGATAAAATTGACTTTATCCGCGAAGGAAAAGGTGGACTTTTAGATACACATAGAGAACAATGGTCTGACGGATATAACACATTAGCTATCGCACCTAGAGAAGCTATCGTTTATGATAGAAATACTATAACAAATCAATTACTTGAAGAAAAAGGAGTAAAACTTCATAAGATTGATTCAGGTGAATTATCTAGAGGACGTGGGGGTCCAAGATGTATGAGTATGCCTCTATTTAGAGAAAACTTATAATAAAAAGATTTTAATTAAAGCACAGAATTTCTGTGCTTTTTCTATGCCTTATTTTAGCACAAAAAAACAACGGATTTTTACCCGTTGTTTTTCAAAGTTTTTTATTAAACTCTTTCTACAAATAATTTTCCAACTTCTCCATTAAAGTCAACTTCCTCTGTATCTAAATTGTCAACAAAAGTCAATTCAACACTTAAAGTTTCATTCATTATAAATTCTTTGTAGTTCTCAACTGCTTTTTTCAATCTTTCTGAACATGCACATTTTATTCTAATTTCATCAAGAACGTCAAAATCAGCAGATTTTCTCATTTGTTGTATTTTTGAAATTACTTCTCTTGCAAAACCTTCGTCAAGTAATTCATCAGTTAAAGTTGTGTCTAAAATTACGAAAAGATTATTTTCCATAGTAACGTCAAAGCCTTCTTTTGCACTAACTTTTACATCAACATATTCTTTTAAGATTTCAGTTTCTTCTCCATTTAGATTTACAAAAACAGAACCTTTTTCAAGTTTTTCTATAAATTCTTTTGCATTTGTTTCATTTAAGAATTTTCCAAATTCTTTAATTTTAGCTCCTAAAATTTTACCACAAACTTTAAAATCCGGTTTTAACATATAATTCATAAAGCCTGATAAATCTTTTTCGAATACAACTTTTTTAACATTAAGTTCTTCCTTAATCAATTCTTCTAAGTCGCCAATTTTTTCTTTTAAAGCAAAATCAACAACTATTTCAGAAAGTGGTTGTCTAACTTTAATCTTAACTTTTTCACGACTTGCACGACCAATTGTTACAAGATTTCTAACGATATCCATTTTTTCTTCCAATGCTTCATCAATTAGACTTTCATCACATTCAGGAATAAAATCTAAATGAACACTCTTCTTGTCAGTTAAATTACGATACATTTCTTCTGCAACAAAAGGTGTAATTGGAGCAATAATCTTTGAAATTCCAAGTAGTATTTCATAAGTTGTATTGTAAACAGCTTTTTTGTCGTCATCAACTTCTGTATTCCAAAATCTTCTTCTATTTCTTCTGATATACCAATTTGACAAATCTTCAATTACAAAATCGGAAATAGCACGAACAACTTTTGTAACTTCAAATTTATCCATATTTTCATTATACATCTTTAAAAGGTTATTATAACGTGATAATATCCATCTATCTATTTCAGGTCTCTTATCGTATTCTACAAAGAACTCTCTTGGATCTATATCGTCAGTTCCTGAATAAAGTTGGAAGAAATTATAAGTATTCTTGTAAGATCTGAAGAATTTACTTTCAATTTCTCTAAGTCCTTCGACATCAAATCTAGTTGGAACCCAAGGTGGTGAAACATAAAGCGAATAAAATCTCACAGCATCTGCTCCGTATTTGTCAAATAATTCTATCGGATCAATTGTATTTCCACGAGATTTACTCATCTTCTTGCCATCTTTATCCAAAATCAAATCATTTACTAAAACATTTTTATATGGAGATTCTCCCGTTATTAATGTTGAAATTGCAAGTAATGAATAGAACCATCCACGAGTTTGGTCAATTCCTTCACTAATGAAATCTGCTGGGAATAATTCTCCAAAGTTTTCTTTGTTTTCAAAAGGATAATGGTGTTGTGCGAAAGGCATTGCTCCGGAGTCAAACCAAACGTCGATAACGTCTTTTTCTCTTGTCATTGTGCCACCACATTTTTCACATTTCAAATGAACATTATCTACATAAGGTCTGTGTAATTCGATATTTTCGTCAATATCTTCAATACTTCTTTCAGCCAATTCTTTTCTTGAGCCAACACTTGTACAATGACCGCAATCACATTTCCAAACATTGAAAGGAGTTCCCCAATATCTTGAACGGCTAATTGCCCAGTCATTTAAGTTTTCAAGCCAGTTTGCAAATCTCTTTTCTCCAACAAAATCAGGATAGAAATTTACAGCCTTTGCATTTTCAATTAATTTGTCTTTATATTTAGTTACTTCAATGTACCAAGATGGTTTTGAATAGTAAATTAAAGGTGTATGACATCTCCAACAATGTGGATAATTATGTTCAACCTTTTGTTTTTTCAATGCCTTATTATTTTCAAAAAGATATGTGATAATATCAGCGTCACATTCCATAACAGGTCTGCCTTCATATCTTGTAGTGCTGAATTTTCCTTCTTCATTAACAGGATTAATCAACGGAAGATTATATCTTCTTCCTGTTTGATAGTCATCTTCCCCAAAAGCAGGAGCAGTATGAACAATACCTGTACCGTCTTCAACAGTTACATAATCTGCAAGAGTTACAAAAAATGCTTTTTGTTTTGTTTCAATTTCAGGAATAAGTTGTTCATATTCCCAATATTCCATATCTTTTCCTAAGAATTTTTCTACAACTTCATAATCTTCTCCTAAAACTTTAGTTGCTAGATTTTCAGCTAAATAGAAAATTTCATCTTTATATTTTACCTTAACATAAGTTACATTAGGATTAACAGTCAAAGCAACATTAGAAGGAAGAGTCCAAGGAGTTGTTGTCCATGCGATAAAGTAAGCATCTTCGTCCTTCTTCTTAAACTTTGCATAAACTGTTGTAGTCTTAATCATTTCATAGCCTTGAGCTACTTCGTGAGATGCAAGACCTGTTCCACAACGTGGACAATATGGTAAAATCTTTGCTCCTTCATACATTAAACCTTTTTTGAAAATCTCATTCAAAAGATTCCAAACAGATTCAATATAATTGTTGTCAAGAGTTATATAAGGATTGTTCATATCCGCCAAGAAAGCCATTCTTTCAGACATTTCTCTCCATTTACTTTCGTAAACAAAAACAGAATCTCTACATTCCTTACAGAATTTTTCTACACCATAATTTTCAATATCTTTTTTACTTGTAAGTCCTAATTTCTTTTCAACTTCAATTTCAACAGGTAGTCCATGAGTATCCCAACCTGCTTTTCTCTTTACTTTAAAACCTTTCATAGTTTTATATCTACAAGTCATATCCTTTAAAGTACGACTTATAACATGGTGAATACCGGGTTTACCATTTGCTGTTGGAGGACCATCAAAAAATATATAATTTTTTTGTCCCTCTCTTGCATTTACAGATTCATGCAACAAATCTATCTCATTCCAATATTCAGATATTTTCATTTCTCTATCCTTAACGGACTCTTTTGAAAGTTCTCTAAACTTTGCCATATATACCTCCATTTTTTCTATAAAAAAATCCCTAAGATAAAATCTTAGGGACGAAATTTTTCCGTGTTACCACCCAAATTATTTAAGATTAAAAAAATCTTAAATCACTCAAAAATCCTTAACGGGATTAACCAAAAAACTCCAAGTTGATACGAGTTTGCTTCATAAAATAGTTTGCACCATACACTATCTCTCTGAGTTAATTCACAAGCTCCGTCCTCTTCATTGTTTATTATAAAATATAGGCATAATTATACTATAAATGCATAAAAAAGTCAAATTTTTTATTCAATTCATTTAATAAAAATTCAATATAAATTTCTATTTTTTTACTTTTAAATATTTCATTAGAAAAAATTGTTTTTCGATATTTTTCATTTTATAACAATAAAATTATTAAATATTTTTATTCATAAAAAATATTATTTACAAAAACAAGTTGATTTATGTTTGTTATTCTATTATTAAGGGTATTAAAATAAATATATCTTATACATGTTTTCGGAGGTAGAAATGAATATTTATGATTTTAAAGTAAATGATATTGATGGAAACGAAGTTTCAATGGAACAATTTAAAAACAAAGTTTTACTTATAGTAAATACAGCCAGCGGTTGCGGTTTCACTCCGCAATTTGAAGGATTACAAAAACTATATGATGACTATAAAAATAAAGATTTTGTGGTTTTGGGATTTCCTTGTAATCAATTTAAAAATCAAGACCCAGGAACTAATGAAGAAATTAAATCTTTTTGTAGTTTGAACTACGGTGTAACTTTTCCTATGTTTGAAAAAATAGAAGTGAACGGAAAAGATACTCATCCATTATATAAATTTTTAAAGGCAAAAAAATCCGGTCTTTTAGGGAACAAAATAAAATGGAATTTTACAAAGTTTCTAGTTGATAAAAACGGAAATGTTGTTTCAAGATTTGCTCCAACAACAAAGCCGAAAGATATTGAACAACATATATTGGAACTTTTAAAATAATTTAAAGAAAGCAAAAATGCATTGTCGAATGAACAATGCATTTTTAAATTTCTTTTCTATTTAATGTAAATATAGATGTAAAAATCATCAAAATTGTAAGTAATATTGTAATTGTAATTGAGTATTTATAATCCATAAATGACATACTTCCCTTAATGAAATTAATATTGTCCGAGATTAAAAACATTGGTAAAAACTTAGCTATTTTATCATACATTCCAAGTAAAAATTGTAATGCAACTGTTATAACTAAAGTTGATAAAGCACCGACAGTATTTCTAAACACAAAACCTGCAAAACATTCCAAGATTATTAAAAATATTCCAAATATCCAAATTGGGATTGAAGCCTTTATTGCAAGTAATATCTCAACATTTTCTTTAAATATATAAACTGTATATATATTAAAGATTAAACAGTAAATAATGAAAGATACTGTCCATAGTAAAGAAGCAAAAATCATTTTAGAAATTACTATCTGAAATCTAGGTAATCCCTTTGCAACTAAATTTACTAATGTTTTTTTAGAAAACTCATTTACTATATAATTACTGAAAATTATAGCTATAAATATAAAGCCAAGTTGAGTTACATTTTTAAAAAACTGTGCCCATGAATCAATAAATGTAGGCTCTTGAAGCCCTTTAGCTAGTTCTTCTCCTAAAAATGATTTTAAAATTTCAGGAGATATTTTTGCTGTAACAGGACCTAGAATACCAAGAAATAAAAATATAAAAGACATTATAAATAATTTTTTATTTCTAACACTTTCAAGATATTCTTTCTTTAACAATGCTATAAATACTTTCATTTTATCACCTCTATAAATAAATCTTCTAATGAAGGCTTAATTATATTGTAGCTACCAATAAGCAAATTATTATCCAAAACAGTTTTAAATATTCTATTTTCAATATATTTCAAGTTTTCAAAAGAAGAAAATATTGCAGAGCAATCCTTTAATTCAACTTTAATATTATTAATTTCAAATTTATTTAAAAATAAATCCCTATCTTCAATTTTAAAAAATTCTACTGAAATTTTATCTTTTAATCCCATATTTTTGATGTCGGATATATTTCCATTTAAGCTATTAACACCGTCATTTAATATCAAAAACTTATCACAAACTCTTTCAACATCTTGTAGGATATGAGTTGAGAATAAGACCGTTGTATGCTCCTTAATCTTTAATAGTATATCCAAAATTTCTTTTCTACCGATTGGATCTAAAGCTGAAGTCGGCTCATCGCAGATTAGTAATTTAGGTCTATTAAACAAAGCCTGAGCAATTCCAAGACGTTGCTTCATTCCTCTAGAAAATTTTCCTATTCTCTTATTTTCATCTTTGAGTCCGACTAAATGTAATATTTCTTCTGTTCTTTCTTTAATTTCTGATTTTGATAATCCCGTAATTTCTCCACATAAATTCAGATACTCTTTTGAAGTCATGTAGTCATAGAATTCCGGAACATCAGGCAAATATCCAATAAATCTATTAGTTTTCGTATTTCCAAAATGGACTTTTTCATCAAAAACTAAAATCTCCCCACAATCAGCTTTTAAAAAACCTAAAATGATTTTCATAGTGGTTGTTTTTCCAGCACCATTTTTTCCTAGAAATCCAAAAATCTGTTTTTCTTTGATACTAAAAGACAAATCTTTGATTACGTCATTTTCATTAAAAGTTTTTCTTAGATTTTTTACAGTTAAAATATTCACTATTCTTCACTTCCAAATACAAAATATGAAATAGGTCCAATAGTTTGAATAAGAACTATCACACAAATCCATATCAATCTATTTCCACATCTATAATTTTGATGTTTTAAGCAATGTCTTAATGCAACTACTAATAATGTTATATTTATAATAATAATTGGCAATAAAATTAAAAAATGTTCTCTTAAAAAGTCCATAATCTCCTCCTATTTATCCACAAAATTCTTTAACTTTTCATAAAGCTCTTCAGTTTTCTCATTAGTTCTCATATTAATATAAACCGGCTTTTCATTTTTTCTACTTATCTTTATGACCTTATCAGTCTTGTTGAAAACATAAAGCCTAACATTTCCTTCTCCTTCTAGAGAGAAATTACCATAAGATTTTTCTTTAGTAGCTCCACCATTAATCCTAATAGCTCTTTTTTTAGGAAATTTATCAAGCAATTCTAAATTTTCAATATCACTTTGTTTTATATTTTCTTTATAAAGCATTGTTGAAATTTTTACGGTATCTGAAATCTCAACTTTCCAATCTTTTTCAAAAATTAATGCCAATGCAACTATTATTACAAATGCTACAATTATATTTGAGAAGGCAAATAATATTTTCCCTTTTTTATTTCCACGATTAATAACTGTATTACCTGTATTCATAGGATCAGGTACTAAAATTCTTGAATCATTCGGATTTTTATATCCAAAAATATCATAGTATTCATCTTGATCTTCAACAAATTTATCATCTTCAATATTACTGCTTATTTCCATATCAATTTTATTAACAGTAGATATAATATAAAAGATAAAAAATGTAATCAGTATTATACTTGCTACAAAAGGAAGAAAAGAGTATTTATCCATTTTTTGTAAATATATTAAAACTAAAAATAAAACAGAATATACATTTACTAAAGTAAAAATTTTATTTTGAAGTTTTATAATTTTAATTTTATTTATATATAAATTCTTTTCTTTATTATCGCTTATTACTGATATTTTAGACCTTCTCCAGAAAAGTCCCATAAATATCATTGCTATTAAAGTTGTTGACAAGCAAATAAACAAAATTAACTCCATATCAGAAAAAGTTCCAAAAATAGAAAATCCCCCAATAAAAACCACCAAAGGAATTAACCAAAGGAAAATTGGAAGTTTCTGTTTATCTATTTCTTTTGAAACTGTAAAATCCACATATTTTCTCGTAAAACTTGCAAAGTTCTTTTCCTTTTTTAGTTTTCTCATTTGTTTTATATATTTATTTGACAAAAATCCTAGAGAAATCAAATAAGCAAAGATTATTCCGATAAAAAATAGAATTTCTATATCAGTTTTGGTAAGTAGTGGTAAAAATGAAATTATAAAAAATACTAAATGAAGTAAATTAAAACTCTTTAAAGCTTTTTTACTAATTTCTTGCACTTCCTTACTATCTACCTCATTTATAGGAATTGTAGTAAGTAAAATTTTCCTATTATTGTAAGAAAATCCTTTCTTTTGTGAAAAATAGCATATTGTAAAAGTCATCCATAGACATCCAATTAAAATTAAATCGTAAATCATATTAAAAACTCCTTTCTATAAGCTCAAGCAAGAACTCCTTTCCAAGATTTCTCATCTTAACCTCATTAATTAAGTTTTGTAAATTTTCTTTTATGTTCTCAATATTTTCTTCCGTACATCTAACATATACAATCGAGCCTACACGTCTGTCAATCTCTATTACATTTTCACTTTTTAAAATTCCATAAGCCTTATTCACAGTCATAGGATTTATTCCAAAATCTTTTGCAAGCTGTCTAACAGAAGGTAATTCATCTCCATTTTTTAAATTTCCCTCTGCAATTTCTTTAATGATTCCGTTACAAATTTGAGTGTAAATAGGAACTTCCGACAAAGTATCAATAAAAAACATTTTTCTCATCTCCTTGTATTATATATTATAATACAGATAATACAAAAAGTCAATAAGAACCCCACCCTTCCACGATGCTTTGCATCGGGTGGGTTCCCGGGAACCTTGTTATTTCACAATAAAAAAGTTTAGCTTTTAAGAAATTTTAAATCTTAATTGCTAAACTATTTTAAATATTTTTATACCATTTCAACTTTTTTCTTTGACTTCCAAAGATACAATGCCACACAACAAGCGGTCATCAAAACACAAGATAAAATAGTTCCCTCTAACCCAAAAATCGGATTATAAGCAAAACTTCCCTTTACTGAGCTCCCGATTTTGAAAATGGAGTAAGGAACATTATTTCCACTATTTGGTAATCCTAATAATATACTTTGAGTAAAATTCCACATTGCATGCAATCCCATTACCATCCACAAACTGTCGAAATAATATACAAGCATTGACGCAAAAACGCCAAAAATTAATATACAGTAAAATGGTAAAATAGACATTCCATTATTGAACAAATGTAAAGCTGCAAAGAATAGTGAATTAAATATAATTGCAAAAGCCGGACTATTAGTAGATTTTAATAATCTCTGATACATAAATCCTCTACATAATAACTCTTCTGCAGAAGATTGAACAAAAACTGCGAAAAATAAACCAAAAGCACGAAATATTTCAAATTGACTAAATCGTAAAGTAAAATCTCCATTTATCATGGCAATTAATGCACAGAGTCCATTTAACACAAATCCTATAAATAATCCCCAAAATAGATTTGCCATATTATTTCCTTTAGTCTTTGTTGTTATTTTATCAATTATATAATGATTATTTTTAAAAATGAATAGTACAAAAAGAACTCCAATCCATATATTAATGAATAAAATATACATAATAAATGTATAAATATATACATCACCTCTAATTAATCCGGATGTAAATAATCCCTTAACTAACCTAGATATAAATAATCCTCCTATTATTTCGCTTATGAATAAAATTGCATAGCTTATTATACAAATCCACAATATATATAATACATTAACATACCATTTTTTATCCTGTATATTTTCCATAATTAAATCTCCTTTTTCAAAATTTATACTTATACTATATATAATACAATTAAATTAAAAAGTCAACAGTTGGAAAATTAATAATTTTGACTGTAAAAATCCCTTTCACTAAATATAGAACTTTATAATATATATTATAATTATTCCATCATACCTTTCGTTATTTCACAATGAAATTTCTCCACTCCGTTTCACTTCGGTCGAAATGACATGTTATGAGATTTGCTTTGCTTAATACTGTAATATGGATTTTTTATATCCAATTTTAAACAAAAAAAGTTTAGCAAATAAGACATAAAAATCAGCCTTAATTACTAAACTTAATTTATTTTTTATTTACTTTTATATACGATAACCGGAGTGTTGATTTGAACATTATCGTAAATTTGTTTTACTTTATCAAGTGGAGTATTTATACAACCATAGCTTCCTGATGTTTTGTATATGTTTCCGCCAAATTTTCCATTTCTCCAAGTTGCATCGTGAATCCCTACACCTTTCCAATTTATCGGCATCCAATAGTCAACATGAGCAACATAATCATATCCTTGCGGAGATAATCCTTTAAGATTTCTATCTTTTTCTCTACTCCAAACTTTCATAACTCCTATTTGGGTTTCAACCTTTTTACTTACATCTCCGGTAACAACATCCGTCTCTAAAAGAAGCTTTCCATCTTTGTAAAACCACATATGTTGTCTGGTTAAGTCTATTTCAATATAGGTATTACCTATATCATCCTCTTTATCGTAGTATAATCCCTTGTGTATGAAAACAGGTTCGATAGAATCAGATTCATATTTTAACAGTTTTTCTACTAAAAGATCTTTTGTCTTATTAACATCAATTTGCCATCCATATATTCCATCTTTACCGGGAACAACAACCTCTCCTTTTCCGGTAGTTTGGAATTTTCTATCCATTCCAAAAGTATCATATTTTATAGCAAGTCTTCTAACATAATCTCTTGCCTTTTGTTCATCCGGCTTTAATTCACCATCAACAAAAGTAAAAATATTTGCCAAAATTTCCCCGTCTAACACTTCTTTATTTGAACCGATATTAAATTCATACTTTAATTTCGAAATTTTTTCATACTTTGAAAGAGCATCTTGTAATGACGGATCATCTTTTTTCAACTTTGGTTGCTCTGAAATTGTACTTAAATCAATACTTTCTTTTCTTTCAGATAAAGCAATTAAAATAGCTTCTTTTAATTTTTCCTTGGTTGTATAAGTTCCGGAAATTTCGCTTTGAATTTGATACTTACCGTCTTTATAAATAATCTTCGCATCTTCCGGATGTTTAAGACCTTTTAAAATTAAAGTATTTTTGAAAAATTCTTCAAATTTATCATTGTCATAACTTATATTTACTTCTAATTTAAAATCACGACTTGTAAAAAACGCTATAGGCCAAGTAAATTGATTTTGTAAAATTTTCTTGTCAGCTAAATATTCTTCATTATAATTAATCTTTTCAGGTTTAAAAAAATCACTTTTTCCATCAGCACGATTTAACTTAATAGAAACATCTGTCCAATCCTTATTGAAAACATCATCTATCATTACAAAGCTTACATCATTTCCATTTACTTTAGTATTAGGTAAAGCTATAAAAGAAAATATAATAACTCCCAATAAATAAATTGATAAAAGCAATGCACCCAAAAATATTCCTATTTTTTTAAATAATTTTTTCCCTGAATCTGATTTTTTGCTAATTTTAATCAAAAAATACACCTCCATTCTTATGAGAATATATTAATAATAATTTAATATATACCATAATTTTAAGTATTATAATCATTTTATTTACTTATTTTAATATATCAAAAGAATAATCAATTAATATTATCATCTAATTTTATCATATTTAATTTTAAAAGTAAAATTTTTAAAAAACTTGTATTTCCTTAATTAAAAGTTTATAATATATTTAGTAAGGAGGAAGATAAATGCTTAACATTTTTTTAATTTCCGACTCTACCGGAGAAACTGCGGAACAACTTGCACGTGCCGCTCTCGCTCAGTTCAACAACATTGGGTACACTTTTGAAAGATTCTCTCATATAAGAGAGTTTTCAGACCTTTCAGAGATACTAAACAAATGTAAAGATACTGAGAATTCAATTTTGTTTTATTCTTTAGTTGATGCTCCACTTTTGGATTATGTTAAAAAGTTTTCAGAACTACATTCTATAACTAATGTAGATTTACTTTCTGCATCTATTTTAGCAATTCAAAGAGTGAGTAATATGGCTCCCGGAAATACACCCGGCGCTCTTAGAAAACTTAATGAAGAATATTTTAAAAGAATTGACTCTATAGAGTTTGCCGTTCGTTACGATGACGGAAAAGATCCGAGAGGAGTTTTAATTGCTGACCTTGTAATAATAGGAATTTCTCGTACATCTAAAACACCGTTGTCAATGTATCTTGCAAACAAAAATATTAGAGTTGCAAATATTCCACTAGTACCTGAAACACCGGTACCAGAAGAATTATTTAAAGTTTCGCCTAAAAAAATTATAGGCTTAACAAACTCTCCGGAAAAGTTAGAAAGCATAAGAAAGGAAAGACTAAAATCTTTAGGTCTTCCTGATAATAGTATTTATTCAAATTCAAATAGAATACTTGAAGAACTTGAATATTCTAGCCGAATAATGAAAAAAATAGGCTGTCCCGTAATAGATGTATCAGCAAAAGCTATCGAAGAAACAGCTGACATTATCTTAAAACATCTGTTAAAAATTAATAAGTAATTGGAGGAAAAAAATGAGCAAATTTGTTTACAATTTTGATGAAGGCAATAAAGACATGAGAGCTTTATTGGGTGGCAAAGGCGCTAACCTTGCCGAAATGACTAACATTGGACTAAATGTTCCTTTTGGTTTTACTATTACTACTGAAGCTTGTAATAATTTTTACAAAAATGACGAAAAAATTTCTGAAAGTCTAATTGAAGAAATTAAAACTCATATTAAAGACTGTGAAAGCAAGCTACAAAAAAGTTTTTCAAGTACAGAAAATCCTCTATTATTTTCTGTAAGAAGTGGTGCCGTTATATCAATGCCTGGTATGATGGATACTATTCTTAACTTAGGTCTTAACGATAAATCAGTTATCGGTCTTGCAAATTCTACAAATAATGAAAGATTTGCATTTGATAGTTACAGAAGATTTATCCAAATGTTCAGCGACGTTGCTATGGAAATCCCAAAAATTTACTTCGAAAATGAACTTGACAGAATTAAAGAAGAAAAAAATATAAAGTTGGATACAGAACTAACTGCTGAAGATTTAAAAATTTTAGTTGAAAAATTTAAGAAAATTTTTAAAGAAGAAACAGGCAAAGAATTCCCACAAGACCCTATTGAACAATTAATCATAGCTATTAAAGCAGTTTTCAAATCTTGGATGAATCCTAGAGCTATCGTTTATAGAAAATTAAATGGTATTGATGATTCACTAGGAACTGCTGTAAATGTTCAAGCAATGGTATTTGGTAATATGGGTAACACAAGTGGTACCGGTGTAGCTTTCTCTCGTAATCCAAGTACAGGAGAAAATAAATTATTCGGAGAATTTTTAATGAATGCACAAGGCGAAGACGTTGTTGCAGGTATTAGAACTCCAGAATCAATTGAAAAGCTAAAAGAAATTATGCCTGAAGTTTATGATGAATTCTTAAGAATTGCAAAAGTTTTAGAAAAACATTATAAAGATATGCAAGACCTGGAATTTACAATTGAAAAAGGTAAATTATACTTATTACAAACAAGAAACGGAAAAAGAACTACAGATGCCGCAATAAATGTAGCAGTAGATTTAGTTAATGAAGGATTAATTTCAAAAGAAGAAGCTATTTTAAGAGTTGAACCAAAGAGTTTAGACCAACTTCTTCACCCTATCTTCAATGCTGAAATGATGAAAAATACTCCTATTTTATCAAAAGGTTTAGCCGCTTCCCCGGGAGCTGCAAGTGGTAAAGTTTATTTCCACTCAAAAGATATAGTTGATGCAGTAAAATCAGGAGAAAAAGTAATCTTAGTTCGTCAAGAAACTTCACCGGAAGATATCGAAGGAATGATTGAAGCTGAAGGTATCTTAACTGCAAGAGGCGGTATGACTTCACACGCTGCCGTAGTTGCAAGAGGTATGGGTAAATGTTGTATCGCAGGAGCAAGTGAAATCAAGGTTGATGAAATCGAAAAAGTTATAAAAACTCAAAACGAAGTTATCAAAGAAGGCGATATAATTTCTCTTGACGGAACAACAGGAATTATTTACAAAGGCGAAATTGAAAAATTAAATCCACAATTAACAGGAAACTTTAAAATCTTTATGGATTGGGTAAATGAAATAAAAGTTTTAGGAGTTAGAGCAAATGCTGATAACCCTAGAGATGCAAAACAAGCTGTTGAATTTGGAGCTGAAGGAATTGGACTTTGTAGAACTGAACATATGTTCTTTGACAAAGATAGAATCCCTGTTGTAAGACAAATGATTCTTTCAGAAAATACTGAACAAAGAGTTGAAGCATTAGAAAAAATCAGACCAATGCAAGAAAAAGATTTCTATGATATCTACTGTGTACTAAAAGAAAAATCAGTAACAATCAGATTGCTTGATCCACCTCTACATGAATTCTTACCTTATGAAGATGAAGATATTAAAAACTTGGCAAAAGAAATGAATATCGACGAATCTCATTTAAGAGATGTAATTACAGATTTGGAAGAAGTAAACCCAATGCTTGGACACAGAGGTTGTAGACTTGCAGTTACTTATCCTGAAATATATAGAATGCAAGCAAAAGCTATAATAAATGCTGCAATAAAAGCACAAAAAGATTTGAATATCTCAATTACTCCTGAAATAATGATTCCATTAGTTGGAGAACTTGAAGAATTAAAATATGTAAAAAGAGAAATCGTTGAAGAAATCGAAATGACTCTAAAAGAATTGAACGAAAACATTAAGTACAAAATTGGAACAATGATTGAAATTCCTAGAGCTGCCCTACTTGCTGATGAAATCGCAACAGAAGCTGAATTCTTTAGTTATGGTACAAATGACTTAACACAAATGACTTTTGGTTTTTCAAGAGATGATGCCGGAAAATTCTTAAACGAATATGAAAATAAAAAAATATTCGACTTTAATCCATTTGCAAAATTAGATCAAAAAGGTGTTGGTAAATTAGTAAAAATGTCTTTCAAACTTGGAAGAGAAACAAACCCTCATCTTCATGTAGGAATTTGTGGTGAACACGGTGGCGATCCTGATACAATTGAATTCTTAAATTCTGTAGGAATCGACTATGTATCATGTTCTCCTTTCAGAGTGCCAATCGCAAGACTTGCAGCAGCACAAGCTAAAATAAAACAAAGCAAATAAACTTTAACTAGAAGAAATATAAAAAATAATGGATAGCGAAATGCTATCCATTTTAATTTATAACAAAATTTTTACTTTTTATTTTTTCTTCTTAACTTTAGGGAAAGGTAATTCATCATACATTGTATCAAATAAGCCTTTTAGATACGTTTTATCTTCCACATCGTCAACCAATAGCATTTCCTTTGCTCCATCATAAGGCAATTGAAATTGTATGTCAGAAACATAGTCAATAGCTTTCTTTGTAGCTTTTACTAAAAATCTGTCATCATATATTCCACCTATAACTTTTTCTTTATAATAGATAATATATTCTCCCATCATTCCCCTATATTTTATATCTTCAAGTTCAGATAACTGTTCTAAAATATATTTTAAATATTCTTTACTTGATGCCATAATAACCTCCTAAAACAAAAAAATTATATAATAATACTTTTTGTAAAGTATTTTTCATCTATATATTTATGATCTATAACTATTATTGTTTTTGACTGCAAAAATTTCATAACATCGTCAAATATTTCATAAAAAAGAGATTCATCAAGCCCTGTACTTATTTCATCAAAAATATATAATTCACAATCTTTATACAATGCTCTGGCTAAAAGTAATCTTGTTTTTTCTCCACCTGATAAGGTGCTACTATCAAATCCGATGCTATTATCTGAATATTTTTCAATAACTTCTTCTAATCTACATATCTTTATTATTTGTTTCAATTTTTCTTTTTCAATATTCGATTTGAAAGTAATATTATCTATGATTGACATATTAAATAATTTATTTTCTTGAAAAACTGCCGATAAAGATATTGTTTTATTTTTCTTTCCATCAATTAAGATATTTCCTGAAGTAGGCTTATACAAATTTGTAATCAATTTTGCTAATGATGATTTTCCAGAACCAGTTCTTCCATTAATCTTAACTTTATCATTTTTATTAATAATAAAATTAAATTCACTTAAAATTTGATTATCACCATAGTTCAATGAAACATCTTTAAATTCAATAACATTAAAGTTTTTCTGTAAATCAATATTTTCTCTTTCAAGCATTTCAAAAGTATTGTCTATTCTCTTAACAGAGTTTTTAAATGCTGAAATTTCTTTTTGATTTTCTATTATATTAAATATCGGGTCAGTAATCATAGATGCATATAAAATTATTGCAATCAACGCACCAATGGACAAATTATTTTGACTGACACGAATTCCTCCGATAAGAATCAAAATAGCCATAATTAGATTAAACAACAATCTTACAAGTGTTTGAGAAATATTTTTTATATTTACAATTTTTTTATCCAATTTATTTAATTTGCTATTTTCAGAAGTAAAATCCTTACTAAAAAATTTTTCTTTATTAAATAATTTTATATCTCTTGCACCAACGATAATATCAAATAATTTATTTATAACATTTAATCTCTGAATTTGACTCCTTTCGGAAGCAATTTCCGAACTATTTAAAATTTTTTGAATAAGAATCGTTGATACAGAAGAAATAAGCAACATTGATATTAACATAATATAATCATACTTTATTATTATAATTGCACCTATAATAAAACTTGATATTGAAAAACCTAATCCAAAAACTAAAGGAATAATTTTATCATCAAGTGATTTTAAATCATCAATTATAGAATTAAAAACATTACTTCCCCCAATTTTTTCAAGCAAATCAATTTTTGTATTGAGAATACTTTCAATAATTTCATCTTTTATATCTCTATTTAGATTCAATTCAAACTTTGACCCAAAATTTATAAGAATTATCTTAAATAAATCAATTAAAATATATATAAGTGAATACAATATAATATATTTAAAAAACTCGACTGTATAACCAGTAGTCAAAGAATCTATAACTTTTTGAATTAATACCATAGGAAAAATACTGAAACTTCCGACAATAATTCCAGATATAAATAATATAATTATTTTATGAATATTCTTTTTATACTTACTTTTTATCATCACTTTACTCCTAATTTCAACATTTTATTATGATATTTCAATACTAAATCATAATTTTACTTTTATTATATCATACTAAAAAACTTTTTCAAAATAGTAAATTTTAAGGCATAAATTCATAAAAAAAGTCGGGATCCCCCGACTTTTATGCTAATTTTGAATATTCTATTGCTATTTTACTATTATTATTTTTTATTTTATATATAAAACCTAAAAAAGTAATAGATATTGCAACTACTAGACATATAAAAAAATTAATACAAACATTTTATTGGAATAATCAAAAAAGACACTTGTTATCCATACTAAAAATTTTAGCAGATAATCAAAAAAAAAAATCAACTAACACACTAGAAAAAATTAAAAATAAGCAAAGACCAAATTTATTCTGCTGTATTTTTATATATTTTTTCTTACAATTTTCAAAACAAGATTTTTTATAATTACTTTTTCCCATAAATTCTCCTATTTTTTCATTTTATTATAATATATAGTTATTGAATAATTTGTTTGTTCTATTTTTTCTTCTTAACTTTTGGGAAAGGTAATTCATCATACATTGTATAAAATAATCCTTTTAGATAGATTTTATCTTCCACATCGTCAACTAATAGCATTTCTTTTGCTCCTTCATAAGGTAGTTGAAATTGTACCTCAGAAACATAGTCAATAGCTTTCTTTGTAGCTTTTACTAAAAATCTGTCATCATATATTCCACCTATAACTTTTTCTTTATAATAGATAATATATTCTCCCATCATCGTCCTATAATGAATTTAAATATTATCTAATTCAAAAAAATTTTTTATTTGATTATTATAATTAATATTTTTATTAAATCTATTAACTAATATAGCACTCATTCCAACTGATTTTGCACCAAAGATATCTTCTTTAATATTATCTCCGAACATAACAGATTCCTTAGGTAAAGCACCTATATCATGCATTGCAAAATTAAATATAACTTTTGAAGGTTTTGCAGCTCCAACTTCTTCACTAATATAAATATGATCTATATAATCTAATAGCCCTGTGACTTTTAATTTACTCATTTGACCATCAGTAGGACCATTTGTAATAATTGCTATTTTCTTCTTAGCTTTTTTAATTTTTTTCATAAAAGGAATAACATCATCAAATATTTTAATTTTAATATTCCCTTCTTCCATAAATATTAAATTAAATTCTTTAGCTTTTTCATCTACATTATTTACTCCAAAAAAATTTAAAATATCAGAATATCTTCTTGTTCGATATTCTATTTTATTAAGTTTTCCTTCAAGAAAAGAGTTCATTAATTTAACTTCATTTGAAATGTATTTCTCCTTAAAAAGATGAATATCAATTCCATAATTCATTAATTGTCTATTGATTCTAATATTAGCTTTTTCCTTTGCTGATTTATAATTACATAACGTATCATCTAAATCAAAAAAATAGTATTGATAATCATTCATATAACACTCCTTTATCAATTAATAATATAAAATACTTGTTTTATTTTAATATTTACCTATTTTATACTTAATATTTTTTATTTCTTTTATTAATTCATATAATTGTTCTTCTTCAAAAATACTAGGTACTATTTTTGTGATTGACTTGGCACTTTGTAAATTTTTTTCTTATCAATTTCCCACTTACTACCTTCATCTAATATTTTTATCATTTTACACAACTTTTTACTATAATAAACCTATATATCTTTATTTTCACCTAGATAAACAATATCAATATCTTTTGGTATATTATTAATTATATTAGATATCCACACACTATCATTAACATTGTCCTTTATTAAAATAATATCATCAACAACATTTAAAATATGCTTTTGCACTTTTATTATATCATACTAAAAAACTTTTTCAAAATAGTAAATTTTAAGGCATAAATTCATAAAAAAAGTCGGGATTTCCCGACTTTTATGCTAATTTTGAATATTCTATTGCTATTTTACTTGCAAGTTTTGCGTTATTGAATACTAATCTGATGTTAGCTTCTAAGCTCTTTCCTTGTGTAAGTTTTTGAACTTTATCAAGTAGGAATGGTGTTGTGTCTTTTCCTTTTATTCCATTTTCATCTGCTTCTTTTAAAGCATCTAAAATTGTCTTGTCAATTAAATTTCTATCCATTGAAAATTCTTCCGGAATAGGATTAGCAATTACAACTCCACCATTAAGCTCTAAATCCCATTTAGCTTTTAAAACTTTTGCAATTTCTTCTTCTGAATTTATTTTACTAACTTTAAAATCACTTTCTCTTGTGTAAAATGCTGGTAATATATTAGTTTGGTATCCATAAACAGGAACTCCCTTTGTTTCTAAATATTCTAAAGTAAGCCCCATATCTAAAATTGATTTACATCCTGCACAAATAACTGCAACATTTGTATTTCCTAATTCTTCAAGATCTGCCGAAATATCCATAGTAGTTTCTGCTCCTCTGTGAACTCCACCGATTCCACCAGTTGCAAAAACTTTAATTCCTGCCATTTCTGCACAAATCATTGTTGCAGCAACAGTTGTTGCTCCATTTAATTTATTAGCAACAACATAAGCTAAATCTCTTCTTGAAGTTTTTGTTACACTAAGTCCAGCTTTCCCGATTACTTCAATTTCTTCTTTTGTTAGCCCAACTTTAATTTCTCCATTTATAATAGCTATTGTAGCAGGAATTGCTCCATTTTCTCTAACAACTTTTTCAACTTCAAGAGCTGTTTCAACATTTTTAGGATAAGGCATACCATGTGATATTATTGTTGATTCCAAAGCTACAACCGGTTTATTTTCTTTAATTGCATTTTTTACTTCTTCACTAACTGTTAAATATTTTTCTAATTTCATAACTTCCTCCAAAATTTAATAGATTTTTTTCACTTATATTTTTACTTACTGTATCCATAGATTGTGCTGTTATAAATCCTGCGATATTTCCAAGTTTTGCACATTCTAAAATATCTTTTTCGTTAACAACTCCAAAGATTATTCCACTCATAGCTGAATCGCCACAGCCTGAAGTATTTTCAATCTTTGGTTTTTCAGTTATCTTTACTATTCCATTCTCATTTTTATCAGCATATAAAATTCCTTTTTCCCCCATTGAAATAAAAACTTTTTGAACGCCTTTTTCTAAAAATACATTCACTATTTTTTCTAAATCACTTTCATTTTCATAAGGAATGTCAGTTAATTCTTCTGCTTCATAAATATTCGGTTTTAAAAGATAGATGTACTTTAATAATTTCTTAATTTTTAAAGCCTTTTTTCTAGAAACACAATCTACAATTATCTTTGAATTAGGGCAATTTTTACAGATATATTCAAGGACATCTTCTCTTAAATTTGTATCCATAACTATATATTTATAACTCTTAATTAAATCAATTAGTTTAGAGATAAATTCAATATTGATTTCATCCAAAACTTCCATCGAAGAAATGGCAGTAAATAAATCATTATTTTCATCCAAAATAGAAATATAATTTGACATCCCTCTATTTGTTAAAAATTTACTGTTTGAAAAATCCAGCCCAATTTTTTTCAAATAATCTTTGATTTCTCTTGAATAGACATCATCACCAAATACAGAAATAAATTTATTTTCTATTCCCATTTTAAGTAAATTTTCAGCAATATTTTTACCAACTCCACCAAAAGAATATTCCAAAGTTCCGGGATTTGAGTCTTTCATATTTATTTTTTCAAAACTTTTTGCAATAAAATCAATATTACATCCACCAATTACACAAACTTCTTTTGATAAATTCGAATTAATCACATAGGCTCTTCCGACCAAATATCCTTTTTTAATCAAATTTGAAATATGAACTGCAACAGACGATCTCTTTATATTAAGTAAATCAGCTAGTTCATTTTGAGAAATATAAGGATTTTCTTTTATTATTTCTAAAAGTTCTTGCTCTCTTTTTGTCATAATACCTCCTTAAACAACAGCTTATTATATTATATCAAATGTTTATATAAAAATCAATATTTTTAAATAAAAATATTAAAATAATAAATGATAGATAGCTGTTAAGATATTTACCTTTAACGTCTAGCTATTTAACGAAGTATTATCCCTTATACTCAAGAAAAACATCACCCTTCCTCGATACTTTGCATCGGGCGGGTACCCGAGAACCTTGTTGCTTCGCAATAAAAAAAGTCCTTAAAATAAAGGACTTTAGTTAATTCAAAAAATTAAATTTTAAACAGCTTAGAATTTTTTCTTTTTTCTTCTTGCTGCCTCTGATTTTTTCTTTCTCTTTACACTTGGCTTTTCGTAATGTTCTCTTTTTCTATATTCTGAAAGCACTCCAGCACGTGCACATTGTCTTTTAAATCTTTTCAACGCATTATCCAAAGATTCGTTTTCGCCAACTCTGATTTCTGCCATGATATCCCCCCTCTCTTATATAGACAAACTGTCTTGAGAAATAACATAAATATTATACAACAAAAATGATATAAATTCAAGTAAATTCACTATATTTTTTCAGTATAATTGATAAAATTTATAAAAAATTTTAAGATAATTTTAATTTTAGCCCGGTGGCCAATTTAAACTACGTCCTGCAAGAACGTGAAAATGTAAATGCTTAACAGTTTGTCCACCGTCTTCATTACAATTATTTATAATTCTATAACCTGATTCATCAAATCCCATTCCCTTTGCAAGTTTGGAAATTTTTAAAAATATCTTTCCAACTACTTCAGAATTTTCCTTATCTACGAAATTACAAGATTCAATATGTTTTTTAGGGATTACTAAAAAATGAATCGGAGCTTGAGGGGATAAATCATTAAATGCAATTATATCATCATCTTCATAAATTTTATTTGATGGAATTTCTCCATTAACAATTTTGCAAAATATACAATCCATTATCTCACCTCCATATAATAAATATATCAAAATCAAAATAGATAGAATCTATTTTAATTATTGTATATTATAACATATACCAACTATCTTTACAACAAAACAATACTCATACAAACACAAAAACTCTCCATTTTTATAGAAGTTATATTTTATACATGCTTCCAATATCTATAAGCTCAACATTGTCTTCAATTTTAAATTTTTCAAATCCTGATAAACTTGTAATCCAATAATGTGCTTTTTTATATCTAAAATTGTAAGACTTACTAATCAAATTATCTAAAATATCTTGTTTAACTTTGCTATTATTCCACTTAGCTTCGACAAATAAAAATTCATTTTCATTATTATAAGCCAACATATCAATTTCCGACTCTTTTTTTAACTCTTTATCTGTTCCCCACCAATTACCATAATCAGTTGGAATAAATAAAAATTTTGATTTTTTTAATCTCTCTTCAAAATATTCAATAGAGATTTTTTCAAAAACATCTCCCATATAATCATTCAAATTTTTTTCTATGCTTTCATATAAAACTTCTCCCAGTCCTATATTTATCATATTTAAGTTGGTTTGAACAAATTTATACCAAAATAGAAACATAGTATCTTTTATAACATAAATAGGTCTTTTTGTTTTTCTATTGAGTACAGGCGTCTTTTTTTCTATAATTCCAAGCTCTATAAGAGAATTTAGATAATGAGCTAAACCACCACTAACTACATTTAATTTTGTGGATATTTCATTTAGTTTACTAGCTCCTGCGGAAATAGAAAATAAAATATCATTATAAAACTTTGGCTGTCTTAATTCTTGTTTTAATAGATTAAGAGGTTCTTCATACAAACGACCATTTGGTTTTAAAAAAATATTTATTATATTTTCTTTTAAAGACAAATTTTCGTCAAAAAATGTTAAATATTCAGCAACCCCATTAGTTAATCCAAAAACTATTGATTTTTCTTTATCTGAATATGAATTGACAAACTCTCCGGATTCCAAATAATTAAAAGCATTTATTTTAAATTGACTTGTTCTTCTTCCATACAAAGGACTCTTGTACCCTAAAACTTGTTCTTCCATAAAACTCATAGATGACCCACAAAGTATAAGAAATAATTTACTTTTTTCTCTATATTCATCTATCAAATTTTGTATTAATGATGAAATATATGGTGCTGATTCAGCTAAATAAGGAAATTCATCAATAACAAAAATTATCCTTTTATCTATACTATATTGAAATAAATATCTTAATGCACTTTCGAAATTACTGAAATCAGGTAATCCCTCTAAATTTCCACAAGTCTTATATATCGCTTTTGAAATTAAACTAAGATTTATTAACTCATTTGATTCAGTAGCAACAAAATAATAGCCCTCTTTGTCTTTTATAAATTCTTGAATTAAATAGGTTTTTCCAACTCTTCGTCTTCCATATATTACAGATAAGGCAAATTTTCCATTTTCATATTCTAAATTTAACTCTTTTAGTTCATATTTTCTTCCAATAAATTTCATAAAATCACCTCAATATAATTATAATATAAAAAAACACGATATGCAATAGTATATTATTGCATATCGTGTTGTTGCGTTTTTTGCTTAATTAAATAATTTATTTTTTACAAAATATCAACTTGACACATTTTCATAGCTTCTAATGCTGTGTTATGACTTTGTGGAGTAACTCCCGCACAACATTTACTATCTACAATTAATTCAACTTCAGGTAAAAATCCTTTAATCATTAAAGTATTTACAATCACACAAATATCTGTGCAAATCCCAACAAATTCTATACTTTCAATTTTCTCTTTTTCGTTTATGCTTTTTAAATACTCAACCAAGTTGCTAGAGCCAAAACCTGCTTTTTCAAAAATTTTACAGTTTTCTTTATAGATACCTTCTCTGATTTTCCAAGCGTCAGTTCCTTTAATACAATGTTTTATAGGAAGTTTTCTTCCCTCTTGTGTATTTAAGTAATTATCATCGTGAGTATCCATTGTATAAATAATTTCTCCGTCAAAGTTTTTAATTTTTTCCTTTAATTTAGGAATCATATTTATAGCCTCTTGAGTTCCCAACTTACCATCAACAAAATCATTTTGAACATCAATAACAACTAATATTTTCATAACCAGCCTCCAAAAGTTTTTTATAAAAAAATCTAAATATTTTAACTAAATAAATTATATACATTATTTAATCTTTTGTCAAATTATAAAATTCATCAGTTACAATATATCTATAATATTTCAAAAATATTACACTCAAGATAAATTCATTCACAAATTGTGAAAATGCAACTCCAAATAGAGATAAATCAAAAATTTGTGTTAATATCAACATTAAAATAAGGCTTAAGATATTTACTCCTGCAGTTGTTTTTAATAAAAACATATTTTTATTCAAACCTTGTAAAGCACATTTATATATGTATGAATATGAACTACAAATATTTGCAATTAAGAAAAATATCAAAAATTTTGTAGCAATATTTTGTACAGAAACGTCATCTGTAATAAGTTTAGGTAAATATTCTCTAAAAATAAAGAATAATGCACTTCCAAAGATAAATAATATAGTTGTAATTTTAACTGATATTTTAGGATAATCTATCAAATTTCTAATGTTTTTCTCTCCGGAACTTATGCTTATTAAACTCAAAGTCGCAGAACCATAGATATGTTTAAAAGTAAATAAAAACATAATTAAATTTGTAATTATTGAATATCCAGCAAATTCGTTATTGCCTATTCTAATAACAATCATATTGAAAATAATGACAAAAATAGTTCCGTCAAAAATTTCCTGTATCATAATAGGAAAAGCTAATTTAAAATGATTAATTCCATTTATAAAATAGCTTTTTAATAATTCAAATTTTAAATTTAATTTATTTTTCAATACAAAAATATAAATAAAAAGATTTACAAACATTGAAAAAACTGTAGTAAATCCGACCATAGTAATTCCAAATTTTGGGAAACCAAACTTTCCAAGAACGAACAAATAATCTAAACCCAGATTTAAAACTGAAGAAACAGTAGATCCTATTAAAATCCACTTTGTCATATTTGAAATTCTAAAATATGCCCCAAATGTAAATAAACATAGTTGTAATAAGACACAAAAACTCATAGGATATGAGAACAAAATCCCCTGTTCCAAAGTTTCTCCGGACAAATTATAGAATATTTTTAAAAAATATGTCTTTCCGAGCAACATCAATAATAAGAATAAAATTCCCATAAAAATATTGATAGCAAGAGATGAAAAGAATTCATAATTTAGACCTTTTTCATCTCCCTGTCCCAGTTTTTCTCCAAGTTTTGTATTTATAATTATTGCAGTCGCCCCTAAAACTCCACTTATTGTATATAATGTTGAAGAAATCAAATTTACCGCATTAAATGCAGGTGTTGAAACTCTTGCAACGATAGCAATATCGGATAACTCCAAAATATAACTTAAAATAAAATTTACCATAAGTGGAAAAGCGAATTTGTTAAGTTCTAATCTTTTATTTTTCATTTTTCTTTTTCTTTAAATCAATCTCAAAATCGCAATTTTCATCGGAACATTTTAGTGCATGTTTAAATCTGTTTTTAACTTCAACTAAGAATTTTCCACATTTTTCACATTTTTTATCAGCTATAGGCTTGTCCCAAATTGCATAATCACATTCAGGATAATTTTCACAACCGTAAAAAACTTTTCTCTTTTTGGATATTTTTTCTATTATTCTTCCACCACATTTAGGACATTTTACCCCAGTATCTTTAACTTCCTTTTTTATATAATTACAATCAGGAAATCCGCTACAACCGATAAATCTACCGAATTTTGTCTTTTTGACAACTAAATTTTTACCACATTGTGGACATTTTTCATCAAGAACTTCATCTTTTATTTTATAATCCTCTGAATCCCCCTCAGACTTTTTCAAAAATGTTTCAAAAACAGCATAGAAGTCAGAAATAACTTTTTTCCAATCCTTTTTATTCTCAGCTATTTCATCAAGTTTTTCTTCCATTTCCATTGTAAATTTTTCATTTATAATTGTTTCAAAGTTGGAAACTAAAAACTTATTTACATTTTTTCCAAGCTCTGTAGGAATTATTTTTTTATTCTCAATTAAAATATAAAATCTGCTTGTCAAACTGTTTATAATACTAGCATAAGTACTAGGTCTTCCAATTCCGTTTTCTTCAAGTTTTTTAACCAAAGTAGCCTCTGTAAAATTGGCAACCGGTTTTGTAAAATGTTGACTTTTTTCTATTTTTTCTGCATTTATTACATCTTTAACTTCTAATTTAGGCAATGGTTCATCTTTAATATCACTTGAAGTATATATTTTTGAAAATCCGTCAAATAAAGTGTATCTTCCATTTAATTTATAGATACAATTATTAGAATTTAAAACTATTTGTGTGCTTTCATAACTTTCTGCCTTCATTTGAGAAGCGACTGTTCTTTCCCAAATCAATTTATATAGTTTATATTGATTTGCAGTTAAATAGCTTTTTATTTTTTCAGGACTTCTAAAAATACTACTTGGTCTAACACCCTCATGAGCATCTTGTGAATTTTTTTTCTTTAAATTGTACTCATTACCTTTACTTGCATAATTTTTCCCATAATTTTCGGTAATATACTCAATTGCCTCTGCAACTATTTCTGATGAAATTCTAGTTGAGTCAGTTCTCATATATGAAATTAAACCGACAGAGCCTTCTTTACCAACATTAATCCCTTCATAAAGTTGTTGAGCAATACTCATAGTCATTGAGCTTGAAAAACCTAATTTTCTTCCCGCTTCTTGTTGTAATGTACTTGTAGTAAAAGGTGGTTGTGGTTTTCTCTCTTTTTTTACCTTTTTTACATCTTCCACGATAAAATTATCTTTATCTGTTTTTTCTACAACTTTTAAAGCCTCTTTTTCATTTTTTATTTCTTTTTTTACTATTTTTTTATTTTCATATTCTCCATAATATAGTGATTTAAACTCTATATTTTGGACATTATGTATCCCTTCGATCTTCCAAAATTCTTCAGGAACAAAATTATCTATCTCTTCTTGACGTTCACAGATAATTTTTAAAGTTGCAGATTGAACACGACCTGCAGAAAGTCCACTCTTTATTTTTTTCCAAAGAATCGGAGATAGTTTATATCCTACAAGTCTGTCTAAAACTCTTCTGGCTTGTTGAGAATTTACTAAATTCATATCTATTTTTCTTGAATTTTTTATAGATTCTTTGATACTCTTTTTAGTAATTTCGTGAAATTCTATTCTGTTATTATCATTAATATCAAGACCTAAAAGGTAGGCTATATGCCAAGAAATTGCTTCTCCCTCTCTGTCGGGGTCGGTTGCAAGATATATATTTTCAGAATTTTTATAAAGTTCTTTTAATTCTTTAATCTTAGACGCTTTTCCTCTTACATTTATATATTCAGGTTCAAAATTATTTTCTATATCTATCCCCATTTTGCTTTTAGGTAAATCTCTTATATGTCCAACACTTGCTACAACCTTATAATTACTTCCAAGCATTTTGCTAACTGTTTTAGCTTTTGTTGGAGATTCTACTATAACTAAATTTTTATACAAAACTAACTCCTTATACAATCTTACTCATTGAAATATGTTCTATTCCAACTTCAACAAAAATATCATCATTATCTTTAGTATAACCTAACATTTCATAAAATGTCATTGCATGATATTGCGCCGAAAATCTAATTGTCTTCTTTTCATTTTCTTTTTTAAATTTTTTTACAGTTTCTTCCATACTTATAAATAAAAACTTTCCTACTCCTTTTCCTCTGCAAGATTTCTTTACACAGGCTCTTCCAAAATAGACAATGTCTTTATTTATATTCATAATCCTTGCAGTAGCAAGAAGCTCATCTCCTTCAAAAACTCCAACATGAATTGTATCTTCTAAACTATCTCTATCATCAACTTCATATTCAAGCGGAACTTTTTGTTCATCTACGAAAACTTCCTCTCGCAAAGCGAATGCCTTTTCCATTTCTTCGCTTTTTAATATTCTATATTCCATAAAAACATCTCCGTATAATCTATAAACTCTCTATATGTTATATAATTTAATTAATTTTGTCAATATATTTTTATAATTTCACAATTAAAAAAGTGTCAATTTTAAAAAATTGACACAAAAATTTAATTTTATTCTATTATATATGCACTTACAATTTCTCCATAATAAGCTGTATGATAATCCCTATTTGCTCCATAAAATTCTCCTGACACATTTTCAGGATAATTTTTTTCCTTTATTTCTTTTGGTATTGCATTTTCATCTTGTTTTTGTTTATAAATAACCTTACATTCAAAAGTTAAAGGCAATTCTTTAATAGCTGGAACATCTACAATTTCAGATTCAACTAAAGTTAAATTCAAATCTTTAATTTTATCAGTATCTCTTCCTGACTTTGTACCACAAACTCCAATTATATTTTTATCAAAATCATTCAAAAAAATATTTACAGTAAATTCTCCACTTTCATCAAGTAGTTTTTTTGTATAACGACTTTCTCTAACAAATGCTGTAAAAATCGGTCTATTCCATTCTATTCCCAAAGTTCCCCAAGAAATTGACATTGTATTTACCTTTCCTTTTGACTTTGTAGTAAGCAAAACACCTTTTTCAACTGCCAACATTATTTCTTTCGCATAATCAAAAACATTAATTTTTCTTTTCATAATTTTCTCCTAAATTGCAATCGGAATATCTTTTATTTGTTCTCCGCATTTATAATTTTCTATTATAACATCATCTGATGTAAAATCGTAAAAGTTTTTAACATCAGGATTTAAAGTAACCTTTGGAGCAGGAAATTTTTCTCTAGTAATAAGTTCTTTTATAATCGGAACATGTCTATCATAGATATGAGCATCAGCTATTACATGAACAAGCTCTCCAACTTCCAAATTACATTCTCTAGCAAGCATATGAATCAAAATTGCATATTGACAAACATTCCAATTATTTGCTGCCAAAATATCTTGACTCCTTTGATTTAAAATAGCATTCAGCTTGTTCCCTGTAACATTAAAAGTCATACTATATGCACAAGGATATAAATTCATTTCAGATAAATCTTCATGAACGTAAATATTTGTAATTATTCTTCTACTATAAGGATTGTTTTTCAAATCGTAAATAACTCTATCAACCTGATCAAACATCCCTTCCTTATATTTATGTTTAACTCCAAGCTGATAACCGTAAGCCTTTCCGATACTTCCGTTTTCATCAGCCCATTCATCCCAAACATGACTCTTTAAATCCTTAATATTATTGGACTTCTTTTGCCATATCCAAAGCATTTCGTCAGTACATAATTTTATGGCTGTTTTTCTAAGTGTAAGTGCAGGAAATTCTTCCGCCAAATTGTATCTATTTACAACTCCAAATTTTTTTATCGTATATGCCTTTGTTCCATCCTCCCAAACAGGACGAACTTTTTCTCCTTTTGTATCTACTCCATTTTCAAGTATATCTTTACACATTGAAATAAATATATCATCTGCTCTACTCATAATTATCTCCTAAAATTATTCTACAATAAGAATAACATTTTTATTAAAAAAAGGCAAATTCATTAAAGTGTTTTTCACAACATATTGCTTATAGCTTTTGCTATATTTCAAAATATTTTTAATTTCTATATTAAAAATACTTGATTTAAGTTTTGTGATATGGTATAATACCTAAAGTGATTAATTTACAATATTTAAGTGAGGTGAATACAATGAAAAAGGGAATACATCCAGAATATAATAAAGTAGTTTTTATGGATACAACAAGTGGATATAAATTCATCTGTGGTTCAACAAAAACTTCAAATGAAACAATAGAAATGGAAGACGGTAACACTTATCCATTAATTAAAATCGAAATCAGTTCTGACTCTCACCCATTCTACACAGGTCGTCAAAGATTTGTTGAAAAAGGTGGTAGAATTGAAAAATTCAAAAAAAGATACAATATGGACTAGTAAAAAGCAGAGCAATCTGCTTTTTTTGTTGCAAAAAATCAGGGGCTTTAGGAGATTTCTCGACTATTGCTTGTTTACAAAAAATAGTATTTATGAAAGAAACTCTATAATAATTTTAGTATGTATCTTCGATACATTTACTTTTGCTAAAGCAAAAGTATGAGATTTCTCCGTTTCGCTAACGCTACAGTCGAAATGACGGATAAGGAAAAAAACTTTGTTTAATAGCTTACCGTTAAATGTAAATCAGCTTACGATTTATTTTAAAAAATTATAACAAATAAAATATTTAACATCATAAAACTTAACAAATAAAAACTCCCAACATGTCATCTCGACCGTAGTTGAGCAAAGCGAAACGAAGTGAATCTAGCCCTAACTTAGATTATTTACAAGTAAATAATCAATAGTAGGTCTGACATAGTCATTGTAGTATTATCTAATACAATGACTATGGAAATCTCATAAAGCTCCATTATGTAGAACTAAATTTATGTAGTTGATTATTCCAAAAATAACTATTTAGAAAAGTTTTTTACTTATTTTTGCTAATAACAAGAAATAGTATTTATAAAAGAAATTCTAAAATAATTTTTCTATGTATCTTTGATACATTTACTTTTGCTAAAGCAAAAGTATGAGATTTCTCCGTTTCGCTAACGCTACAGTCGAAATGACGGATAAGGAAAAAAACTTTGTTTAATAGCTTACCGTTAAATGTAAATCAGCTTCAAAATATCTGAATAATTTCCTCAACAAAAAAGAGCTGTTTTTACAGCCCTTTTAAATTAACAACCACCTTTTAATTTTTTACTTCTTATATAAATCTTTGGGAATTTATCATGTTGATTAAAATATCCCATAAGTTCAAAAAATTGAAAAGCTCTTTTTTGTTGATCAACGGTCATATTTGTTTTTTCTTTAATAAGTTTTTTAGCCCTTTTTGAATAAACAAAATATCCTTCAGAATTTATATCTTTAATAACTATATCATATAAATCATAATACTCTTGCTTCATTATTGTCCCCTTTTGCAGATTGAATTTCATACCAAGTTTTATATTTACCATTCAAAGCGATAAGCTCATCATGAGTACCGGTCTCTAAAACTTTTCCGTTTTCTATCATAACTATTGTATCACAATTCTTTACTGTGGACAATCTATGTGCAATAATCATCGTACTTCTACCCTGTTTCAAAACATCAATTCCATAATTGATTATTTTTTCCGTTTCAGTATCAATATTTGCAGTTGCTTCATCCAAAATTAAAACTTTTGGATTTCTTACAATGGCTCTTGCAAAGCAAATGATTTGTTTTTCTCCAAGAGATAAATCCGAACCGCTTATCGCCAATTCATAATCTAAATTATCATTTCTTTTTTGTAAAAGATTTTTACCACCAACTTTTATAATCGCATCTAAAACTTCACTTTCAGTTATATTTTCTTCTTTAAGAGTGATATTATCTCTTATACTTCCTGTGAAAATATATGGGTCTTGGAGAACTACAGCCATTTGTTTTCTGTAAGATGCTTTACTTAATGTTTTTATATTTTGTCCGTCAAGTAAAATTTCTCCTTTTTGATTGTCGTAAAATCCTAAAATCAAATTCATTATAGTTGACTTTCCACTTCCGGTAGCACCTACAAAGGCAATAGACTTTCCTTTGTCTAATTTAAAATTAACATCCTTTAAAACAGGAACATTTTCTTTGTACTCAAAGCCTACATTTTTAAATTCAATATTTCCTTCAAGGTCAATTTCTCTATCCGTAGTTTTTTCTTCTTCTATTTCAAAAATTTTGATTATTCTGTCGCAAGAAACAAGTGCAGTCTTATATCTATTTATTTGTGATAAGAAATTCATAAAAAGCCTTAAAATTCTTTTATTATATTCAATTAAAATATACAAAATCCCTACACTCAATCCCAAGCCATTAATCTTTAAAATTGTAAATACTAAAACTATCATAGCATTTGTAAAAATCATAGTAAAATCAATTAAATTCCAAGAGAATAAAGCATTTAATATAGTTCTTTTGATATAATTTTTTTCAACTTCCTTATTTTCTTTTTCAAAAGACTCAATCATCAAATCTTCATTTCCATAGACTTGAATTACAGGTAATGATTTAATCGTTTCATTATAAATTGAGCTTGTAATTCCCTCATGTTTTCTTATTGTTTTAGTAACTGCTGTAAGTTTTTCTCCGTAATATTTAGTTACCATATACATAAGTGGTAAATAAATTAAAACAATTAATAACAGATATGGACTGATATAAAACATAACAGTAAGCATCATTGCCAAATTCAACACAAAACCCAAAAGATCATTTAAAAGAGTTTGATATAACTCTTTAATTGTATTAGTATCTGTTGTAAATCTTGAAACCAAATCTCCGGCATAAGAGCTATCAAAATATTGCATTTTAAAGTTTTGCATATGTCTTATTAAACTGAATTGAATTTTATATGCAATATTACAAGATAGTTTATTAAAACAAATTCTTACAAAGAATAAAAATACTAAAAGCAATACATTAAGTCCCAGATATAATAGTGCTTTTTGAACAATAAAAGAATAAAAATTTTCCATATTGACTAAATCTGCATCTATAATTGAAGAAATTACAGTCGGTAAATATACATCAAGAAAAACTCTAAATACAGTACAGATTGAGCCTGTAAAAAACAGGAATTTTTCTTCTAAAAGGTAGGAAGTTAAAAATTTTAATTTACTATTTTTCATCTTCTTCCTCCTTATCCAAACTTTGATACTCAAATTGTTCCTTATACCAAGAATCTCTTGAAATAAGTTCTTCATGTGTACCTCTGTCGATTATTTCTCCACTGTCCATAACTAAAATCAAATCAGAATGTTCAACTGCAGAAATTCTATGAGAAATAATTATATTTGTCCTATTTTTTCTATTTTCCTTAAGAGAATTTACAATTTTACTTTCAGTATTCGCATCAATTGCAGAAAAAGAATCATCTAAAATTAAAATTTCAGGATCCCGATATAAAGCTCTGGCAAGAGAAATTCTTTGCTTTTGTCCTCCGGAAAGTCCAAGTCCACGTTCTCCAACAATAGTTTCAAGTCCTTTTTCTAAATTTTGTATATCTTTGTAAAAGTCTGCCTTTTTTAGAACATTTATAATTTTTTCGTCATTTTCTGCAATACTTCCAAACAAAATATTTTCTCTGACTGTTTTAGAAAGTAAAATATTTTCTTGACTTACATATCCGAATTTATTTCTTACTGACGTAATATCATAGTCTTCATAAGGAATATCATTTATAAAAATCCTATTTTTATCAAAATTATAAAATCTTAAAATCTGTTTAACTAATGTACTCTTTCCACTTCCACTTTTTCCAACTATTCCTAAAGTTTCTCCTTTATTTAACTTAAAACTGATGTCTTTAAGTGAAACTTCTTTTTCTCCGGGATAAATAAAAGAAAAGTTTTTAAATTCCATAGTGGAAAAGTTCTCTAAAATCTTATCTCCATTTTCTATTTCCGTCTTATCATCAAGTAAAAGATTTATTCTATTTATTGAAACCAGAGCTCTTTTATAAGTATTTATACAATCTCCAAGTCCCCAGAAAGACCAAGCTAAAGTTTCTCCAAGTCCAAAAAATACCACTAACTTTCCAATTGTAATACTACCATCTCTTACTAAAAATGCTCCGTAAAAAAGTCCTATAATCATAGAAATTACTCTTATAAAAGAATTTGAAAGAAATGTTAACATCCATAGATTAGCTTCCATATAAGCTAAATCAAAATAATATTTAATGATTTTAGAAATATTTTTTTGTCTTACTTCTTCATTTACATAACTTTTTATAAGTTTTATTCCCTCAATTATTTCTAAAATCTCCTGACTAGACTTTCCAAAAGTTAAATTCATTTCTTCACTTACTTTTCCAACTTTTTTACTTACTATATTTGTAATAATAGCTGTAAAGATAAAAGGAAACATAACCGCAATCGTCAGCTTCCAAGATAGGAAAAATACTAAATATGATGCACATATTAAAGGCATAAACATAGAATCACAAACTAATAGAATTCCAAAACTGAAATATTCAAATATATATTTAGTTTCATTATCTGCAAGTCCAATTACATCTCCTGCAGTATTTTTTTGAAAAAAGTCGGGAGATTTTTTTAAAATTTTTCTAAAAATTATATCTTTATAGTACATCTTAAGTTTTGCCCCCGAGCCAAAGACCAAATATGAAAAAGTCATAAAGCTTAAAAAGTTAATCACTCCCAAAAATATCATTAAAGCTACATATTTATAAATTTTTGTAACATCAAAATTCGGACTTTTAAACAAATCCACAATTGTTCCGGTTAAAGTTACTATATAAATTAAAATAAAACCACTAATTATATCAAAGACACAACCAAGTAAAAATCTGGTTTTTGCCTTTTTAAAGCCGTCTCGGACAGCCAAATAAATCCCCATTTAATCACCTTCTTCCATTTCAAAAAAAGCTCTTCAAAAAGAAGAGCATTTTTTAAATTTTATTTACTTATTTTTTCTTAAAAGTTGCAACTGATCCTCTTTCAATTATTCTTGAAGGTAGGATAGTAACATCTTTTAATTTTTCTTCATTTCTAAGTTCCTTAATCAACTTTCTCATAGAAATTGCACCCATATCATAATATGGTTCTTCTATTGTTGTAAGAGCAGGTCTGTAAATTGAAGCAATTAAATCATCTCCAAACCCTGCAACTGAAATGTCTTGCGGAACTTTAAGACCGTTATCGTAACAATAACTAATAAAACCGATAGCTAAAGCATCTTCACTCGCAAAAACTACAGTTGAATTATTTTCCTTGATAAGTTTGAAAATTTCTTCTCCCATATCATATCCTGTTTGAACTGTAATATCTTTTGCATTTATAAGTGCTGATTTTACTTTTCTTTCTGCAACAGCTTCATTAAATCCTGCAAGTTTTTCTCTACCGATTCTACTTGTAATATCTTCACTTATAAAAACGATACTTTTATGTCCTTCATCTACAAGATAATTTGTCATCTTATTACAAGTTGATTTGTAATCTATACTTACAGTATGCTCATCTGTATATTCATAAAATTTATCAAGTCTTACAAAAGGAATATTTTTACTTTTCAACTTAAACAGTATTTCAGGATTAATCTTTTCACTAATCATAATTATCCCTTCAACCTGTTTAGTACACATAAATTCGATAATCTTATGCTCTACTTCAATATCTCCGTATGTACTTGAAAGTAAAATATCGTAATTATACATTCTTCCGATTTCTTCAATTCCTCTAATAATTTGTGCCATATATGAAATGCCAATGTCTTTCACAATAACACCAATCATATTTGATTTTCTCATTACAAGACTTCTTGCCAATTCATTAGGCTTAAAATCCAATTTCTTTATCGCATCTAAAACCTTTCTTCTGGATTCCGGACTTACAGGTTTTGATTCATTCATAACTCTGGAAACAGTTGAGATAGAAACTCCTGCTAACTTTGCTACATCTTTTATTGTAGGTGCTGACATTTTATCACTCCTTTAAAATAAATATATAATTATAATTAAATCGTTTACAAACTTCAACATAATTATATCATAGTTTTTAATAAAATAAAACAGTTAAGGAAAATAAATTCACAAAATTTTCCTAAAAATACATAATTTTCTAATAATAAAAAATTTTTCAAAATTAAATTTTCACAATAAAAAAAAACTGTAAAATGATTTTCATTTTACAGTAAAATTTTACTTTTTAATTTTAATATACAAGCTGTAAAAAATAGTAGAAATAATCAATGCAATAAAACATATTCCTATTTCTATTCCTATATAATTAATCATAGCCTTATTTACAGGTAAAAATCCTCCTGTCAAATCAGAAAACACAGGATAATTAAAAGTATTTTTCCACTTCCAAAGATAAGAAAAAACTAAACTTAACCCAAACTGACTTATTATCAATATAATATTAATAGCAAAAGAAATCATAGCCTTTCCAATTATAAAACTCGTCTTTTTCATTGGAAGTGTAAATAAAAATCCCTTATGATAATAAAAATCTAAATATGTTGTTATAAAGAAATAAGATAGAGTTACCAAAAAAATTACAGCTAGAATATACTTTATATTATTATATTCAAGCAAAACACCGTCTAAAGGGGCTTCTTCATATTGAAAAGTTCCATTTACTTTAATTATTTCGGATAACCTTTCTTTTTCGTGATTAGCATAACTTTTTGACATAGAAAAATTTATTTCATTTTCCTTAATTTCAATGATTTTTTCGTACATCAAAATTGCACTTTCCATATAAGCTCTATCGTCTCCGCTATGCTTTAGCTTTAAAGTCTTTTCTGATATTTCAAGAGATTTTTTTAACAAATCCATTTTATCTTTATCAGCAGAATATATACAAGGTGACTTTCCATCAGCAGGATATAAAATATCTCCTATTCCTTTTTTTATCATAAGTAATTCATGCTTTTTATCTGTATCGACTTGTTGATAATTTAAATAATTTTTATAAAATAGAGAAGCTAATAAAACTAATATAACTCCTAAAATTACTACAAATATTCTACTTCTTATAAATTTTTTACATTCTAATATCAAAGTATTCATAACATTCACCTACTCAGCAAACAGTCTTTGATACATCTGTTCAGACGCATTTATATGCTCTCTTATTTTAATTAATTTTATGCCTTTATCCTGTATTGCCTTAATTGCATCGTCAAAAGAATTCTTTTTAAATTGACAAATAATCATATCTTTTTCAATTTCAGCACTTACTACAAATGGAGATAAAATTTCTAAAGTTTGATCATTAGAAGTAGTATCAATAGCATAGATTAAAAATTCATCTTCAACGATTTTTTTGACAATTTTTTTGTCCTTTATGAATAAAAGATTATCAGTTAATTGACTAATTTCTCCTAAAAAATGTGTAGATAAAATTACCAGAGTTCCCCTTTCTGATATTTCCTTTAACATAACTCTAAGCTCTATTTGACTGCTAGGATCAAGCCCGTTAAAAGGTTCGTCAAGCAATAAAACTTCAGGATTATTAATAAGTGCAATAGCCAAAAGTAACCTCTGTTTCATTCCCAAAGAATATGTCTTTACAGCTCTTTTATAAAATTTTTCAATCTTAGTTAGACTTACAATTTCTTTTATTCTAGTCTTTGGCAATTTTTGTATATTTGCAATAAATTTCAAATGATCAAGTCCTGTTAAATTTGGAAATAAAATACTTGCATCCTGTAAATATGACAATTTTTTAAAAATAGCATTATCCCTATTATCTATACCATTTACAGTAATCTGTCCGGATTGATAGCTATTCAAATTTGTAATACAATCCAAAAGGGTAGTTTTTCCCGTTCCATTAGGTGCAACCAAAGCCCAAACCTCTGCATTTTCAAGCTCTAAAGATAAATCATTTAAAACTACATTCTCTCCATATCTTTTAGTAAGATTTTTTATACACAAACTAGGCATATCCATTCCTCCTTCTATCTTGAATAAAAGCTATACAAATCAATAAAATTGTTAAAATACAAATTCCAATTGCTAAAATTTTACAAGATTTATCAAAACTGTAAGTAATTGTTTTAAATAAAAAATTTATACTTCCGTCAGCTATTTTTCCAACTCTCCAGTATGAAAACGGATTATACCATTTATTAAACATCTGTAAAGTTGCTATCAGCCCAAAAGATAAAATAACGGATTTTACACTGGATTTTACAAAAGTTGAAATTGCACTTGTAAATAAGAATATAAATAGTCCATAGAGTAAGAACAAAATCAAACTTTTTATTAAAACATCAGATATTGGAACAATCTTATATCCAAAACTCATAAGTGAAAAATAATCACTTTTTACAATATAAGTTGTAATCGGATATTTAAAAGATGATGACCCGCTTATTAAAAATTCTATTCCAAAAAATATTGCAGGTATCAATAGTCCTAACAAAATCGTTAAAATTCCACCTGTAAAAAGTCCCGACGATACAATCCTAAATTTACTTGCCCCCGATGTCCTTAAAAATCTAATTGTTTTATTTTGACTCTCCTCCAGCTTTGAAAATAAAATACCAAAAGTTACTACAATTATAAAAGTATAGATTAATACTAAATTATTTGTAAAAAAGTCCCATAATCTATGTGAAGTTCCAATTAATGTTTTTTTGCTATAATAGTCAAGAAGTTTACTTTCTTCTGAAGTTCGAGGTTGTTCAAACTCTGTTTTCTCTAAATATAATGGATGAGCTGAAGGAAGGTCATTTTCTATTAAATACTTCAATGTTTCGTATGTTATCTCTACTGTCAACTTATCTACAGTATAACTTATTCCCTTTTTTACAAATCCTTTTGAAACGAAATTTCCGTTGGGATCTAAAGAACGCTTTAATTCATCTTCATATAATGCGTGCCAATTTTCAGCTTTAATATCTTGGATTATTTTTTCATAATACTGTATATTGGCAATATTTCTTTTTTTCATATTATTTAATTCTATTTTTTCTTCATCTGAAATATTACTGCTTTCTAAATCTTTATCTACCTCTTTAATTTCTTCTTTAAATATCTCTATAACTCTTTCTCTACTAAAAATTTGTTCTTCCTTATTTTTATTATTTTCAATTTTTGAAATAGAAGATATAACAGTTCCAATAATTATAATTATAATAAGGAATAGAATATTCTTTTTCTGTTTAATAAAATACTTAAAAAACAAATTACACATAGCTACCTCCAAAGCAAAACGCAACAAAAAAACATTTTATATAAAATACATTTCAGAAAATCAATTTATCTATTTACTTTCTCTTCTAGGTAAATCGTTACCACGAGAATATCACAATTTTTATTTTTTGTCAAATATTATACATATTTTCGAGTTATTTTATCTTGAATAAAAGCTAAACAAATTAATAAAATGGTTAAAATACAAATTCCAATTACTAAAATTTTACAAGATTTATCAAAACTGTAAGTAATAGTTTTAGATAAAATATTTATACTTCCGTCAGCGATTTTTCCAACTCTCCAATATGAAAATGGATTATACCATTTATTAAATATCTGTAAAGTCGCTATAAGCCCAAAGGATAAAATAACGGATTTTACACTTGATTTTACAAAAGTTGAAATTGCACTTGTAAATAGGAAAATAAATAGTCCATAGAGCAAGAACAAAATCAAACTTTTTGTTAAAACATCAGATATTGGAACAATCTTATATTCAAAACTCATAAGTGAAAAATAATCACTTTTAACAATATAAGTTGTTATCGGATATTTAAAAGATGACGAACCGCTTATTAGAAATTCTATTCCAAAAAATATTGCAGGTATCAACAATCCAAGTATAATAGTTAAAATTCCACCTGTGAAAAGTCCCGACGATACAATCCTAAATTTACTTGCCCCCGATGTCTTTAAAAATCTAATAGTTTTATTTTGACTTTCCTCCAGCTTTGAAAATAGAATTCCAAAAGTTACAACAATTATAAAAGTATAGATTAATACTAAATTATTTGTAAAAAAATCCCATAATCTATGTGAAGTTCCTATTAAAGTCTTTTTGCTATAATAGTCAAGAGCTTTATTTTCTTCAGAAGATCTCGGTTGATCAAATTCTGTTCTCTGCAAAAACAAAGGAGGGGCTGAAGGAATATTATGCTTTTTTAGATATGTTAAAGTTTCAAATGTAATTTCTATAGTTGTTTCATTTACATTATAGCTATCACCTATTTGAATGGAAGCAAATCTTCCTTCGGGATCTTTGAGATGTTTAAAACTGTCATCATATAAATACTGCCAATTTGAATTTTCAATGCTTTTTATGTATTCTTTACTTTCTTCTATATATTTAGGGATAATTTTCTGATATTCTTCTATTAATTCCTTATCTTCTTCTGAGATATTATCCTTTTCAAGTTCATTTTTGTAATGCTCCAGTTCATTTTTATATTCTTCGATATTCCTTTTGCATCTTTCAATTTTTTCTTTATTAGTTTTGTTATTTTCAAAATTTTTTAAAGATGATGTCCCCAATCCCAAAATTATAATCATAATAAGTAATATAATATTTTTCTTCTGTTTTATAAAATATTTAAAAAATAATCTACACATAGATACCTCCCAAAGTAAAAACGTCAAAAGATAATTTATCTATTTACTTTCTCTTCTAGGTAAATCGTTACTACGAGAATATCATAATTGTTATTTTTTGTCAAATATAATAACTAGTATTTTTCATATTATATATTGACATAAAATAAAATTATATCATATAGTAAGATAATTTGAGATTGTATAATTTTAATTTTAAAATATCGTTCTTATTATTTATGTAGCTTTTAATTATGAAAAAATATTAAAAAATGTATTTCTATTTTCAATTTTAATTCTATATTCTTGTAGCAGTATAAAAAAAGATAAAGCATTTTTATACTACATAAGCATAAGTGAAAATTGTATAAAAAAACTCATCTAAGCATGTTAGATGAGTTTTTATTGTGAAACAACAAGGTTCCCGGGTACCCACCCGATGCGAAGCATCGAGGAAGGGTGGGGTTCTTATTTAATTATTTTTAAAATTTTACAAACACATTCTATAAATATTTTCTATATCTTCAGGTGTTAATTCTCTAAAGCCTTTTATACTTTCTTTTCCCTTACAAGCCTTCTTAGCCATAATAGCAAAATTTTCATCATTAATATTTACATCTTTTAATGTGCTTTGTAATTTTAAGTCATTAAATAAAAATTCTGAAAGTTTTTCAATGGCTTTTTCTGCAATTTCTCTATCAGAAAGATTTTTATCTATGCCAAAAACATTAACTCCAAATTGAACATATTTGTATATATTTTCATCATTTAAACAATATTGCATCCAACGTGGAGTTAATATTGCAAGTCCATGTCCATGAGTTATATCATAAAAAGCTGAAAGTTCATGTTCCATTGGGTGACAACTCCATGCAGTTGATTTACTTCCATTTATAAAACCGTTTATTGCCCAGGAAGATGTCCACATTAAATTAGCACGAGCTTCATAGTTTGTAGGGTCTTTCATTGCTATCGGAGCATATTTTATAACTGTTTTCATAAGACCTTCCATAACACAATCAAGCATAAACAAATCATTTTCTGTTGTAAAATAAACTTCTAGGATATGACTTAAAATATCTGCTGAACCGCAAGCAGTTTGATACTCACTTACACTGTAAGTATTTTTAGGATCAAGAAATGAAACTTTTGGTAACATACACATTGAACCATTGCTTAATTTTTCATTTGTTTTAAGGTTTGAAATAACTCCATCATTATCCATTTCAGAACCGGTTGCTGAAAGTGTTAATATAGTTAAAAGAGGCAATGCATCTTCTATTTTTGCTCTTTTTTCTAAATCAAGAAAATCCCATGGGTCAAAATCAACTTTTGCTCCGGCACAAATAAATTTTGAGGCATCAATCGTTGAGCCTCCACCAACAGCAAGAACCACATCAATATTTTCTTCCTTACATATTCTAGCACCCTCTCTAACAGATTCTATTCTAGGATTAGGTTCTATCCCTGAAAGTTCAAAAACTTCAAGTCCTGCACCTTTTATTTCTTTTATAACCTCATCATAAAGTCCTATCTTTTTAATGGAACCTCCTCCGTAAGTTAACAAAACTTTTTTTCCATATTTTGACAATTCTCTTCCAAGATTGGAAAGTTGTCCTTCTCCAAAATATACCTTAACAGGAATATTGTAAATAAATGGTTTCATAAAAATCCTCCTTTAAATTTATTTTTAATACTTCTAAATTAATTTTACCTCTCCTCTATATCTAGTTAAAGAATACCCTTATTTTAACTTGAGAAAACAAAAAGAGAGAATTATTTAAAACAATCCTCTCTAATTTTTATTCTGTAAAAACAATACACCATGCCTTATTTTACTATTTTATTAAATATTTGCTTTGTTGCATAATGTGAAATTAACAAAATGATTAAAGAAAAGTCGAAAGGAATTTTTACTACAACTTTTATTAAAAAGCATAGAGTAAAAGCTATTACATCTAAAATCATAAATTGTTTTTCACTCGTGTATTTTTTTATAGTATCATATTTTATTTTTAGATTTCTAACAAGGATTACAAGAGCAACTACTCCAACTAATGCATCAATACTGAAATTAACTAAAAATTTATTATTTATAACAGCCCATAAAAAATATATAAACAAAGTTCCCATCATAATTATGGTTAATCCTGTCAAAGATATCTTTGATTTATCTTCTGACATTTCTTTTGGTGTAATTCTTCTTGCCATTATTCAAAAATCACTCCGTCAGCACAATCAATTTTAATATTTGTTGAGAAGAATTCTTTTAATGCAGTAACCATATATCCTGTATCTTTAATTCCACAAGTTTCAAAACTTGAGTGCATTCCAAGTTGTGCAACCCCAATATCAAGAGCATGTAAACTAACTTGAATATTTGATAAGTTTCCAAGAGTTGAACCACCAACTTTGTCTGATCTATTTGCAAAGTATTGTGTAGGAACATCTACTTTTTTACAAATTTCTAAAAATACTGCTCTACTGAAAGCGTCAGTTGTATATTTTTGATTTGCAGCTTCTTTTATAACGATACCTTTATTCATAAAAGTTCTATTTGTTGGATCATAAAGTTCTGGATGATTTGGATGAACAGCATGAGCATTATCACAACTTACTAGGAAAGATTTTGCAACTGCTTGATGATATTCATCAGTTCCAAATCCAAGAGAAGCATTAATTCTCTTTAGCGCATCTTTCATAAATGTTGACATTGCACCTTGTTTTGTGTTTGAGCCAACTTCTTCGTTGTCAAAAACAGCACAAACATTTATTGCCTTTGGATTTTTAGCATCTAAAAATGCTTTCATTGAAGTAAATGCACATTGTAAGTCATCAAGTTTTGGAGTTGAAACGAATTCATCTTTGTATCCCCAGATACATTGTCTTTGACGATTTACTAGGAATAAATCTTTTGCAACTATATCTTCAACTTTAACACCTAATTCTTCTGCAATCATTTTGTCAAAGTCACCTTTCTTTAATTCTCCTGCTGAGAATAAAGGTAATAAATCAACTTGTTTATTGTAAGCATAACCGTTATTTATTTCTCTGTTTAAATGAATTGCAACATTTGGTATCATTAAAATATCTTTATCAATATAGAATAATTTATTTACAATATTTCCATTTTCTCTAACTAAAACTCTACCCGCAAGACTTAAAGGTCTATCAAACCAAGTTGAGTCAATCATTCCACCATAACCTTCAACATTTAATTTTAAATGTTCTCCCGGTGCATCCATTTCAGGAACAGCTTTAACTTTATATGTTGGAGAGTCGCTGTGTGCGGCTGTAATTTGGAAATGGTAATCGCTAAGTTCTTCTCCAACTTGGAAAGCTAATATACTTGAGTTATTTCTAGTAGTATAGTAATTTCCACCTTTTTTTATTTCCCATTTTGCATTTTCCGGTAAAAATGTATAACCGGCTTTATCAAAATATTTTTTCATTGTATCAACAGTATGAAACATACTTTTACTTGAATCAATAAAAGTTAATAATTCTTTTGAAATTTCAATATTATTCATATCAATACCTCCTATCATTTTAAATTTACCCTGTTTATTTTATTTAAAATCATAAAATATATTTCAAAGAAAATAAAGGAACCAAAGTTCCTTTATTTCTTTATAATCTACATTTTTTTATTATCTTCTCTTTTTCTAAGAACCGGTAAGATTAAACCTAAAGCAACTAAAACTGCTGGAGTTATAATCTTTAATACCATTTCGAATTGGTCTTTTGAGTACATACCTAATAAACAACAAGCTAATGTTACTAAGAAACACCAAGCACCAAAGAATAATCCAACTCCTCTATTTTTAGTAAATCTATAATGTCTGTCAAGTTCTTCTTTACCATATCTAAGAGCAAAGTAAGCTACGAATACCCACATATATCTCATCGGCATTACTACACCGTTAAGACGAGTAAGTTGTCTAAGAACTGTAGTAGCTCCCGGTACAAATGATTGAGCTAATATGATTGCTCCACCAAGGATTGCAACTAATGCGATACCATTTACATAAGCTCCTCTTTCGTTCTTCTTTAACAATCTTGTTGGGATATATTGACTTGCATTAGGGTCTTCTAATAACATTCTTAAAGGAGCATCTATACTGATTAATAATGTTGAGAATTGTCCAACAGTATTAGCTGCTGAATAGATGATTAATAGTAAATCACCAACACCATAGTATTGTCCTAATTTTTGGAATGCCCAGTAAGCACCATTTGCTGCATAAGAGTCAAATGCTTTTTTACTTGCATTAATTTCGTTGATATCGAACATAAGTCCCATAGCAACTGTTCCGAAGATAGCACTGATAACAACCATTAAAGTTGCAAACATCATAGCTCTAGGGAATTCTTTAGCAGAATCTCCTTCGATTTTATTTACATAAGGTGAAATCTTTTCAATACCACCAACTGCAAATACTAAGATTGATAAACTACTTAAATAGTTTAAGTCAACTTTAGGGAATAAGTTATTCCAAGCGAAATTTAATTTTAAATATCCACCATTTGGATTGATAACAGGTGCAGCATACATCATAAGAATAAATAAAATACCTAAAACAAACATACTTGAACCTGCAAGTGTTGCTAATCTCTTAATAGGACTTAAACCCCTTGATGCTAAATAACAGAATAATAATAAAACACCAAAAGTAGCTAATTGAACATAGATAGTAGGAATACTGTCATATGCTTTAGCGTCTCTGAAAATCATAAAACTTAAAGCCTTAAGACCACCTGAACCTTTTCCGGCAATATAAGTAATATGTACTGCCCAGTAAGTCCAACCTGCATAGTAAGCTAATTTAGAGTTAGTAGTTTCTTGAATCCAAGATGTTACCCCACCACCTAAATCTTTAAATGTAGAACCAAGTTCTCCAACCATAAGTGCATACGGAATAAAATAAAATGCAAACATTAGTATCCAAGAAAATATTACTTGAGTACCATGAAAGTAAATATAACCGTTTAAAACATTTCCAAATCCCCAAAGTGTTGAGAAACACATAAATACAAGGGACTGCCATTTAATTTTCTTTTCGGAAACTTCCATTTTCATCCTCCTAAAATATAAATTTTTAGCTAAATTCTTAGCCAAACACAGTATACCAAATTTATACCTTCTTGTCAAAGGTTTTAAGAACAGGATAACGTTTTGTTTTTAATCTAAAAATATTATCACTTCACTCTATCGTTTCTGTAAATCACAATTCAGCAAAAGACAAAAGACACCTTGCAGTGTCTTTTGATTATAATATTTTATCATATTTATTTTGCTTTTATTTCTGTCCAAGCATCTTGTAATTTTTCATTTGATTCGCCTAAATCTTTTAGTATGAATCCCTTTTCAAAAACTTCTTTTTTAGGAAATACTATATCACTATTTTTTAAACTTTCGTCCATAAGTTCTCTTGCTCCATCTATCGGTGAGCCATATTTTACAAAATTACAATTTCTTGCGGAAATTTCCGGTCTTGACATAAAGTCGATAAATTTAGCTGCCAAATCTTTATTTTCTGAAACCTTTGGAATTACCCAGTTATCAAAGATAAATATTGCTCCTTCCTTAGGGAAAACAAATTCTACATTTTTATTTTCATCTTTTGCAAGTAGTGCTTCTCCGCCCCAGATACAAGTAAGTTTTGATTCTCCGGAAATTAGGTTATCCTTTGCTTTATCATCTCCTACATAACTTTTAATTATCTTCTTTTGTGCTATTAAAGAGTTCTTTGCTTTTTGAATATCTTCCTCTTTTGTTGAGTTAGGATCAATACCTTCTTTTATCATTGCTATTGCCATTGTAAATCTGCTTCCGTCCAACATTACAACTTCACCTTTGTTTTTTTCACTCCATAGGTCAGCCCAACTGTCAACTTTTTCTTGTTTTGATTTATCATAAGCAATTCCGATATTTCCAATAGTATATGGAACTGAATATTCAAAAGTAGGATCAAAAACTAAATTTCTATATTCTTTTTTTACTTTTTCCATATTTGGAATTTTATTTTTATCAAGTTTTTCCAACATATTTTCTTTAATCATAGTGTCAACCATATAGTCACTTGCTACGATTACATCATATTTTTCGGCACCACTTTTTAATTTTGTATAATATTCTTCGTTTTCTTCAAAAAATGTGTAATTTACTTTACAATTATATTCTTTTTCAAATTCTTTGATTGTTTCAGGATCTATAAAAAGATCTGTATTTGTTACATTTAAAACTTTCTTTTCTGTACTTTGTTCTGTTTTTTCTTCTTTTTTCTCCTCTTTTTTATCATTTTTTCCACAAGCTGTAAGAGATACAGTTGCAACTAAAACTAATAGTAATACTAATAAATTCTTAAATTTTTTCATTTTTTTCCCCTTTATTTTTAAATATATATGTTATTGTTGAAATTAAAATTATTATTGCAAAAAGCAATGTTGACAATGCATTTATTTTTGGACTAATTCCCCTTTTAGTCATTGAATAAATTTTTACCGAAAGTGTTGCAACTCCGTTTCCGGAAGTAAAATAGCTAACGGTAAAATCGTCTAAGGACATAGTTATACAAACCAATGCCCCTATAATTAAATTAGGTATTAACTGTGGTAAGACAATTCTTTTAAATACTTGAAACTGTCTTGCCCCCAAATCCATTCCCGCATCATAAAGACTTTTATCGAAAGTCAATAATTTAGGTAAAATTGCAAAGACTACAAATGGAACATTAAATATTATATGAGATAAAATTATCGTAAAATATCCGAAATTAAATTTGAAAAACACATACAGTATTATCATTCCAATAGCGATTACAATATCAGGAAGTATAAGTGGAAGATAAGTTACATTTATAAAATAACTTCTAAGCTTTGGACTAACAGACTTATATATCGACCAAGCTCCAAGAGTTCCGATTACAAGTGCAAAGGCAGTCGCAATACCTGTTATGATAAGTGTTTGAAAAAAAACTTTCATAACGGATTCGTCCTTAAAAAGCTCTGCATACCATTTTAAGCTAAAACCTGTAAAAGCATTGTTATATCTAGATTCATTAAAGGAAAACACCATCATAAATATAATTGGCATATATAAAAATATATAACATAAAAATAGATAAATTTTCCCCGTATGTTTTTTTACCATATTTTAAATCCTTCTACAAATTCACTCTCTGATTTATTTATAAACAATTTAAAAATCATAAGACTTGCAAAAATTATAGAAATCATAATTAAGGAAATACTTGAACCGGTTTCCCAGTTTCTAGCCTGTAAAAATTCTCTTTGAATTAAATTTCCAACCAACATATTCTGACTTCCACCAAGAAGATCAGAAATTATAAAGGTTGTAACGGAAGGCATAAAAACCATAATACAACCTGAAATAACACCTTTAAAGCTTAATGGAAAAATAATTCTTAAAAATAAATCTTTTCCTCTTGCTCCCAAATCTTTAGCACATTCAATATATTCTTTGTCGATATTTATAAGTGCAGTATATATTGGAAGTACCATAAAAGGTAAAAAGTTGTAAATCATTCCTATAATAATTGCAAAGTTGTTGTTTAAAAATTTTATCGGACTTCCTATAATTCCGATATTTATAAGCATTTGATTTATAATTCCCTGTTCTCTAAAAATACTCATCCAAGAGTAAGTTCTAAGTAAAAAATTAGTCCATAAAGGCATAATGAATAGTAAAACAAAGATATTTCTTCGCTTTTCGCTTTTTATTCTGCTTAAAAAAAGTCCCGCAGGAAAGCCTAAAATTAGACATAAAAAAGTTGAAATCAAGGATAATTTTAAAGACACAAAAATAATTTTCACATAGGTCGGTGTGAAAAATTTCTTGTAATTATCCAAAGTAAAAACAAAATTTTCATCTTTAACTTTAAAAGAATAATAAATTATAAAAATCAAAGGCACTATCGTAAACAAAGTCGTCCATAACAAATATGGCATTGCTCTAATTCTATATAAATGTTTTCTTAACATATTTCCTCCAAAAATAAATAAATCCAACTATTATTTTATCATCAAAAAGGTTATTAGACAAGTTTTTTTCTTGTAAAGTTTTAGTTTTTATAATATAATTAATATAAGAAAAATTAAAGGAGTTTTTAAAAATGAAATTAGTTTTAATAAGACATGGAGAAAGTGAATGGAACAAATTAAATTTGTTTACAGGATGGACTGATGTAGGTCTTTCAGATAAGGGTGTTATCGAAGCAAATGAAGCCGGTTTTTCTTTAAAGGAAAATGAATTCGATTTTGATGTATGCTACTGCTCATATCTTAAAAGAGCTATTAACACTTTAAATATCGTTTTGGAAAGAATGGACAGACAGTGGTTACCTGTTATAAAAACTTGGAAATTAAATGAAAGACATTATGGAGCATTACAAGGATTAAACAAGGCTGAAACTGCTGAAAAATATGGAGAAGAACAGGTGAAACTTTGGAGAAGATCCTTTGATGTACCACCTCCTGCACTTGATAAGGATGACGAAAGATGTCCTCATAATCAAGAACCTTACAGAAATGTCGATAAAAGTGAATTACCTTATAATGAAAGTTTAAAAAATACCATCGAAAGAGTTATTCCTTATTATGAAGAAGTTATAAAAAAGGATATGTTGGACGGAAAAAGAGTTCTAATAACTGCACATGGAAACTCATTAAGAGCATTAGTTAAATATTTAGATAATTTAACAGATGAAGAGATTATTTCTGTAAATATTCCAACAGGAATTCCTTTAGTTTATGAATTTGATGACAATTTTAAAGTTACAGATAAATACTATTTAGGAAATCAAGATGTAATAAATGCAAAGATAAATTCTGTTGCAAATCAAGCAAAGAAAAAATAAAATATTCCAACAAAATAGGTTGAAGAGAAAAATCCTCAACCTTTTAATTTTATCAATACTATCTTTATTCGAATATTGTAAAAGTAAAAAGCAACAATGTAACTTGTTGCTTTTTTATTTATTAATCTTTTAATATAATTTTATTATGCCTTTGTAGCATCAATATTATTTTTACTATTCTTTTCAAATATAGCCACAATAACAAAAACAATTATTGCAGGGATTAGATAACCAAAACTTAAAGAACTAAGTGGTAATAATTTTATAAATCCTAAAATACCGAAAGAGTCATTCAAAACAGTTATAAATCCGATAATTATTGAAAGTATTGCGGAGTATTTTATAGCTTTATTACAAGCAATTTTATTTCTCAATAAACTTGTCAAAATTAATATAATTATTGGTGGATACAATGTAAATAAAAGTGGAACTGCCAATTTTATTATTGCATCTACTCCAAGACAGGAGAATATAAAACTTGCAAAACAAACAATCATAACCCAAATTTTATAAGGTATTTTTGGCATTATTTCTGCAAAATATTCAGAAACTCCACCAGTAAGTGCAACTGAAGTTGTTAAACAAGCTAAAATTACTATAACTGAAAGCATTAAAATACCTGTACGTCCGAATAATGCATTAGTAAAATTAAGTAAGATAACTGTACCGTTTTTTGCACCTTCAACATTTAATTTTGAACTTGCACCCAAGAAACAAAGTCCTCCATAAACAATACTTAAACAAATAAAAGCTATAATAGAAGAAGACAATATTACTTTTTTCTCTCTTTCTTTCCTAATTTTATAGAAAACTAAAGCATTTACTATAACCGCATTAAAAAGTCCTGCACCAAGTCCGTCTAGTGTTTGAAAACCATTTAAAAATGATTCATACATTACTTTTTGTAAATCTTCTCCGGGTTGGATTTTTCCAACAGGATAAATTATACCTGTGATAATCATAATAATTAAAAATACAAGTAATGCAGGTGTTAAATATTTTCCAATAAAGTCAACTATTTTTTCAGATTTTATACAAATAAAATATGTAATAGTAAAAAATACTGCAGTCGTTATAATTAAACTGTTAAATCCAAAGTTTGCAACCCCCAAATTATATGTAATTGCACCTGTTCTAGGTATTGCAACTAAAGGTCCTATACATAGTGATATGCAAACTAAAATTATTGTCCCCAAATATTTTCCTAAAGGTTTTACAAATTCTGTGATACCACCAGAAGAAAATACACAATAAAGTGATATCATTGCCAAAAGTCCATCTGCAGCCATATATAAAATAAAAGCTATAAACCAATACGAACCGGAAGTATATCCTAAATATGTTGGAAATATTAAGTTTCCGGCACCAAAAAACATTGCAAATAAGCTAAAACCTATTACAAATATTATATTTACTTCTTTTTTCATAATCCCTCCTAAAGTAAAAAACGATTTCGTAAGTAATATTAACATAAAATAAAAAAACATGCAAGGTATGGCAACTAAAAAAATTATCTTTAATTTTTCTAATTTATTTTATAATATGAAGTATATAAAACTAAAAATAAATAAAGTTTATTGTAAAAAAATTTTGTTTACTAATTGCTAATAATTAATAAAAAGAATTACAATAATATGATTTACACCTTTTACAACAAAAAAGGGAACTACAAAGTTCCCTTTTAAAATCATAAATTTAATTATGCTAAAATCTTAGTAACAACGCCTGATCCTACTGTTCTTCCGCCTTCTCTGATGGCAAATCTTAAACCTTCATCAATAGCGATTGGAGTAATTAATTCGATTATGAATTTAGCGTTATCTCCAGGCATAACCATTTCTACTCCTTCTTCTAATTGGATATTACCAGTTACATCAGTTGTTCTGAAGTAGAATTGTGGTCTGTATCCTGAGAAGAATGGAGTATGTCTTCCACCTTCTTCTTTAGTTAATACGTAAACTTCTGATTCAAATTTAGTATGTGGGTTGATTGAACCTGGTTTTGCAAGAACTTGTCCTCTTTGGATTTCGTTTCTTTGAACACCTCTTAATAATAGACCGATGTTATCTCCGGCAGCAGCTTCATCTAACATCTTCTTGAACATTTCAACACCAGTTACTACAACTGTTCTTCTTTCAGTAGTTAAACCTACTAATTCAACGTTATCTTGAACTTTTACTTTACCTTTTTCTACTCTACCTGTAGCAACAGTTCCTCTACCTGTGATTGAGAATACGTCTTCTACTGGCATTAAGAATGGATTGTCAACATCTCTAACTGGTTCAGGAATGAAAGCGTCAACTTCTTCCATTAATTTAACGATTTTATCTCCCCATTCTCCATCTGGATCTTCAAGAGCTTTTAAAGCTGAACCAACTACGATTGGAGTGTTATCTCCATCATATTCATATTCACTTAATAATTCTCTAACTTCCATTTCAACAAGTTCGATTAATTCTGGGTCATCAACTTGGTCTTCTTTATTTAAAAATACAGCAATTCTAGGAACGCCTACTTGTCTTGCAAGTAAGATATGTTCTCTTGTTTGCGGCATTGGACCGTCAGCAGCACTTACTACTAAGATAGCTCCGTCCATTTGAGCAGCACCTGTAATCATGTTCTTAACATAGTCGGCGTGTCCTGGGCAGTCAACGTGTGCATAGTGTCTGTTAGCTGTTTCATATTCAACGTGAGAAGTTGAAATTGTAATTCCTCTTTCTCTTTCTTCTGGAGCCTTGTCAATATTTGCATAATCAACGAATTCACCAGTACCAAATCTCTTATTTAATACTAAAGTGATAGCTGCAGTTAAAGTAGTTTTACCATGATCAACGTGACCAATAGTTCCGATATTAACGTGTGGTTTAGTTCTTTCAAATTTTTGCTTAGCCATTTTACTAAAGTCCTCCTAATCTATTTTTTTGCTCTCTCGCCAATTACTTTTTCTGCAATTGCTTGAGGCACTTTTTCATAATGATCGAATTGCATTGAATATGTTGCACGACCTTGAGTATTACTTCTTAAGTCTGTTGCATATCCAAACATTTCAGCTAAAGGTATAAATGCATCAAGTACATGAACACCATTTTTAGGATTCATCCCTTGGATTCTACCTCTTCTTGATGAAACATCTCCCATAACATCTCCTAAATATTCATCCGGAGTTGTTATTTCAACTTTCATCATTGGTTCTAAAAGAACCGGAGCAGCTTTTGATACTGCTTGTCTAAATGCCATTGAACCAGCAATCTTAAATGCCATTTCAGATGAGTCAACTTCATGGTATGAACCATCATATAAAGTAACTTTAACATCTAAAACAGGATATCCTGCAAGTACACCTGCTTGAGTTGCTTCTTCAATACCTTTTTGAACAGGTCCGATATATTCTTTTGGAATAGCTCCCCCTACGATATTATTTACAAACTCAAAGCCTTTACCAGCTTCTTGAGGTTCAATTTTAATTTTACAGTGTCCATATTGTCCACTACCACCAGATTGTCTGATGTATTTTCCTTCAGCTTCTGCACCTTGAGAAATAGATTCTCTGTAAGAAACTTGTGGATTACCTATATTAGCTTCTACTTTGAACTCTCTTAAAAGTCTGTCAACGATGATTTCTAAGTGTAATTCACCCATTCCTGAAATGATTGTTTGACCAGTTTCTTCATCAGTATAAGTTCTAAAAGTAGGATCTTCTTCTGCTAATTTGTGTAAAGCTATACTCATTTTTTCTTGAGATGCTTTTGTTTTTGGTTCGATAGCAACAGAAATAACCGGTTCAGGGAATTCCATTTTTTCAAGAATTACATGGCTATTCATATCACAAAGAGTATCTCCAGTTGTAGTATCTTTAAGACCTACTGCCGCTGCGATGTCTCCAGCTGATACGCTGTCAACTTCTTCTCTCTTGTTAGCATGCATCATAAGAATTCTACCAATTCTTTCTTTTTTGCCCTTTGTTGAGTTATATACATAAGAACCTGCTTCTAAAGTTCCTGAATATACTCTGAAATATGCAAGCTTTCCAACAAATGGGTCAGCTACGATTTTAAATGCTAATGCTGAAAAAGGTTCTTCATCTGAAGCATGTCTTTCTACAGGTTGTTCATTATCATCAACACCTTCAATTGAAGGAATGTCTAATGGAGATGGCATATAAGCCACGATAGCATTTAATAGAGGTTGAACCCCTTTGTTTTTATAAGCTGAACCACAAAGTACCGGGTTTATTGATAGATTAATAGTAGCTCTTCTAATAGCTTCTCTTAATTCAGTTGGTGAAATAGCTTCTCCTTCTAAATATTTTTCCATAATAAACTCATCTGTTTCAGCTAATGCTTCCAATAAGTTTTGACGATATTCTTCTGCTTTATCCTTGTAAGCATCCGGAATATCTATTTCTTCTATATCTGTACCTAAGTCGTTTTTATAAATAATAGCACCCATTGTAACTAGGTCAATAACTCCTACGAATTCTGATTCAGCTCCAATAGGAATTTGTACAGGAACCGGATTAGCTTTTAACTTATCTTTAATAGTTTCGATAGAGTCATAGTAATTAGCTCCGGTAGCATCCATTTTATTTATAAAGCAAATACGTGGTACGCCATATTTATCTGCTTGTCTCCAAACAGTTTCTGATTGTGGTTCTACACCGCTCTTTGCATCAAAAAGTGCAACTGAGCCGTCAAGAACTCTTAAAGATCTTTCAACTTCTACAGTAAAGTCAACGTGTCCTGGAGTGTCAATGATGTTAATTCTTGTATCATTCCATACACAAGTTGTAGCAGCTGAACAAATAGTGATACCTCTTTCTTTTTCTTGCTCCATCCAGTCCATTTGTGCAGCACCTTCGTGAGTATCACCTATTTTGTGGATCTTTCCTGTATAATAGAGCATTCTTTCTGTTACTGTTGTCTTACCAGCATCGATATGCGCCATTATACCAATATTTCTTGTGTTTTCAAGTGAATATTGTCTTACCACAATAGCATTTCCCCTTTCCTTTTAAATAAAAATCCTATATTAGAATCCGTAATGTGCAAAAGCCTTGTTAGCTTCAGCCATCTTATGAGTGTCTTCTCTCTTCTTAACACTTGCTCCTGTGTTATTTACAGCATCTAAAATTTCTTTAGCAAGTCTTTCTTTCATAGTTTTTTCTCCTCTATTTCTAGAGTAAGTTACTAACCATCTTAAACCTAAAGTTTGTCTTCTTTCCGGTCTAACTTGAATAGGTACTTGGTATGTTGCACCACCTATACGTCTTGCTTTAATTTCTAAAACAGGCATTATATTTTCAAGAGCCTTTCTGAAAACTTCAGTTGGTTCTTCGCCAGTCTTTTCTTTTACGATTTCAAATGCACCGTAAACGATAGCTTGAGCAGTTCCTTTTTTTCCGTCAAGCATAATGTTGTTTATAAGTTTAGTAACAACCACATCTCCATAAATCGGATCCGGCATTACCTCTCTCTTTGGAACATGTCCTTTTCTTGGCACCTTTCTTCCCTCCTTACCATATTTAGTAGTATCACTGGTACTCAGCGATTTTTCTTTGCTGATAAGCACACAAATGTATGTATTATAAAGTTAAACTCTAATTAATAAAACATTTCTGCCACATCAGTTTAATTATTTAGGTCTTTTAGCTCCATATTTAGATCTTCCTTGCTTTCTGTTAGCTACCCCGGCAGTATCCAATGTACCTCTGATAATGTGGTATCTAACCCCTGGAAGGTCCTTTACTCTTCCCCCTCTAATAAGCACAACACTGTGTTCTTGAAGGTTATGACCTATACCTGGAATATAAGCTGCAACTTCCATTCCGTTTGTTAATCTAACCCTTGCAACCTTACGTAACGCTGAGTTAGGTTTCTTAGGAGTTACAGTTCTTACAGCTGTACATACACCTCTCTTTTGTGGTGATTCACTAGCAGTACTTCTCTTTTTAAGTGTATTAAAATTAAAACTTAATGCTGGTGCTTTTGATTTAGTAACAGCTTTTTCTCTTCCTTGTTTAATTAACTGGTTAATAGTTGGCATTTCTTCACCTCCTTAAATTTTTTTCTAAAAATGCACATAACTATACATTATTAAATGTACCTAAATATTCTAACATTTATATATACAAATGTCAATATTTTTTTAAGTTTTTTAATATTTTTTTATCTGCTATTTTCAGAAATTTTCCCCTTTATTATTATTGAACCTATATCCGATAATATGGGTTTAAATAGGCTTGTTATTTCCGAAGCATCAAGGTCACTTTCATTCTTTGTAAATTCCCTTGTAAGTTTTGTAAATCTTTTAAAAAAGCCTTTTGGTGAAATTGGACATTCAACTCCAAAAACTTCCTTTCCTGAATCCATCATTAACAAGGACATTCTATAATACATGAATTTATTATCTTCTTCATCCATATTTGCATCATAGTATTCAAAAAGTTTTTCAAAATTTTTCATAATTTCACTCTGTTCGACAACTTCATTTAAAGTTAAAATTCCATTTTCTTTTTTAAACATTGAGTATGGAGAATGAACCCCTCCTAATATATGAACTATTTTAGAATATCTGGTATCTTCATTTCCAATATTTGTAGTAGATTTTATAAAAATCTTATTCGATACTGAATGCATTAAAATATTAACATAATCATATTCATTACAAATATTAAAAATTTTGTTTTTATTGAACTCTATTTCTTTATTATATTTTTTTAGAAAATTTTCATTAAATCCCTGCCCATCAAAAGAATATACTTTTTTCAGTTTGGACATATCTCCCCGTAGAACTCCAATGTATTGAGCCTTATTTCCACCTTTGGAATGACCTGAAACATAAATTTTATTTATATCCGGAAACTTTTCAACCATCTCATCAAAATAGCTTAAAGCTCTTCTTTGTTGCTTTGTATCTGTTATATTATACGTTCCTTCTACATTATCTTTCCACTCAAAATCTCCTGCAGTACCCTTGTAAACTATAATTAAATTATCTTCAAACTGAAAACTCACATTTACAACTCTATAACTACCGGAAGCATTTCCATAGACCGAGTTATCAACATCTACTATTTTTATTTTTTCATAAATTTTTCTATTATGGTCAACTGTATTTAAAATATTTAAAAATTCTTCTTCATCTATTCCTGCTGGGTAATTTCCAGATTCATCTTTTTTATTCCTAATAAAATCAAATATCTCATTAATATTTTTACCTACTATTTTTTCTTGTACATCATCTTTTTCAAAATTATGAACATAAATTATACAGTTTAAAATTAAAAAAACATCAATATTAAACATATTTCCTCCTATTATTCAAAGCTATAATGTTCTTTGCCTGCTCCAAGTTCAAAATGGTATTTAATAATTCCCAAATCAACCTTTGTATAAAATCCCATTTTTGAAACTATATCTACCTTATTATCTTTTAGAATAATTTTATATCTTTGTTGATTTAAGGCTGTAGGTGCAAGTAGAGCAAATCTTACTCCTTTTAAAAACCAATCAGGCATTTCTACATCACTACTTGCAACTGAAGAAATACTTTTAAGTTTTCTTGTCTTTCCGTTTGTCTCTCCATATCCTATAGCTATAACACATACAAGTTTTTCATCTTCTTTTATATCATATTTAGCATTTTTCTTACTATATGTTCCTCCAACCCAACAGGTATTAAGCCCTAAACTTTGAGCTTTTATAACTAATTTTTCTCCAAAATATCCAATCTTTTCATCTAAATTATCACATTTTTTCCCAATCATTACAATATAGTTATTAACATTTCTAAACTTTCCAAAATCTGCCAAAATACTCTTTCCAAAGGCATTCGGTTCATTTGTAATGAATTGAATATGCAAATCTCCAATATTATTGTATTCTTCTATATCTCTATTTATTTCATTTATTAAATTTTGTTCTATATCTTTTTTAAGATATGCTCTTACGGAATGTCTTTCTTCTACAAATTTATCAAAATTCATATTTCCCCCTATATAACAAAAGGGCACATACTGCCCCCCGAATTTGTTTCTATAGTAACATACGAAAGTATAAAAGTCAATATAAAACTAACCATCTTTCGAAATGTTTTCATTAAATTTCAATAAAAAAGAAGTCCTAAGACTTCTAAATTTTATTTTCAGCTTCTTCGCTTTTCTTTTTAAATATAAAAGATAATTTTGTTTCTGAAATTATTATAGCAATAAAAATTAGAACAAAACCTATAACTGATTTAACAGTTAAACTTTCAATTCCAAGTGCAACAGGTAATGCAACTCCAAAAATCGACTCACAACCTAAAATTATAGCTGCACTGCTTGGATCTGTATATTTTTGCCCTAAGTTTTGTAATAATAATGCAACTGCAGTACACATTATAGAAAGATATAAAACTTCAAGCATAGGTCTTAATGTAATTTGCATTCCTGCATTATTTTCTAAAGCAAAAGTAGTTATCCAAGATAAAACACCTGATACTAAAAATTGCATTATTGTAAGTACAAATGGATCTTTACCTACTCCAAGTTTTGTAACCATTACTATATGTGAAGCAAATAAAATTCCGCTTAAAAGTGCAAGTGCATCTCCATAAATCGCTGTCCAACTTGAATTAAAAATTGAACCGCTCTCTCCTGCCATAGCTATAAAGAATATTCCGATTATACAAAATATTGCAGCAGACACATTAAATTTATCAGGTCTAACTTTATTTGTTATCCAATATAAAAACGGTACAATTACACAATATGATGCTGATAAAAATCCACTACGTCCCGGAGTTGTAAAAGTAACTCCAAGTGTTTGACTTGAATAAGCAACAAATAAAAATACTCCAATTATAGCTCCGGCTGTCAATTCATCTTTTCTTGCTTTAAACAATTTTTTATGAAAAATAATTGCTAAGATAATTCCGGCTATGGTAAATCTAATACCTAAAATAAAATTAGGTTTAAATACATCCGCTGCACTTTTAACTACCGTAAGAGAAGTTCCCCATAAAATAGCTACAATAAAAAGCGCAATTTTTGCCAAAAAGCTTGTTCTATGTGAAATATTGTTCAAAATGTCCTCCTACTTAACTATTTTAGTTCCTGTAAGACCTTTTACAGCATCTGATGCTTTTTCAAGCAAAGTAATGATGGCACATCTGTTTTCTGAACCATTTACAAAATCCAAACAAGCCTCAACTTTAGGAAGCATACTTCCCTTTCCGAATTGACCTTCTTCAATGTATTTTTTAGCTTCTTCAACTGTGATTTCATCTAATTCTTTTTGTTCAGGTGTGTTGAAATTAATACAAACTTTGTCAACTGCAGTTAAAATTAAAAGGAAATCAGCATCTAGTTCTGATGCAAGTTCAGCACTTGATTTATCTTTATCAATTACCGCATCAATTCCTACTAGTTTTCCATTTTTCTTAACAACAGGTATTCCACCGCCACCTACTGTTATAACTACAAGCCCGGCATCTACCATTTTCTTAACAGCGTCAATTTCAACAATGTGTAATGGTTTTGGTGAAGGAACAACTTTTCTATATCCTCTTCCTGAATCCTCAACAAAAGTAAAGCCCTTTTCTCTTTCAAGTTCTTCAGCTTTTTCCTTTGTATAGAACATTCCAACAGGTTTAGTTGGATTTTCAAATGCTTTATCATCCTCTGCAACTTCAACTTGAGTTACAACGGAAACAGCAGTTTTATTTATTCCTTTTTCTTTAAACGCTTGACCTAAAGCTTGTTGTAAATGATATCCAATATATCCTTGACTCATAGCTCCACATTCAACAAGAGGCATTAAAGGAGTTTTTTCCTTACCATTTGCTGAATAATCCATAGCCAGATTAATCATTCCTACTTGAGGTCCATTTCCATGTCCGATTATAACATCATTGCCATCTTTAACTAAATCTGAAATTATATCGGCAGCTATTTTAACTTTCTCTAATTGCTCTAAAGGGGTATTGCCTAAAGCATTACCCCCCAAAGCTACAACTATTCTCTTTCCCATTTGTACCTCTTACCATAAAGTTGAATACATAACTGCTTTTATAGTATGCATTCTGTTTTCAGCTTCATCAAATACAACTGATTGAGGTCCTTCAATAACTTCATCAGTAACTTCCATTTCAGGAATACCAAATTTTTCAAAAATTTGTCTTCCGATAACAGTTTTTTGGTCATGGAATGAAGGTAAGCAGTGCATAAAGATAGCAGTTTCTTTAGCATTTGCCATAACTTCTTTGTTTACTTGGTATGGTTTTAATAATTTAATTCTTTCAGCCCAAACTTCGTCCGGTTCACCCATTGAAACCCAAATATCTGTGTAGATTACATCAGCATTTGTAGTTCCTTTTTTAACATCTTCTTCAAAGCTTACAGTACAATGAGTAGCTTTAGCGATTTCTAATGCTTTTTCTCTTAATTCTTCTTCAGGCCATAATTCCTTTGGAGCACAAGCTGTAAAGTTTACACCCATTTTAGCACAAGCTATCATAAGTGAGTTACCCATATTGTTTCTTGCATCTCCCATATATACAAAGTTTAATCCCTTTAAGTATCCGAATTTTTCTTCAATTGTTAAAAGGTCAGCTAACATTTGAGTTGGGTGGAATTTGTCAGTTAAACCGTTCCATACAGGTACTCCTGCATATTTTCCTAAAGTTTCAACTAATTCTTGGCTGAATCCTCTGTATTCAATACCGTCATACATTCTTCCTAAAACTCTTGCAGTATCTTCAATAGATTCTTTTTTACCCATTTGTGAAGAACCCGGATCTAAGTAAGTAACTCCCATACCTAAGTCCATTCCCGCAACTTCGAAAGAACAACGAGTTCTTGTTGAAGTTTTTTCAAATAATAATACTATATTTTTCCCTTCTAAATAACGATGAGGAGTTCCACTTCTCTTTAAATCTTTAAAATTTCTTGAAAGATCTAAAAGGTAACGAATTTCATCACTTGTAAAGTCTAATAATGTTAGGAAATTTCTTCCTCTTAAGTTTTTGCTCATAACAATTCTCCTTTGAATATATATTTGGTACAGTAACTGTACCCCTACACCATTATTATACTATATTCATTAAAAAATTTCGGACATTTTATTTAATAAAATTTGTATTACTTTCTATTTATTCTATAAGTATAGTCTTAATAGATTTGTTGTTTTTAGTATTTTTCAAAAATGAATTAATATAAAATCATTTAATAAAAATATAATTATTGTCTTATCTTAATGAAAAATATAACACAATTTTACAAATAATATATTATAAATTGTCCCTTGATTAATATTAATTATTTGAATATAAACTATTTTAAAATTAAATATTTATAATATTGAAAATAATTTTATATTATATTAAAAAAAGACATATATTTTAACCTCTTAAACTTTACATAAACTAGATTATGATTTATACTAATAATGTACATAGAAAATATTTTATAACAGGAGTATTTATGACTAAACAAAAAGGAATAGAAATACAAAACAGAGCTAATTCATATATAAATGAAGAGAGTATGTATAGTATTGATAGAGAGATAATTTCATCCCCGACAAAAGGTCTTTTTCATCAGTCTGCCAGGTTTTTATTGATAAAAAAAGGTACTGCAAAAATGAGAATACAAAATAATATCTACGAAATAAAAGACAGGACTTTAGTTTGTATTCTACCTTGGGAATATACTGAAGTTGTTGAAGTTTCAAAGACTATACAATATTTTATTCTAAAATATAATTTTGATAGCGCTAATAAAATAATAAAATCATTTTACAATGTAGATGCGGAAAATTTAAGTTTAATAAATTCATTTTACGATAATCCGGTAATTCAATGTACTGATGAGCAATTCGAATATTTTTCAAATATATTTGATATGCTAAGAGATGAATTAGGTGAAGATTCAACATTATATAATAAAAATGAAAACCCCATATCTTCAGCTTATGTCTTAAATAAAATAATTGACTTGATTATAACTTACAGAAGAATGCAGGATGAAGACACTAATAAGATAAGAAAAGTGGATGAAAAATTTGATAAAATAAATATTTTTAGATATATCCATGCCCATTTAAGCGAAAAACTTACAATTTCCACTATTTCAAAACTATTTTTCATGAGTGAATCAACCATAAATAGATATGTAAAGGAAACAACCGGACTTTCCTTTAACACCTTAATAAATGAAATGAGAGTCGGAAAAACTATGGATATGTTACTATATACAGATTTAGATATAGAAGAAATAGCAGAAATAACCGGATTTTCCGATCGTTCTCACCTTTCAAAAGTTTTTACAGCAAGAACAGGTCAAAATCCTAATAAGTACAGACAAACTTTCAATAAAGTATCTCAAATTTGTCAAATAGAAAATATCAGAAAATTCTACAGAATACTTAACTATGTAGTCAAAAATTCAAGTGAAGATATTGATATAGAAAGTATATGTAAAAACTTCTCAATATCTATAACTGAACTGAATAGATTGTTTATATACTATGTAGAGAAAAATTTTAAAAGTTTTTTAAATTTTGTACGAATTAACAAATCCACAAAACTATTATTAAAAACAGATATGCAAATTACAGATATTGCATTTGAAGTCGGATATAATACCGTTAAAACATTTAATCGAAATTTTTTAAAATATCAAAAAATGTTGCCTACAGAATTTAGAAAAAATCTAAAACTACAAGATAGAGAAATTTAGTTAAATTTTAAAAAGTCGTTGAATTAAATCAACGACTCTTTCTATTTTTCAACAGAATAATAACATCTCTTTGGAGAAATTATTTTTTCTTCAGCCTTTAATTTCTTTAAAACTTTATCCACATCTGCCTTTTCAACTCCTAATTTTTCGGCAATTTCTCCACCTTTAAGAGCTTCTGAAGATTTTAATAATTCAATAATCTTTTCACTTAATTCCATTTTAATACCTCCTTATTTATAAGATTTTATACCCTAAATACAGAACAATTAAATTAAAATAAAAAATTATCTAAAAATAGACAAAAAAAATCCTGCATCAGCAGGAAAATAATAGCAATCCGTAACAGAATTCTCGAATTACAGATCTGGTGCCCAGAGGCGGAATCGAACCACCGACACGAGGATTTTCAGTCCTCTGCTCTACCGACTGAGCTATCTGGGCATATAATATTCAATTTTTCGAATTTTTAACATTTTTTTCAATTTCTTTTATTTCAATTTTTAGATAGCTCATTCTCTCGTGCTTCGCACTAGACTAAGATATTAACTCAAAACATCTTCGATTTCATCTCGATATTTTGGTTACTCTCTTATACCGACTTTCGCTATCTGGGCATATTATTTTTTTATTTTTGTAAATATTATGTAAATGGCAGGGGTAGAAGGAATCGAACCCTCATCAGCGGTTTTGGAGACCGACATTCTACCGTTGAACTATACCCCTACAGTATCAATCCTTTTTTAGCTCTATAAAATAAGAGATATTTCTATAACAGAAATATCTTCAGATAATTTGGTGGGCCTTCAGGGACTTGAACCCGGGACCTACCGGTTATGAGCCGGGCGCTCTAACCAACTGAGCTAAAGGCCCAAATTATTGGCGGAGAAAGAGGGATTTGAACCCTCGCATCCCGTAAAGGATCTACTCCCTTAGCAGGGGAGCCTCTTCAGCCACTTGAGTATTTCTCCATTGTGGCGGAGAGGGTGGGATTCGAACCCACGTGGGCGTGAACCCAAACGGTTTTCAAGACCGCCTCGTTATGACCACTTCGATACCTCTCCATGAATGGTGATCCATCGGGGATTCGAACCCCGGACACCCTGATTAAAAGTCAGGTGCTCTACCGACTGAGCTAATGAATCATAAAATTGGCTGGGGTAGCAGGACTCGAACCTGCGGAATGCTAGAGTCAAAGTCTAGTGCCTTACCGACTTGGCTATACCCCAAAGGTTGGCGCACCTAAGAGGATTCGAACCTCTGGCACACGGATTAGAAGTCCGTTGCTCTATCCAGCTGAGCTATAGGTGCAAAATGGAGCGGGTGAAGGGAATCGAACCCTCGCAACCAGCTTGGAAGGCTGGGGCTCTACCACTGAGCTACACCCGCATATAAACTCAAACTTTATGGTCTTAACAAAAAATTCAATTGGTGGAGGAGAGTGGATTCGAACCACTGAAAGCGCAGCTAACGGATTTACAGTCCGTCCCCTTTGGCCACTCGGGAACTCCTCCATATAATCTACAAAAAGTAGATTGGAGCTGGTGGGAGGACTTGAACCCCTAACCTACTGATTACAAGTCAGTTGCTCTACCAATTGAGCTACACCAGCATAATTATTGGCGACCTGGATGGGACTCGAACCCACGACCTCTAGCGTGACAGGCTAGCATTCTAACCAACTGAACTACCAGGCCATATTTGGTGGGCACAATAGGGCTCGAACCTATGACCCCCTGCTTGTAAGGCAGATGCTCTCCCAACTGAGCTATGCGCCCAAATATAACCAACACCAATTAAAATAAAGTGGTGACCCCACCGGGATTCGAACCCGGGTTACCGCCGTGAAAGGGCGATGTCTTAACCGCTTGACCATGGGGCCTCATCAATCAATTTATGTTTTAAAATTGACTGCCTAATAATTATATACTATAACTCATAATTTGTCAATACTTTTTTAAAACTTTTAATTTAACTAATCTTTTAAAAATGTATCTCTCAAACAGTTACTCGAATATTATACACTTTATTTTTTTAGTTGTCAACACTTTTTTAAAAAAATTTTTTCGGAAAATTACAACTCCAAATTCGGTTCAACATTTAGTGTCAAATCACTTCTTACTCCGGATATATACTCATAATATCCTGATGATGCAATCATAGCAGCATTATCTGTACAGAGTATTTTATCAGGAAAATATGATTTGAAATTATTGTTTTCACACATTTTTTCTGTTTCCCCTCTTAATGTATTATTCGCAGAAACCCCTCCTGACACAACAAGAGTTTTCAAATCTTTCTCTTTCATCAGTTTTTCAGTCTTATATATTAATACATCAAAAACTGCTCTTTGAAAACTGGCACATACATCTTCTTTTGATATTTCTTCATTTTTTTGCTTTTTACTGTTTAAATAATTTAATACAGCAGTTTTAAGTCCGCTAAAGCTAAAGTTATAGCTATTTTTATCAAGCATTACTCTTGGAAAATCTATAGCTTTTTCATTTCCAAGTTTTGCCAGTCTTTCAACTTCAGGTCCACCAGGATAATTCATCCCTAAACATCTTGCAACTTTATCATAAGCCTCTCCACAAGCATCATCAATTGTCTTTCCTATCACTTCCATATTATTATAATCTTTTACATGTACTAAATAAGTATGTCCCCCAGAAATTAAAAGACAAATGAATGGTGGCTCCAGTTCTTTATGAGTTATATATGCTGCACAAATATGTCCTTTCATATGATTAACTCCAACCAATGGTTTTTTACAAGCATAGGAAAGTGCCTTCGCCTCTGAAATACCGACAAGTAAAGCACCAACAAGACCGGGCCCTTTAGTTACAGCAATTGCATCTATGTCATCCATTGAGATTTTTGCTTCATCTAATGCCTCTTTTACTATATTATTGATAACTTCCAAATGCATTCTACTTGCAACTTCAGGAACAACTCCGCCAAATTTTTTATGCATATCTATTTGAGAAGAAATTATATTAGAAATAATTTCTCTTCCATTTTTTACAATAGCAACACTTGTTTCATCGCAACTGCTTTCTATCGCCATTATTTTTATATCTTCCATTAAACTACCTCTTTTAACATCATAATACCATCTTCTTTAGGATTAGTATAATAGTCAATAATCTCTCTAATATCTATAAATCCACATTTTTTATATAAACTTATTGCAGGAATATTGCTTTTTCTAACTTCTAAAAATATCTTCTTAACATTATTTTTCTTTAATTCATCAAGTAAAAATTCAACAATTTTAAATGCTATCTGTTTTTTTCTAAACTCTTTAGAAACTACTATTTTATAAATTTCAGCTTCATCTAAAATTTGGTTAAATAAAACATATCCAACAATTATATTTTCTTTCTCTGCAACTACGACTCTTTGATTTTTTATATATTCCAAATAAAATTTTTCATCAAAATTATTAGAAAAATTTTCCTCGTCTAAAGAAAGAATATCAAAGACATCTTTATTTTCTGCATATCTATATAAAATCATCTACTTACCTTTATTTTCCAAATCTCTTTGAGCTTGTGAAAGTCTTACATATTCAGGACTTAAATTAAAACAGTCTGAAATATCTCCACTTTCAAATTTTTGTTTTCCAATAACACAGGCATTTCTTGAAATACAACTGTTTAAACATGCAGGAGTAACCGCAAAATTTTTATTTTTAAAAATTCTTTCCTTATACAAATTAACACAATCTCCTACAAAGACAAATTCACCTTTATCCGAAAATTCTTCCAAAAGCTCATCAATAGTTAAAATAGCAGGAGCAACAATATTTTTATTATTTATCCCCTCATAAACTCCATAGTAAACTCTTTCTCCCCTAGCATCAATTAAAGGAATTTTCTTTTTATCGGAAAACACCCCAAAAGAAAGAGCCTCTAATGTATTTACTGCAACTATCGGTTTATTCAAAGCCATTGCCAAAGCCTTTACGACAGTAACCCCTATTCTTATTCCTGTAAAAGAGCCCGGCCCTGTAACTGCAACGAATAAATCTATATCTTCTATATCAATATTTAATTTTTTAAGCATTTCATCAACCATTACAAGTAAAATCTCATTATGGCTCATACTTTGATTAATACTAAAATCTCCAACAATATTATTATCTTCCATTACTGCACAGGAGCTATGAGTTGTTGAAGTGTCTATCGCTAAAATTTTCATTCTAATTCCTCTATAATTTCCAATTCTCTTTTATTATTTCCCTTAATTACAATCTTTCTTGAATTTTCAGAAATTTTTAAAATCTCAAGTTCAATTAAATTTTTAGGTAATAAATAACCTGCGTTTTCCGCCCATTCTATTACTGTAATCCCATCAGGATAAAAATAATTTTCATAATCTATTTGATAAAGTTCCTCCGGAGTATTAATTCTATATAAATCCATATGATTAAATTCAAACTTTCCGGAATATAAATTAACTAAATTAAAAGTTGGTGAAGTAATATCTTCACCTATCCCCAAATTTTTTCCTAAAAATTTTGTAAAAGTTGTCTTTCCGGCACCAAGATCTCCAACCAGAGAAATCACATCGCCATTTTTTAATGTTTTTGAAAATCTTTTAGAAAAATTATCACATTCATCTAAAGAATTTAAAATAATCTCTAACAAATTTTCCCTCCTAAATTTAAAATATAAATTACATTTAATTATATCGTAATTCCTTTTTGATTATTTTTTTTTGGTAATTACGATGAAATAATTACAGCTTTATCATAAGTCATAAATCCATAATTATTATATCTTAATCTATTTTTGATAATTAAATTTTGGTTATTATGATGAAATAATTATAGCTTTATCATAAGGCATAAAGCTATAATTATTATATCACAAAAAATATTTTTATAACAGTAAAAATAGAAAAAGGAGATTAATCCAATCTCCCTTTTCGTTATATATTATTCTGAAAATTTAAGCTTTACATTTTTTAAAGTCCAAGTATATTCATCAAAAGTCATTTTTAAATTTATATCGAATGTTCTTCCTTTACATTCAGCAATAAATTCATCAGAAAACTTTAAAGTTATCTTATTTGTTTCTACATCATAACTTGCTTCAATTCCATCATCACCTGCAGTAATTTCACTAAATAGATTAATAGTTTCTTCCGATCCAAATGCTTGTGCCAATGAATTTCCAAGTTCTTTAATTCCCTTAAAAGGTGTATCAAAAGAAACTTCTTTACCATTTACTTCCACAGTAGAACCAAAGTTGACTCCTTGCCCCGAAAATTGTATACTTCCAACACCTTCATTTAATGCTTTTTCCAATCTTTCGGCAATATAATCTCCTAGTCCTTCATAATTTTTAACTCTATTTCCTGAAATATCCAAATGTTCAATTTTATTCAAATCCTTAATAATTGAAACATCTTCTATTCTATTAGCTGAAATGTCCAAGAATGTTAAATTTTTCAAATTTTTTAAAGCTGAAATATCAGTAATTCCCTTAGATATGTTTTTATGAAGTTCATCTCCTTCAACAGTTACATTGTAATGTAAATCTAATCCTGTTAGATTTGTAAGATTAGAAAGAGGAGTTATATCTTCAATTAAATTGTTATATAATTTCAAGAAAGTAAGATTTGTTAATTTTTCTAAAGGTTTTAAATCAACAATTCTATTTCTTTGAATTTCTAAATATTCCAATTTAGTTAAATTTTTAAGCGGAGAAATATCTGCAATCTCATTTTCATTTACTTTCAATTTCCTAAGATTTTTTGCATATTCCAAACCTTTAATGCTCTTCATTCCTCTTGTAACTGCAAATTTAAAATCTTTTGTTCCAGCTAAACTTTGAGGAACTCCAAGTATGGAATATTTTGCATTTTCACTAAAGTCGGCACTTCCATCTTCTTTTAAGAAAATTGATAATTCTGTTAAACTTTCCATTTCTTCAACAGTAACCGCTTGATTATCCGCTCTATTTTTATCTAAATTCTTATTAATAACCTTTAAAAGTTTAGCATCTTCAATTTTAACAACTTTTTTGCTTGAATGAACAAGTTTTAAATTCAAATTTAATTCAGTAGGATTATTTGCATAGTCCATTTCATTTTCAAAAGCAAATTTAACTTTTAAGTCTAAACCGCCGTCTTTAGTTTTATTAAGTGCTTCATCTGTTAAATTAAATTTTAATTTTCCGTCTTCTAAAGTTACTGTAACTCCCTCAGTTTCTGAGCTAACATTGACATTTCCACCTTTAGCAATCTTGTCTAGTCCAATAAAAGGATTTTCAATTTCAAAAATTTTTTCACTAACAGCTACATCATCTAAATCTAAATTTTGATTATGAATAACTTTTTCAAAAATACTGCTCTTATCGTTAATAGGTGAAAAATCTCTTACTTTATTTCCGTCAATTTTAACACTTGCAAGTTCATTTAAGTCTTTAAGAGCTGAAATATCTGAAACATTGTTATTTGATATTGTTAAATTTGAAAGTTTACTTAAAGATTTTAAAGCGTCTATATTTTCTACATTGTTCTTATTCAAATATAAATAAATTAAATCTTTTAAATTACTTACGACTTCAATATTTTCTACATTGTTTTTATTCAAATTCAAGCTTGTAAGTTTAGTAAGTTTTTCTAAGAAAGAAACATCTGAAATTTTATTATTTTCAAGATTCAAATCTTCAACTTTAGTAATATTTGTTAAATTAAAACTGTCAAGATTATTACCCTTTAAACTCAATTTTGTCAATTTTGTTAAGCCGTCTATAACAGAAATATCTTTAATCTTATTATTTCCTAAATCTAAGTCTTCTAATAATTTTAAATTTTTCAAAGCACTAATATTTTCAATATTATTGCTATCCGCTCTAAAATAAGTTAATTTTTCAAGTTCTTTAATGTAATTGATATTTGAAATTTTATTTGAATAAATATCTAGTAAATTAAGTTTCTTAAAGTTTTTAACAACGCTCATTTCAGATACTTTATTAACTGCAAAATCAAAATTTTCTAAATTAGTTAAATCTTTCAATGAGCTAATATCTGAAATATTATTATGTGAAATATACAAATATTTAAGTCTTGTCAAATCTTTTAGTGGAGAAACATCTGAAATTTCATTATGAGAAAGTCTTAACAATTCAAGTTTTTTAAGATTTGAAAGTGGTGTTAAATCTTTAATAGCTCCTTTTGAATATCTTATTTCTTCGTTATCATCAGGAATTTCGCCGGAAGAAATTGTAAGAGTCTTTAAATTTTTACAATATTCAAGTCCTTTAATACTGCTAACTTCAATAAGATTTTCTTCAGCCGCATCCATTCCTCTAATTCCTATTGATTCAATTTTTTCCAAATCACTCTTATAGATTTCATTTGAATTTTTATCTTTTCTATATGACTTGTCTGTAAGTTTAAAATTATATTCATTCATTTCTGCTTCAAAGCTATCTTCACCATTATAGGAATGTAACTTATCTAAAATGAATTTTTTCAAGTTTGCATCCTCAATTTCAACAACTTTATCCTGTTCGTCATCTTCAACTTTAGAATTACCCTCATTCCACATTAAAACTCCAACATAGTCATAAATCTTTCCTTTTATTTCTATCTTTCCGGATAAATTGGCAGAATTTTTATAAGTACCTTCTGCATTTGAGTTATAAGCCAAAACTGAAGACATCAAAATTCCTGTACCAACTGCAACAGATAAAAGTTTTTTTGCATTTCTCTTTTTAGAAACTAAAACACAAATAACTCCAACAATTCCCGCTACCGCAATTGTTACATTGATTTTGTAAACTCCTGCAATACCAGTTTTAGCCAGTTTTCCTTTTTTAATGCCATCTTTAATAACTTCTACTACTTCAAATTGTATTTTTTCATTTTCTAAAACTTTCTTTTCTCCGGCTTTTATATTGCCAATCTCAAGTTCTTTTCCCTTAACGATTTTAAGACCCTTAATATCTTCTGTCTTTACTTTAACCCCAACCATATCTTTTGAAGTCTTATTTTCAACAGAAATCTTAAAAATTCCATCGCCATCTCCAATTAAATTAACTATAATTCCGTCTTTGTTGTAAATCACAGTTTCACTATCGGCAAAACTTACCTGTGAAAAAGAAAATCCGCAAAGTAGTGCTAAAGCTAATATGCTTTTATTTTTCATAACTATCCTCCATTTGAAAATAAATATACAATATTATTTTATCATATAATGATTTTAAAGTATAATAGATATATCTTATTCTAAACCACCTATGCATTAATATTTTCTATACAAAAAAAAGAACTATGCATAACACATAGTTCTAAAATATTTTATAATATTGACTAAACGATAATAACATCTTCAAATCCATTTTGAAGTGCTATTTGTTTTAATTCTTGCATTTCATCATCCGTTGGAGCAGAAAACATACTATATTCTTCTCTAACTCCATATTTTCTGTATTTTATAATTTTATATCGAATTTTATGTCCCATTTTTATGTATTTGGAAAGCATCTTTGTAATATTATCAATAGTAGTTCTATTGTCCATTCCGGCAATTGTTACAGTCCTTATCTCAAATAGTTTATTAATACTTGCAAGATAATCTGCGTTTTCTAAAACCACATCAACCTTACTTTTAGTTATAAAAAGATGTTCCTCATTATCAAAAGCCTTTATATCGAGCATAAAAGCATCTGAAACTTCTACAAAATCAGGAAGTCTCTTTAAAGGTATTCCACCATTTGTATCAACAAAACAAGTAAGACCAAGCTTTCTAACCTCTGTAAAAAGAGAAGTTAAAAAAGTATGTTGCAGAGTACATTCTCCTCCACTAACTGTAATTCCTCTAATAAACGGCATATTCTTTTTTATTCTTTCAACCGTTTCTTCAACTGTCCAATTGTATATCTTCGGACTTGAAAGATGTTTACAAACCCTTATACATTCATCACAATTTATACAGGTCTTATCATTCCAAACTATTTTTCCATTAACATTTGTCAAACTATTTGTTGGGCAAGATGGAATACATTCCATACAATTTATACAATGTCTTATAGTTTCGGGATTATGACAATAAAAACAGTTGAAATTACAACCCTGTAGGAAAATAGACGTCCTGTTTCCAGGTCCGTCTACCACCGACATATCTATTATTTTATTTATAATTCCTTTATTTGACATCTCTAACCTTACGTTCTAATAAATGATATTTTTCAAAAGCCTCTCTTGCATATTGAACAGTATCATAGCTGATACTTTCTCCATCAATAAATTTTTGCATATCAGATTTCTTTACTAAATATCCTGTTACACGAATCAAATCGCCATTTTCTCCATAACATGAAATATATCTCATATTTAATCTAAATGCAGCCTTAAAAATATCTAAAACAGCAGCAGGATTCTTTTCAGCAGTTTCATCAAATGGAAAATGGTCGCCAATTCCTGATGGAAAATACTTATGGAATAAAGCTGAATGTTTAATATGGTCATACATAGGAATTTCCTTACCTATTCTGATTCTAACTCCTGCACTATCTTCCATATCATCTTGTGCCCCAACTTGTGAATGAAGCATAAATCTATGGTTCCAGAAAGTTGAATACTTACTTTCAAATGAATTAACTCTATTTTCTACAAAATCCATTACTTCTAGCCCCAAATTGTTGGCATAATCGTCTTTTCCATAAACTAAATCTTTACTTTCAAACTCTAAAAGTTTTTGAACACATTCATGAAGTCCTACAACTCCGAAAAGTCCAACAAATCTATCTAACTCGATAAAACCTTCTTTAACTAAGAAGTTTTCCTCAAAGAAAGGAGTTTCCTCAACTAAAAATCTGATTTTTCCTTCCATAAAATTGCACATTAAATCTATTGCTTCAGGTAAAACTCTATCAAAGAAATCTTGTTTTGAACTTGAACTTCTAGCAAGAGAGCCAAGTCTTAATCTACTTAAAGTAAATGCTCCGCCTGAAATTGGAAGTCCATTATAGCAACTTGCTATCGCATAATCTCCATTAAAATCTTTTCTATAGTATTTATCATTAGCAAAAGCAGGATTTGCAGTTAAAAGAGATGCATAAACTGCCTTTTCTCCAAAATCATCCGGTGTAATATCTTCATTATAAAGAATTGTCATATTTGGAGTAACATTATTTAAAGTTGGAAGTAATTCTAAAATAATTTCTCCTGCAACAGTCTTTTCGGGTCCAATATTTGCATGGCAAAAACTGTCATTAATTGTTCTATCTAAAGAAACTAAAAACCACTTAATCAACTTTTTAGCTTCCTCTCTATCTGTAATAAATGGATTTAAAAGCTTATCAATTTTCCCAATATAAACAGGATATCTTGTTATAGAAGGAACATGATGATAAAAAATTAATAAACTATTAATAGCATCAAGTAAAGTTTCAGCCTTTTCAAGACGTAAAAACTTACAGCCCTCATCTAAAAGTTTTTGATAATTAGGGCAAATGTATCTCGGTGCATAAGGCGCATGACCTTCCCACAAATCGCAGAAACCTCCATTTTCAGAAATTTCAAAAATTCTCTCATTAACTGAACTTACAGGAAAATCATTCAAATTCTCTGCAAGCTTTGCAAGTTGAGAAGTCTTTTGCTCATAAGTTAAATCCTTAGCCTTAATAATATTCATTGATAATTCTCTAGCTTCGTCCAATGTTTTTATTTTAGAAATCATAAATACCTCCAATTTTATGTCAAAAAGTCATTTACTATTTACCCATATTATATATGAATAATCTCCAAAATGATACTGTTAATTGTCTTTTTTAAGAGAATATTTTGAAATTTATTTAATAAAAAAACAAAAAACCTTTATTAACTCAAGTTAAATACATTTAAATCATAAAAACCTCTGTTTTTTTAAAAAAACGACCCTACGGTCGTTTTAATTTATTTTAAAATTTGAACTTTTATAGTTTTAATTTTATCCCTTTTTTTCTTAAGTTTTCTATACATTCAATCAAGTATTCATTATTATGCTCTTTGTAAATTGGGGTATCTGTAATTTTTTCTTCAAGATTATTATAACTTTCTGCTTTCTTTCCTCTATAATTCTTATCTTTCCATTCTATGGATACTTTGAACCCTCTTTTTACCATTTCATCCATAACTAATGAGTGATAAACAAACAAGTAATACGGAGAATATAAAAATACATAATCTACAGTTTTGTGTTTTTTTCCCCATCCATTACCTCTAAGTGCACAACATTCTCTATGTTGACCAAGAAGCTGATTTCTAGGTAATAGATGAATAATTTTTTCATGCCATAGTCTCATATTATTCTCCTTTTAATAAAGTTGATTCTTGTAAATATTTATTTGGATATCTAGCTAGTAAAGTTTTTATATATCCAATTACATATGATTGAGTATTTTTGCCTTCCATATATTCTTCTAATATATTAAATAATTCTTGTTTTTCAATTTCACTTGATTGCTTTTTGAAATATCCCCATATATGAAGAATTGCATTTCTAAAATCTTTTTTACTTTCTTTCATATCTCTTACTTTTTGTATTTTTTCATTTAGAACTAAAATATCTACTTCTTTTTCTTTCAAATACTCTCTTATATCTAAATATGTTTTATGAGATTTGCTTAGTACATAATATTTATTTTTCGCCCATAGTTCTTCACATTCTTTTCTTTTATTTTTAGGACTCATATTCGCACCCTCTTTAAAAATATTCAAATCATTAACCATGTAATACAATTTCTACTTATACAAATTGAAGTAAGTGTTAAATACATATATTTTTATTATACCCTATATAAACTCATTAATCTATTAATATCGAAAAATATTATAACGTTGTAATATTAATATTTCAATGATACTTTTATACACTTTATCTTTATATATCTTTATTAAATAATGATTGAAAATAATTAAGAAACTAGATTTATGAGATTCCCATTACCATTGATTTAAAGAATAGAATTTTTCCTAACAACTCTACTATTGTTTGTAAACAACGAAAAGTAGGTTTGAAGAAAAAATTGTCTAAATCTGTAATATATGTACAATCTGTTGTAAAAATCTCATAGAATTATTATTTCTCACAAAAAAACGACCAAAATATGGTCGTTTTATTCTATATTTAATTATTATCTTAAATTTCTCTTTTTATTCCAAAGTTAAAAGCAATGCCATTTTGAAATTCTTTTCGGCTTTTACATAATGTCTTCCGGCTTTTGCAAAATGGAAGCACTCTCCTGCTTTAATTACATGGTCTGTTCCTTCGTAACCTATAATTCCTTCACCGTCTAATGCAAATACTATTGCTTCTCCTGGTGCTGAGTGTTCTGATAGACCTGTTCCTGCATCAAATGCCATTAATACAAATTTCATTTTATCATTGTGGACTACGTCCATATTTACAATTTTACCTTCTTGGTATTGTAATAATTCACCTAATTTAAAAACCTCTCCCGCTTTTACTAACTTATTCATAAAGTCCTCCTTTTTTATTGCAATTTCAGTGAATATTGCTCCTGATTTAGTTCTCATCCCAACTGGAACTTCAATTGGTGTTACAATACATTCACCTACTTTTACTTTTTTAATATTTTCAGAAAATCCATATACTTCAAGCTCTCCCTCTGCTTCAATCAACAGCTTATAATAAGGGAATAATTCTGCACTTATATCTGTATCTTCTGCCATAGAAAAATATGCTATGTAATTTTCTCCTCCATGTACTTCTTTTGATATTGTACATCCTTCTAATGCTTTATTATCTTCGGCTATTGAATATACTTTTCCAACTTGTTCTTTCAAATCGCACCTCCTTTATTATTAAAAACGATATGTATTTGCAAAATATATACCCTTTCGAAACAGTAAATAACTATTCTATTTATAGTAATTTAAAATACATAAAAAAGGTCAATGAAAAATCATTGACCCCGTAGATTAATTATAAATTATATTATTCTTTGTCCTCATCAACCAATCCTGAAAGTTTTGCAACGCTGTAAGTACAAACCATATCACCTGTTACATTGTTCATAGTTTCGAACATATCAAGTATTGGGTTAATTCCTAATGCAAGACCAACTATAACAGCTATTTGTTCTGGAGAAAGTTTCATATTTTGTAAGATTATAAATAGTAACATTAAACTTCCGCCCGGAACTCCACCTGCTCCTACTGATGCAAGAACAGTTGTTAAAACTAGAACTGAAAGTGAAACAAATGTAACTTTAACACCAAACATATTTGCAGCTAAAATTGCAAACATTGGTAAGTGGATACAAACTCCGTCCATGTTGATTGTAGAACCTAAAGGTAATGCGAATGAAGAAATATTTTCACTTATTTTTAAATCTTCTTTTGCAACTCTAAGAGATACAGGAAGTGCTGCAGCAGAACTTCTTGTTACAAATGCAGTAAGCATAGGTTCTTTTATTTTCATCAAAACTTTGAAAGGATTTACTTTTAATGTAACAGCCATCATTAAAGGATAAACTATTAATACCATAGCAAAAATTCCAAGTACAACACCTATTGTAAGTTTGATGTAAGGTCCAAATAATGAAGAACCATAACTTGCAAAGTTTACTGAAGTAAGAGCAAATACCCCAATTGGAGAATATGCTAAAATCCAATCTACAATTTTGAAAATAGCTTCTTTTGCAACATCAATTATATCAAGTAAAACCTTAACTTTTCCTGAATATTCAGCTCTTTCAGAAATCATCTTAAGTGCAAGACCAAAACCTATAGAAAATACAATAATAGCTAGGAAATTACCTTGTGCTAAAGCTTGGAATGGATTTTGGAACATACTTATAAATACATCTGTTAATGAACTATTTGCTTTACTAGCAATTTCAGAAGTGTTTTGTGGATTTATAAGAGTTTTCCAAGCAGCTTGTTGTGCTTCTCCTGATCCGGGATTAAATCCTATTGCAAGTACAGAACCTAAAATAGCGGCAAAAAGTGAAGTTAAGAAATACCAAACTATTACCTTTACCCCGATTTTTCCAAATTCCTTTGTAGGAACTGAAGCGGCCCCATCAATTAAAGACAAGAAGATTACCGGAATTACAATCATTTTTAACATTGCAACCAAAACTTGGCCGAATGGGGAAACGATTTTTACATATCCGGAAATATCAACTTTCGCCAACCATAACACTACTCCAAGTATTAAACCCGCAATAAAAGCAATGAACACTTGAAGTACAAGATTTTTTTTACCCATAATAGCCTCCTTATAAGAATTTTAACCTTATTTCTCTATATTTACAGAAAAAAAGTTATTAAATAATAAAAATTTTTTTGAGAATCTTCAATAAAAAAATAATAATATTTTGAACTAATTCTCTATGACACAATGATAACATATATTTTATATATTTGTCAACACATTTGAATATGTTTTCATAAGAAAATTTAATAAATATTATATAAATATATTTTTTACTAATATTTTTCATTATATGTTTATTTCTTATCAATTTATATTCTAACAATAATATATTATCAATTATTTCTATTATTTTATTAGTTTAAATTCCTTTGAAAAGAAAATATTATAAATTAAAAATTTTTTTTAAATCTTTGTTATTCTCTATTTATTTTTTCTTATATTTGTATTATAATATTGTTGTATTAGGATATTAAGGAGGACATTGATGGAAAGTAAATTGGTTACTTTATTGAGAAAAGTTTTAATTGACAAAACTTTTGATTTAAAATTAGATAAAAGATTATATTCAGAATTCACTGTACTTAAAGTAAAGAAGAAAACTGTAATAATCAAAGAAAATGATAAATTAGATTATTTATATTTATTAGTGCGGGGAAGTGCGAATGTTGTTCATTTTACACCTGTTGGGGAGCTGATAGTATTTAATCACATAACTAACACTTCTATTTTAGGATTGCTTGAGTTTATGGATAACAAGCACGACTTCTATAAGAGTGTAGCATTCTTCAAAGATACAAGACTTATAAGAATTCCTGTAGAAAGATTTGAAAAGGAACCTGAAAGTATTGAACTTCTAAAAATTTACAATCAATTTTTATTAGATTTTGCAAAACATTCAATCGCCACATTTGATTTAACTAAAAACTATGGAAGAAAGAAAAACTTAATTGAATTCTTTTTATCAAAATGTGTTGATGCTGAATTCCCTGTTAAAATTTCTTTAACTAAAAAAGTTATTTCAGACTATTTGGGAATTAATGAAAGAACAATGTACAGATATTTAAACGAATTAATTGACAGAAATTGTATTTCCAGAAAAACCGGTAAAATTATAATTTCAAAAGAAAATTATGATAATTTAGTGGAATACTCTAAGGAAAAAGGTGTAGATAGCGAATAATAGGTGTAGTATGAATGAATACATAGAAAATACAAATGTATCAAATCCGGAAATTAAAACGAAAAGATTTAACTTAAAATCATTAATTTTAGTTATAAATTATTTTATAACTCCGATTTTATTTTTTATAGTAGTAGCTGCACTGTTTAGATTTACTCTGATTGACGATCTTATATTTGATTCAGAAATAGCAAAAAGATTTTTTGAGAACAATCCATCACTTATAGAAAATGACGAAACATTTAACAATTTTCTATCTAGTATTTTAGGTTCTCTTGCTACTATTTTCACTTTTGTAATGGCTCTATTGATTTACAAAAATCGAAAAGATAGTATTTCTATTAAAAAAACTGAATTTTCTATTGCAAAACTAATTTTATTTGGTGTTGCTCTAGGAATAATTATGCTTTCATGGAATTTTGTAATTTCATATGTATATTCAATTATTGGCTTAGATTTTAAGAGTGGAAACACTGAAGGCATAGCCGAATCATTAAAATATAACAAGTTATTAATCTTTAATCTATTGGTAGCTGCTCCAATAGGAGAAGAAATTGCTTTTAAATATGGTATATTTACATTTTTACACGAAATTTTTCAAAAAAATGGAAAGTTTTTAAAAATATTATTACCTGCATTTGTGTCAGCATTTATTTTTGGTATGATTCACGACGGATTATATTTAGTTCCTTTGTATTTTGTACCAAGTTTTATTGGATGTTTAATATACGAAAAAACAAAATCTTTAATGCCTTGTATATTGGGACATTTTATAAATAATATAGTTGCATTAATAGCAATGTTATATAGTTAAAAAGCTATTGAAGTTTTACTTCAATAGCTTTTTGTTTACTTATAAATTCAATTTCTAAATTATTTTACAACTTTAGAATTTACTTCTTCTAAAATCATTTCAAGGAATGCATCAGCTTTCATTGAACCCTTATCTCCCTCTCCACGTTTTCTAACTGAAACAGTTCCTTCGTTTACTTCATTTTCTCCAACGATTAAACTATATGGAATTTTTGCAAGTTGTGCTTCTCTGATTTTTAGTCCTATTTTTTCCGCTCTGTCATCTACAACTACTCTTATATCTTTTTTAGCAAATTCTTTTTGCAATTCATAAGCATAGTCATTAAATTTATCAGAAATTGGTAAAATCTTAACTTGTTCAGGTGCTAACCAAGTTGGGAATGAACCTTTGTATTCTTCAATCAAGTAAGCTACAAATCTTTCCATTGTAGAAACAATTCCTCTGTGAATTACAACAGGTCTGTGAGTATTCTTTCCGTCTTCTCCAACATAAGTTAAATCAAATCTTTGTGGCAATAAGAAGTCAAGTTGAATTGTAGAAAGAGTTTCTTCCAAACCGATAGCAGTCTTAACTTGAACGTCAAGTTTTGGACCATAGAAAGCTGCTTCCCCCTTTGCTTCAAAGTATTCATATCCTAAGTCATCCATTGCACTCTTAAGCATTGCTTCGGCATTATTCCACATTTCATCATCATCAAAGTATTTTTCCTTGTTTTCAGAATCTCTGTAACTTAATCTGAATCTGAAATTCTTTATGTCAAAATCTTCATAAACTGATTTCATTAAATTTACAACTCTTGTAAATTCTTCTTTTATTTGATCAGGACGAACAAAGATATGAGCATCATTTAAAGTCATTTCTCTAACTCTTTGTAATCCTGAAAGTGTACCGCTCATTTCGTAACGATGCATCATTCCAAGTTCAGCAATTCTTATAGGGAATTCTTTGTAACTGTGAACATCATTATTGTAAATTTCCATATGATGAGGACAGTTCATCGGTCTTAAAACTAATAATTCTCCATTTCCTAAGTCCATTGGTGGGAACATACTGTCTTGATAGTGATCCCAATGACCTGAAGTTTTATATAGGTCAACATTTGCAAGAATAGGTGTATAGACATGTTCATATCCACATTCTATTTCTTTATCAACTATATATCTTTCAACTACACGTCTAATTGTAGCACCTTTAGGTAACCAGAAAGGAAGACCCGCTCCTACATTTTGGCTAATCATAAAGATTCCCAATTCTTTACCAATTTTTCTATGATCTCTTTGTTTTGCATCTTCTAAGAATTCTAAATATTCATCCAAATCTTTTTTCTTTTCAAAAGTGATACCATAAATTCTTTGTAGCATTTTATTTTTTTCGCTACCTCTCCAATAAGCACCGGCGATACTCAAAAGTTTAACTGCTTTTATCTTTTTAACATCAATAAGATGTGGTCCTCTACAAAGGTCAGTAAAATCTCCTAATTCATAGAAAGAAAGTTCTGCATCTTTGTCAAAGCCCTCAATTAAGTCTATTTTATAATCTTGACCTTTTTCTGCAAAATATTTTAAAGCAAAGTCCCTATCAACTTCTTTTCTGTCAACAGAATATCCTTCTTTAACAATTTTCTTCATTTCCGCTTCGATTTTTTCCAAATCTTCCGGTGTAAATTTATGTTCTGAATCCAAGTCATAGTAAAATCCATTGTCTATTGCAGGTCCTATTCCAAATTTTGTATCAGGAAATAGTCTTTGAATAGCAAGAGCCATTACATGACTTGATGTATGCCAAAAAATTTCTTTTCCTTCTTTATCTTCAAATTTTACAAATTTAACTGTACAATCTTCTTTTAATGTTTCGCTTAAACCTTTTATAATATCATCATTAACAACAGCACCTAAAACATTTCTTGCAAAACCCTCTGAAATGCTAATTGCAACATCTAAAATCTTTACCCCTTTTTCAAATTCATGAATAGACCCGTCAGGGAATGTAACTTTAATCATTTCCATATTATCCTCCTATAAAAAAAGAGCCTCATCCCTACAAAACTGTAGGGACGATGACTCGTGGTTCCACCCTAATTACTTCTTAATTAAATAAAAGACTCCGTAATAGTTTTCGGCAAATAGCATTCTTAAATGAAATTCCAGCCACGTTTCATCCTCTCTTAAAGCGCTTAAGTCCTACTCGTTACTTCAATGTCTATATTAACTTTAACAATCCTTCAAAATCAACAGTCTTTTGTTCTCCTGTCTTTAAATCTTTGACAGTGTAAGTATTATTTTCTTTTTCATCTTCTCCGACTATAATTATATAAGGAATATTTAATTTGTCCGCATAAGATATTTTTTTCTTCATCTTTGCGTCCTCAAAATATATTTGTATTATTTTACCACTATTTTCAAATTTATTCAATAGTTTTATAGCATAATCATAACAATTTTCCATCGGAATAATCAAAGCGTCAATACTATTAGTTTTAATTTCTTTAAATAAATTTTTATCAAGTAGTTGATAGAACAATCTCGTAAGTCCGATAGAAATACCAACTCCAGGTAAAATCTGACTTGTATAATTACTTGCTAAATCATCATATCTTCCACCTGAACAAACACTTCCAAGTTGTCTATAATTTTCTAAAAATGTTTCATAAACAGTTCCGGTATAATAATCAAGACCTCTTGTAATAGTCAGATTAATCTTTATACAATCCTCTGGAATTCCAAAAAGTTTCATACAATCATAAACTTCTTTAAGTTCTTCAACACCCTTTTCAAAAAGTTCATTAGAAATTCCTAATGAATTTAGTTTTTCGATAATTTTCTCATTACTTCCTGAAATCTTTATAAACTCTGTAATTTTTTCTAAACTATTATCATCAAGACCTGTATTTTTAAGCTCTTCAACAACTTTTTCAAAACCAATTTTTTCAATCTTGTCGATTATTCGAAGCATATCAGTTTTATTATCTACACCCAGATTTTCAAAAAGTCCATTAATAATTTTTAAATTACTAAAATTAATCGCAAATTTTTCATTAATAATTTTTGAAAAAATTTCATAGATTATATAAGGAAGCTCTGCATCATTTTTGATATCAAGTTTTCCATTACCAATAACATCAATATCACATTGATAAAATTCCTTATATCTTCCCTTTTGATTTCTTTCTCCACGATAAACTTTACCTATATGATATCTTCTAAAAGGAAAATTTAAGTCGCTAAAATATTGAGCAACATATCTCGCCAAAGGCACAGTAAGGTCAAATCTTAAAGAAATATCCTTGCTTTCGGAGTCGATTTTAAAAATTTGTTTTGTAGTCTCTCCCCCACCTTTAGCTAAAAGAATTTCATTTTTTTCAAAAACCGGTGTATCTATCGGTAAAAATCCACGTTTTTTAAAAGTATCTTCAATTATATTTTTAACATTGTCGAACAAAATTTGTTCATTTGGTAAAAGTTCCATAGTACCAACAACATTGCTCGGTTTAATAAATCCCATAATTACCTCCATAGCGAAATAATTCCACCCAAATCGACAAAAGTTTCGTCTTTAGGGTAGAGTATTTTCACATTTTCTTCATCAGCTACGCGTTTAATTATATCATAATCTCGATATTTTGTCACATCACCATAAAATAATAAAATATCATCGGAAACAAAACCACAAGTCCCTCCAATAAAGCCATTTTTATATCCATTTAAAATAATTCCATCGGTTGTAACAAGTTCAACATCGATATTCTCAGCTTTTAATGTTTTATATACTCCCTCATCACTTGTTATTATATGATTTTCAAAACAAATCATACTACAATTTGCATATCCCTGATTTATCTTTAAATATTCTCTATTTAGTTTAAGTTTTTCAAAAATTTCTTTTGTGGTAAATTTTTCATTATGAAAAAAATATTTCTTATTTTTTGCAATATTTAAAACCATCTCTCCATTTTTAAAATTAGAAACATCCACCTTTTTTAAATTAAATTCACTCAAATACTTACTATAATAGTCAAAAACAGAAGACTCTATGTAAATATCGTCATCAATTTTTAGGACACTCAAATCAATATGGTCATTATAATTTATATTAAATTTTTCATTATTCAAACTTTTTATATAATCAAAATTTTCTTTTTCTAAAAGTTCAAAAAACATCGATGTTGCACAGTTGCTTACTATAATTTTTTGTAACATATTAATCTCCTAAATGGTTAAAATATCTATATTTGGGTAATAACCGACTGAATGATTACAATGTAATTATTTAACTATAATATATTTTATCATATTTTATTTACAGGAGGAAGTTTATGTTAAAAGAATTTAAAGAATTTGCCTTAAAAGGTAATGTAATGGACTTGGCAGTTGGGGTAATTATAGGTGGAGCATTTGGAAAAATCGTTACATCTTTAGTAAATGATGTTCTAATGCCTTTACTTTCAATTTTAACAGGTGGAATTAATTTTTCAGACCTAAAAATTGTATTAAAAGCGGGAGACAAGTCTAAAGAAATTGCAGAAGTTGCTTTTAAATATGGTGCATTTATTCAAAATGTAATTGATTTTCTAATTATAGCATTTTGTATCTTTATGATGGTAAAAGCTATGAATAAGCTAACAAGAAAGAAAGAAGAAGTAGTTGAAGAAACTCCTACAGCTCCAACTCAAGAAGAAATTTTAACTGATATTAAGAATATCTTAAATGATATTAAAGAAAAACATTAATACAAAAATAGGATTTTATGTTTTTAAAACCAAAAGCCGAGTTGTAAATTCAACTCGGCTTTTATAATGCTAATTTTATTATTTGCAAATTCCTTCCATTAAGAAAATTCTAAAATCAATTTCCTTGCTTCTTCCATTCCATAAAATCTCATAGCTTTTCGGAATAAATGATGCTCTTTTAAAATAATTTTCCATTTCTTCTCTTGAAAAACCATCATGTCCATCAAAATTTGGAAAATCCTTATGAAAATCAGGAGAAACAGTATCCAAATCCATTATAATTATTTTCCCATTTTCTTTTATATGTTCTCTTAACAACTTAAGCTCCGCATCTACATCTACAATATGATGAAAAGCAGTTAAACTGTAAATTACATCATATTTTTCATTTGAATTTTCTAAAAAATTTTCATCATTTATACTGATATTTTTTATTTTCATCTCATTTATTCTCTTTAAAGACTCCTCTCTCATCTTTAAAGAGGTATCCATACAATCAATATGTTTTAAATCTTTAGATAATAAAGTTGCAAGAAGTCCATCTCCCGATCCGATTTCAAGAGCCTTTTTCTCTTTCAAACCTTCTCCTAAATACTTAAACATTTTTTCGTATATGGTAAAAGTTCTATTTTTTCTCTCCTCTGTGTTCCAAACTTTAGCAACTTCATCAAAATAATTATTCATACTACCCCCTAAATTTAAATAATAAGTTAATCAAGATTTCCTAGAAAACCATGGGATACATCTATTTGTCCTCTTACAATATTCCAGATATTCCTCTCCAAAAATATCTTTAAGCCATATTTCTTCCGTACTTTTCACTAAAATAGTCAAAAGAATCCAATAAATTGGAATTGTAACTAAAAAATATAAATTATTAAAAATAAAACAAATTCCCCAACAAAGAAACATAAAAGCAGAATAAATCGGATTTCTTACAATTGAAAAAACTCCCGTAGTTACCAATTTTAGTTCCTTTATATTCTTAGAAATTCTTGAATTAACAACTGCAGAAATCCACAGTCCAATACCTATAAATATACATATTATACCTATAATCATAAAAGGAATTTTTAAAAAAGGTATTTCTCCATTTTTAAAATAACCCTTATTTTGTAAAAATATTAATATCGCTGTTATGACTAATATAATACCCACATATATCGGTCCAATTCCTAAAACTGATAATTTTTCTCTTTTCATAATTTACTCCTTAAAATTTAGGAAATCTAAAAAAATAGTAATCATTTCCCTCCATAAAATCAGTTTTTACAAAACCTCTATTAACATAAAACTTTTCAGCTCTGTAATTATATTTATGAACACCTAATGCAATAGGTCTTATTCCATATTCTTCATAACATTTAGAAATAACTTTTTCTAAAACATAAGATCCTATCCCACAACCTCTATATCTTTTATCAATAATAAATGCCATAAGCCTATAAAAAGGTTCTTTTTTCATTATTTCAGGGTCTGCACTACATTCAATAGCTTCCCATAACAGTATAAAGCCTATGTATTTTTCATCATATTTAATTGCATAAGTATGCCCTTTACAATTATGTTCTATTCCATAATTTGTTATTTCTAGAACTACATCCAACGAATCTACAAAATCTTCACTAATATCATCTCTTAAAATATTTTTTAAAAACCGTGAATTTTTTTCACTTACATACTCAATATTTATATTTTCTTTTATCATAATTTACTCCGGTTATTTGCTGACAAAACTATTAATTACTATAAATATATCACAATTGCAAAGCAATATCAATAATTTTATAACTAAATGTATCATAGATACATTTTATATTTGCTTGTAAACAAGCAAATATATGAGATCTCCAGGACAATTGTATCAGAAGATACAATTGTTCCCGTCAGACCTACTTTTTGTTGTTTAAGAATAAACAACAAAAGTTAGGGCTAGATTCATTTCGCTCGAAATGACGTGTCGGCATAGTTTTACTATGACGAGAAATATTTTATTTTAAATAATTTTTTATTATCTTTTGAAGTTTATTTACCATTCACGTCTAGCTCTAAAATGAGTACACTCCCTTATACGTCATCTCGACCGAAACGAAGTGGAGTGGAGAGATCTCACACTTTTGTTGAAAACAAAAGTGAATGTATCGAAGATACATAAATCTAAAAACTTTCAATTTTTCATAAAAAAAGAATGTCTATATTTCTATAAACATTCTTGTTTTCAAATTTAAAAACTATTTAGCGTAGTCAACAACTCTTGTTTCCCTAATTAAATTAACTTTAATTGTTCCGGGATACTCAAGTTCTTCTTGTATTTTCTTAATAATTTCTTTTGAAGTTAATAACATCTTATCTTCGTCAATAACTTCCGGTTTAACCAATACTCTTATTTCACGTCCTGCTTGAATTGCAAAAGATTTTTCAATTCCGTCAAATGAATTTGCAATTGCTTCAAGATTTTCCAAACGCTTAATATAATTTTCAACAGACTCACGTCTTGCGCCGGGTTTTGCGGCTGAAATAGCATCTCCTGCTTGCACCAAAAGTGCTTCAACAGTTGAAGGTTCAACATCATTATGATGTGCTTCAATACAATGGATAACTTCACGTTTTTCTTTATATTTTTTAGCCATTTGAACACCTAATTCAACGTGATTTCCTTCCATTTCGTGATCTATAGCCTTGCCTATATCGTGTAATAGACCACCTCTTTTGGCAATTTTAACATCAGCTCCAATATCAGCAGCTAACATTCCTGCCATATGTGCAACTTCTATAGAATGTTTCAAAACATTTTGTCCATAAGAAGTTCTGTACTTTAGTCTTCCTAAAAGTTTTACAAGTTCAGGATGTAATCCGTGAATATTAGTTTGATCACAGGCATCTTCTCCTGCAATTCTAATACTGTTTTCAACTTCCTGTCTTGATTTTTCAATCATTTCTTCAATTCTTGTAGGGTGGATTCTTCCATCATTAATCAATTTTTCAAGAGCAAGTCTTGCTATCTCTCTTCTAACCGGATCAAAAGAAGATAAAACAACTGCTTCCGGAGTATCGTCTATAATTAAATCTACTCCTGTTAAACTTTCAAATGTTCTAATATTTCTTCCTTCCCTACCTATAATTCTACCCTTCATTTCATCATTAGGTAAAGTTACAACACTAACTGTAGATTCTGCAACATGATCTGCCGCATATCTTTGAATAGCCGTTCCAATAATATATCTGGCATTTTTTTCTGCATTATCTCTAGCATTTTGTTCAATTTCTCTAATGATATTTGCAGCATCTTTTATACTTTCTTGTCTAACTTCTTCAAGTATAATTTCTTTAGCTTCTTCAGATGATATATTGGCAACTCTTTCAAGTTCTTCTTTTTGTTTTTCAACTAATTTTTCAATTTCAGATTCTTTAACTTCTAAAGCCTTTAATTCTTTATTTAGACGTTCATTTTTCTTATCTAAATTTTCGTTTTTCTTGTCTAAATTTTCTTCTTTAGTAATTAAACGACGTTCCAATTTTTGAATTTCGTTTCTTCTCTCTCTGTTTTCCTTATCGCTTTCTTGTTTAATTCTATGTGCTTCTTCTTTAGCTTCAACTAATTTTTCTTTTTTCTTAGTTTCAGCTTCTTTAATAGCATCTTCAACAATTTTTTTAGCGTGGTTTTCGGCGCCATTTATTAGTTTTTCTGAAGAAAATCTTCTAAAAGCATAACCAATAATAGTTCCAACAATTAAAAAAACAGGAAATAATATAAATTCCCTTGGCATTAGTCTTACACACCTCCTTGTATTAAATTTTCAAGTTACAATTATCAAATCATTATTCCTTAAAATTAAATGTGACTTCTCACATCTACTATTTTACAACTTTTTTAGTGTTTTGTCAATTTAAAAAATTATATAAAAAATGTAATAATTATATATAAAACAATAATATACCTATCAAAAAATGGCGGTATAATCCGCCATTAATCTTTCTTTTTATTTAATAATTTTGTTCTAAATTCTTCCAATTCCTTTATAGTATTTAGGTTTTCAAACATATTTCTTTCGTCAAAAAATTTCCAATCTTTATATTCCAAAAATTTAAAATTGTTATCTTCAATAAATCTAACAAATTTTCGATTATCTTTGATTAACTCTTTTCTTAAATCTTCTTTCAAAGAATTTTTATAAATTGCATTCATAGGTAAAATTTTTCCATCTTCAGAAAGACAAACAATACCGTCAAAATTTACATCAAGTTTTGAAATCAAAAATCTAATAAATTTTTCATCCATATTCGGCATATCACATGCAGTCAGAAAAGAAAAATAACTATTAGAATAGCAAAGCCCACTATGAAGTCCTGCCATAGGTCCTTTTTTGTAAAAGATATCCCTTACAACTCTAACTTTTAAATCTCTATAATGCTCCTTATTATTTGAAACGACAACTATATCCTCAAAGATATTTTTTAAAACTTCTATTGAATTGTGTACTAAATACTTTTCTTCAAGCTCTATATATTCTTTCGGAAAAGTCATTCTTCTGGAGTTTCCACCTGCAAGTATAATACAATTTATCATTATTCTACCACCAAATCAGCAAAATCTGCATCGCAAAAGTCTGCAAATTCAATAGGATTTACTATAATTGAATTTCTAACCTTACCGGCACTTACAAGAAATTTATCCATATTTTTTGCAGTCTCATCAAAAACCGTCTTAAATTTTGTCTTCATTCCAACAGGACTGCAACCACCATGAACATAACCTGTTAAAGGTTCTAAGTCTTTTTGTAAAATCATTCTAATACTTTTTAATTTAAAATGTTTACTAGCTTTTTTTAAGTCCAAATGAGAATCTATAGGAATAACACAGACATAATGATTTTTATCACTTCCTTCTAGTACAAGTGTTTTAAAACAAATATTTCTGTCTATTCCAATATCTTCAAATTCTTTGTCTTCTTCTCTAACTACAAATTCATATTTTATTTTTTTACTGTCTAAAATTCTACATACATTTGTCTTACTTATCTTTTTCATCTTTATCCAAAAAAGTCTTTAAATGTTGAACCAGCATCTTTATCGCAGGAGCATTTTCTCCTCCTCGAGGAATTATTATATCCGCGTGTTTTTTACTTGGCTCAATAAATTCCTCATGCATTGGTTTAACTGTAGTTTGATATTGAGTTAAAACGCTTTCAAGACTTCTTCCTCTCTTTTTTGTATCTCTTAAAATTCTTCTAATCAGTCTTTCATCTGCATCTGCATCTACATAAACCTTTAAATCCATAAGCTCTCTAAGTTTTGGGTCTTCCAAAATTAAAATCCCTTCAATTATTATTACAGGTTTTGGATAAACTCTCATAGTTTCTTTGCTTCTAGTATGCAATGTATAGTCATAAATCGGTAAATCTACTGCTTTACCTGATTTTAAAATCTTTATATCCTCAATAAGTTTAGAAGTTTCAAAAGACTTTGGATGGTCATAGTTTAACTTTGCCCTTTCTTCTAAAGTCTTGTCATCATTTGACCAATAATAAAAATCATGACTAATCATAACTATTTCATCTTTAAATTGTTCTTTTAATTTTTCAACAATAGTGGTCTTGCCGGAAGCAGAGCCTCCGGCAATCCCTACAACATAAATATCTTCTTTTTTCATCAAAAACTCCTATAAAGCAATTACTCTGTGGTAGATTTTTTTACCTTTTTTTATAACAATTTCTTCTAAATTTAAAGAAACTTTTAAATTTGTATCGGTAATTTTTTCTCCATTTAAAGAAATTCCGCCTTGTTCTATAAGTCTTCTGGCTTCTCCATTAGACTTTGAAAGTCCACAAGTTCTAATTAAATCCAAAATTCCTATTTCTTCATTTTCAAAATCTGATTTTTTAATTTCAGTTGAAGGCATATTTTCATCTAAAAGTTCTCCACTGAATAATGCTCTGGCAGTTTCTAAAGCCTTTTGTGCCTTTTCTTCACCGTGAATAATCTTTGTTACTTCAAAAGCTAAAATTTCCTTTGCTTCATTAATTCTTTCATCTTTATATTGTCCCAATTCTCTACATTTTTCTGTAGGTAGGAAAGTTAGCATCAGTAAGAATTTTTCAACATCTCTATCATCTACATTTCTCATATATTGGAAAAGCTCATAAGGAGATGTTTTTTCTTCATCCAACCAAACTGCACCTTTTTGAGATTTACCCATTTTTACTCCGTCAGCAGTTGTTAAAAGTTTAAAAGTCATAGCATAAACTTTATCTTGTTCAAGCTTTCTTACTAAATCATATCCCCCAAGGATATTGCTCCATTGGTCAGAACCGCCTAATTGCAATTTACAACCATGTTTTCTATATAGGTATAAGAAATCATAACTTTGCATTAACATATATGAAAATTCAAAGAATGTAAGACCTTTTTCCATTCTGTTCTTATATGCATCACAAGTAAGCATCTTATTTACACTAAAATGCACTCCTACTTCTTTCATAAATTTTATAAAATTTAAGTCTAAAAGCCAATCTTTATTATTTTCTATAATTGCATTTCCATCTGAAAAATCAATAAATCTTGAAAGTTGTTCAAAAAATCTTTGTGCATTATGATTGATTTGTTCTTCAGTCATTACCATTCTCATATCACTTCTTCCTGAAGGATCTCCAATCATTGTAGTTCCTCCACCTAAAAGTGCAATTGGAATATGACCATAATTTTGCATTCTCTTCATAACCATAATTTGAATAAAATGACCAATAGTTAAACTATCTGCTGTTGCATCAAAACCGATATAGAATTTTACTCTTTCCTTGGATAATAACTCTTTTAATTCATCTTCATAAGTAGCTTGTTCAAAATATCCTCTATCGACAAGCTCTTCAAAAACATTCTTGTATTCCATAAAAACCTCCTATAAAAAAAGACCTACAACTCTGAAAGGACGACTTATCGTGGTACCACCTTTCTTCGCATAGGCCTCATAATGTTTAAGCACAATCACTTTTGAACTCCTGTGTTGTATGCACAATCAACGCTCAGTATTAAATATTGAGATAATTATATAAAAAAAAGTCAAAAATGTCAACTACATTTCAATCTTTTTAACTCTTTCATCATCAAAAATTAAATCTTCCAAATGTTCTCTTTCAAAATCCACAGGAACAACTGTATAAAATCTAACTATTACAGATCTGCTCTTCTTTACAATCTCTACATTTTGAACTTCAAGTTTAAATCTTTCCAAATAATTTCTAATCTCTCTAATCGTATTAAAACTGTCCTCCAAACTTACCTCAAATGTTATAGTCAAATGGTCTTTGTTTAAAAATGCATCTTTATACATTAAAATTTGAACAATTACAATTAAAAGTGTCCCGCAAATTGCAACTGCATAAAGTCCCGCTCCCATAGCAAGCCCGATGCCGGCAGTAGCCCAAATTCCGGCAGCAGTTGTAAGACCGTTTACTGAATTATTTTTTATAAAAATAAGACCCGTGCCTAAAAAACCGATTCCTGAAACAACTTGAGATGCAATACGTGCAGCATCATACTTATCACTATCAAAAAATCCATATTTAGAAATAATCATCATAAGTGCAGAAGCCAGTGCAACTATCGAGTGAGTTCTGATACCCGCTTCCTTATTTCTACTTTTTCTTTCAAAACCTATTATGGCTCCCATTACAGTTGCAAGAACCATCTTTATCAAAAATTCAAAATTTTGAAAAATTAAATCCATATATATATCCATATAATACTCCCAATTCTATTTAAAAATTACTAATCTTTTTTTACTAATTTAATTATATGTAATACTAAAAAAGTCAAATAATTCTCTTTTCAATATAAAAATAATATACTATTATTGTATAATTATATCATATTTTCATAAAAATTATTAGTCTTTCATTTATTATTTTTTATGATATAATTAGTTTGCAATACAAAAGCACTAAATATAATATTGGATGTATTCAATAATATAAAAAAGTTTATAAAAAAATTTTTTATATTCACTTTAGTTACTTTAATTTTTTGCTCATGTTCAGCAAAAGGAGTAAAAATAGAACAGCTAAACGAAAAATATTTCATCACAAAAGAAAAATTTTTTGTTATTAAAGAAAAAAAGAATACTGAAAATACTTCAGATTCAAAAAAATATTACTTAGTTTTGTATGAAAAATTAAAATCAGGCAATGCTCTGGATATATGGTATATGAAAATGTAAAAATATCTAAAAAAGATGTAAAAGAATTTATTACAGCTGATAATTTAGAATTAGATTTAGAGATAATAAATGACAAAACAATAAAAGATACAAAAAACAATCTTGAATATAAAGAATCCGAGAAAAAAGATATAGAGTCTAATCTGGAATTAATTAAATAAAAATTACAGACAATAAATAAATTAAAGCTCATCTAATTTTACTTAGATGAGCTTTTGTATACTTCCGGAGTCTGTGTCAAAATAGGATATATTACTTATCTTGCAATCATATCTTTTGATATATCCACACTTCTAATATTAGTTCTAGTAATTGTTCTTGTTGTAAAACCCCAAATATTACTGTACCAATTTTTCTTTTCTTTATCATAGATAAAATGAAATCCAACCGTGAATTCTTCAGGTGTTATTGATGTTAATTGTGGTGGTTTGCTATTTTGAGGATATGTTGTCTCTTGAACCAATAAATGTCCACCTATATACATTTCATAAGTATCCCCATATTCTCTTATTTCAAATGAATTAAGGTCGAATTCCATTGAAGGATAACCTCCAACATATTCTCTGCCGTTGTTTATTAATGATTCAACTCTTTTTGCTTCAATTCTTAAAGATGGGTCTATCATTGTTGTCAATAAACTCGCATCTTTTTTTCCTCTTGATTGAACATCCTCTCTTAACAACTCTATAGTTCTTGCAATAGCAACTTCCAATAATCTTTTATCAGTAAGAGATGTACTAACATTTATCTTTTTTTCTCCTTGGTAAGTAACTCCATCAGAAATTGTATATCCCCAAGGCATTTTTGTTACAACTTTTAAAATATCACCTTGTTTTATATTTGTTCCGGATAATTTATTAAATTCTTTTACAGTTAATTCTGTATTTTTATCATTTACAAACAAGATACTGTTTTCATCTCTTGTTAAAATTTTAAAAGAACTTTCATTTGAATTTGTATCAAGTTTTTCAACTTCATTTGCAAGTTGGTATTCAGTTCCCGCTCCATAAGAAACAGTTTTAATATCTGATTTTTCATCATAGAAAAGAGTAATATCTTCTTTTAATTTTATATTATTATCATAATAAAAAATTGTATATTTTCCAGGAAATAACTCATATTCTTTATCTGAAACAGCCTCTTCCTTACCATTTAATAAAATTGTAGTTTGTACTTCATCATTCTTTTCAACTTTCAATTTTATTGGATCTAAATGAATTTTATAATCATCAAAAAATCCTAATATTTTTCCACTTTTTTGAAGTCTAATCGGTCTGTCACTCTTATAGTTTGGATTCTTTTTCAAATTTTCAGCATCTTCTTTAAGCCATTTTTCAATAGTCTTAAATTTAGTTTCATCTTCTTCAAAAGTTGAAATAAGATATTCTGCTTGATTTTTATCAATTCCTTTTCCATTGAAAACTATATTTGTAGTATAAAATCCAATTTTTTTTGATTCCACACCTGATAAAATAGTCGGAAGTTTTACATCTATAGAATGATATGCCTTAAGTCCAAAAAATCCGACAATTGAAATTGCCAAAAGTATGGTAAATGAAAAAAGCATTTTTAAAGTTTTTGGAATTTTCGGCATTTCATATTTATTTACTTCTTTTTTGTCCTTTTCTTCCTTTGACCTTACAGTTTCTTTAGGCTTTTCAGCTTCTTTTGGTTTAATTTCCTTTTGTTCTACAGTTTCTTTAGGCTCTTCAAAATCTTTTATTTCAATATTTTCTGACGAAGACTCAACAACTTTTTCATTTACAGTTTTTTCTTTTTCTTCACTCTTAACAGTTTCTACAACTTCAGATTGTTTTTCTTTATGTTTTTCCTTATTTTTATTTTTAGAGGCTTTGCTCCCCCTACGACGTCTTTCGTGTAGGGGAACAACATTGCCGTAAATAAGCTGAAGTCTTTGTGTTTCTGTTAAAATTTCATCTTCTTCGTTATTTTCTTCTTTATTCTTTTTTACATTTTCATTTTTTGATTCTTCTTTTAGTTTTTCTTCATCAGTTGAAAATGTATGGTCTTCCACTTCTGAATTTATAAGATTTGATTTAAAATCTAAATCATCAATTTCATTCTCTTCTTTCTTCGTTTCGAGAACAACTTCTTCAGAAATTTCTTTTTCGGAATAATCTTCTCTCCATTGAGAATAGTCGGATAAAATAGATTTATCAAATCCTCCCTCTGAAAAATTTGAAGAATTTTTTTCAATTTTATTCTTTTTTTTGTTTTTCTTAGACACGAAAAAAACCCTCCTTAAATCTTTCCTACGCTTCTAATTCTTTTTCTAATTCGTCAACTAAACCTTTGAAAACATCTAGAGCCTTATTAATTGAATTTTTATCTTCCATATCAATTCCTGCCGCTCTTAATTGTTCTATTGGTTGATGTCTACATCCATCCTTTAAGAAGTTTCTATAATTCTTTAATGCTTCTTTATCTCCCTTAACAACTCTGCTTGACAAGAAACTTGCTGCACAGAAACTTGTTGCATATTTATATACATAAAAATTAGTGTAGAAATGAGGAATTCTTGCCCATAAGTAATTAGCTAATTCACTCTTTTCAACATGTTCTCCATAATATTTGTCGTTTAATTCACCCATAATTCTTGTGAAATCATCAGCAGTTAAGGCATTACCTGCTTCAACTTCTAGATGAGTATTTTTTTCAAACTCGCCAAACATTGTTTGTCTAAATACTGTTCCGATAAACATATTGATATAATAGTTTAAAATATAAATCTTTTCGTGTTTATCTTTAACATTTTTCAACATATAGTCTAATAGAGTTAATTCATTGAAAGTTGATGCAACTTCTGCAACGAAAATCTTATATTGTGCATATAGATAGTCATTATTTGATTTTGAATAATAACTATGCATTGAATGTCCAAATTCATGAGCTAATGTAAACATACTGTCTAATGTATCTGTATAATTCATTAGTATATATGGATCTGTATCAAAACTTCCCCAAGAATAAGCCCCACCAGCTTTTCCTTCTCTTGGATAAACATCAACCCAACGATCGTCAAAACCTCTATTCAAAACTTCAATATAGTCTTCTCCTAATGGTTTTAGTCCTTCAGTTATCAATTCTCTTGCTTTTTCATAAGGATATTTTTGGTCAAATTCTTTTTCTAAATTTACAGAAACATCCCACATATATTGTTTGTCTTTCTTTAAAGCTTTCTTTCTTAAACCATAATATTTATGAAGAGAAGGTAGATATTCTTCAATACTTTCTATCAAAGAATCATAAACTGTTTCAGGAACACAATCTTGGAATAATTCCATATATCTGGCTGAAGGATAGTTTTTAACCTTTGCAAGTATTGTTAAATTTTTAATTGCACTATATAGTGTTGTAGCATAAGTATTCTTGAAATTTGAAATAGTTCCATACATTTTATCAAATGCTTCTTTTCTTACTTCTTCATTTTCATCTAAAAGGAAAGCATTGTAATTTGCAGGAGTTAGTTTTTCACCATCTTTGCTTTCAATTTTTCCATAATCCATATCAGCAAAACTTAACATATAGAATGAGTTTTGACCTGTTCCCATCATTTCACTACAATTTGCAAGAAGTTTTTCTTCGTCTGCACTTAAAGTATGAGGTTTAAATCTTAAAATATTTTCAAAATGTACTCTATACTTTTCATTATCTCCCTCTTTGTAAAAGTTTTCCAATTCTTCATCTGATAAACTCATTAAGAAAGGATCAAAAAATGCCATAGCAGAACCTAATCTTGTGCCTAATGAATTTACTTCTAAAGCTAATTTTTGAGATTCAGGAACTCTACTGTCTTCATCTCTTTTCATATATGAATAAGTATATAATTTTTCCATAAGTCTATTTGCTTTTTCAGATAATTCCATAATATTTTTTAAATTTTTAACTGATTTTTCTTCCTTTGTAAGTTTTTCAACAAATTCATCACAAAGTTTTATCTCTGCTTTTGCTTCATCTACATTTTTGTAGATTTTTTCTAACGACCAATTATATTTTTCCATCATAACCTCCAAATAAAAACTAAATTTTCACAAATTAATTTTACCATTTTTTTCAATTTTTATCAATATATATGATAATTATTTACAAATATATATATTTTAATTATATATAATTTTTTATTGAAAACATTTTTATTATTATTTTAACTTTTTAGCACTCAAATTTCTTAACTACAAAAAAAAGTTGAGAAGTTTAAACTTCTCAACCTTAATTTTTTGACCTAAAAATTATTGATCTTTTCTTCTCTTTGTAAGAATCACTCCAGCAAAACTACTAATTACTAGCATTGTAAATCCAGTTCCAGAAATAGACATTTTTGGTAATTTTCCATTTTCGTCTTTTTTTGTAATTGTATTTGTTACTTCTACAGTTTTTTCTTTATCTGTAGATTTAAGTGTTACTTTTCCATCTGCTACTGAGTAAGTTGTTTTGCATCCTTTTGCATCTGTTTCTTCTACTTTATATTCTCCAAAGTATAGTCCTTTTAATTCTCTACTTTCTCCAGGTGACAATTTGAAAGTTTCTTCATATCCATTTGGTCCTGTTACTTTGAATTCAAATTTAATAGATTTTGATGTATTTCTAGTTCCTGATGCTATTAGGTTTTTCTTTACTGTTAGCTTACCTAAGTTTTCTTCTCCGCTTACTGCCTTATTCTTTATTGTGGCAACTCCGTTTTTTACTTCGGTACTTTCTACTATAGTCCAGTTTCCATTATTTACATCATCTGCATTCTTGAAACTTTCTTTTACAATGAAAGTATAGTCCTTTCCATTGTTATCTTTTGTCTTTAAGTTTTCCCATTTTGCAGTTGTTGTTGTTCCGTCTATTACTTTTACTTCTGCTTCAGGTACTTTCTCTTCTTCTCCTCCTGCTACTTTTCTGTAAAGAGTTAAGTTTATTTCAGGTCTCTTCAGCTTTCCTTCTTCCGGTCCGTCCCATTCTTTTGTTACTTCTACTTTCCCGTCTGTAGGTTGCTTGTATGTGTTTGTTACTTTTAATCCTTCTATACTCTTTTCGTAGTTTTCAGGTACTTGTTCTTCCTTAACGTAGTATTCATATTCATTTCCCTTTGGATCATGTTTTGCAAGATTTGTAAAAGTCTTCTTTAATCCTTCTCCACTTGCATTTTCTGCTACTACAAACTCATCGACTTTTTCATCTATTTTGTCTGCACCTTCTACATTATTTCTTCTCCAAAGTTCTATTGTTGTACTTGGTTTAGGTCCATTTACCCAAACTTTTTCTACTGTCTTTTCTACTACTGTTCCTTCTCCACCGCTTGTGTTTGTTACTTCTACTGTTTTTTCCTTGTCTGTAGATTTAAGTGTAACTTTTCCTTCTGCTACTGAGTAGCTTGCTGTGTATCCTTTTGTATCTGTTTCTTCTACTTTATATTCTCCAAAGTATAGTTCTTTTAATTCTTTACTTTCTCCAGGTGATAATTTGAAAGTTTCTTCATATCCATTAGGTCCTGTTACCTTGAATTCAAATTTTACAGGTTCTAATCCCCTTGCTTTTCTTACATTTGCCCCTGATGCTATTAGGTTTTTCTTTACTGTTAGCTTACCTAAGTTTTCTTCTCCGCTTACTGCTTTATTCTTTATTTTAGCAACTCCGTTTTTTACTTCGGTACTTTCTACTATAGTCCAGTTTCCATTATTTACATCATCTGCATTCTTGAAACTTTCTTTTACAATGAAAGTATAGTCCTTTCCATTGTTATCTTTTGTCTTTAAGTTTTCCCATTTTGCAGTTGTTGTTGTTCC
>NZ_JBLKRS010000006.1:0-54104 GCF_047608425.1 Parvimonas oralis
ATTGGTTTTCCACCTTCATATAATGGTAAGTCTGCAAACTCATATTTCCATTTGCCATCAGTATCCGGTGTAACATCTTTTCGTATTACTTCACTTGTTTTTCCATCTACCGTTTTCTTCAAGATTACAGTTATTTTTTCAGGTCTCTTTCCATCTTGGTTATCATTGTCATCCCAAGTCTTTTCTCCTGATACTTTTGTTTTTCCAGGTGTATATGAATTCTTGATATTAGTTCCATTTACACTTTTTGTATAGCCTGTTACTTCTTCTTCATCTATAGTGTATTTGATTTCTTTACCATTTTCATATTTTGGTAAATTCTTGAATTCATATGTCCACTTCTTATCAGGACCTTCTTTAACTTCTTTTCTTTGTACCTCTACAGGCTGTCCGTTTTCAACTTGTTTGATTAATTTAACTGTAATTGATGTTGGACGCTTTCCGTCTTGGTTGTTTGCATCATCCCAAGTTTTTTCACCTTTTACATCTATTGTCTCAGGTGTATGAGTATTAGTAAGATTATAACCGGATAATGCTCCTACATAACCTGCTACAGCTTCTTCTTCTATAGAATAAGTGATTTCTGTACCTTTTTCATATTTTGGTAAATTCTTGAATTCATAAGTCCACTTTTTGTCAGCACCTTCTCTGACTTCTTGTGTTTGTGCAACTACAGCTTCTGCATTTCCAACTTTTTTCATTAACTTAACAGTTATTTTTTCAGGTCTCTTTCCATCTTGGTTGTTATTATCATTCCAAGTCTTTTCACCTTTTACATCTACTGTCTCCGGTTTATGTGAATTCTTAATGTTGTTGCCTGTTATAGATTTGTCATAACCCGGTACATCTTCTTCATCTATAGTGTAAGTGATTTTTTTACCATTTTCATATTTTGGTAAATTTTTAAATTCATATGTCCACTTCTTATCAGGACCTTCTTTAACTTCTACTGTTTTTTCAACTACAGGATTTGCATCTCCAACTTTTTTCATTAACCTAACTTTTATTGTTGTTGGACGCTTTCCGTCTTGGTTGTCGTTATCATCCCAAGTCTTTTCTCCTGAGATATCTACAGTCTCCGGTTTATGTGTATTCTTAATGTTATTTCCTGTTATAGATTTGTCATAACCCGGTACAGCTTCTTCATCTATAGAATATGTGATTTCTTTACCATTTTCATATTTTGGTAAATCCTTAAATTCATATTTCCATTTATCATCTGCACCTTTTGTGACTTCTTGTCTTTGTGCTTCTACAGGTTCTGCATTACCAACTTTTTTCATTAACTTAACAGTTATTTTTGTTGGTCTCTTTCCGTCTTGGTTATTTGCATCATCCCAAGTCTTTTCCCCTAAAATATTTACTTTTTCAGGTTCTCGCGTATTTGTTACTTTGAACCCGTTTTCAGCTGAACCTGAAATAACACTAGTATAACCTTCTCCAACTGAAAGTTCCTTTATTGTGTATTTTATTTTCTTTCCGTCTTTGTATTCATCAAGATTGTCAAAACTACCCTTCCAGCCTTCTGATGCTTTTAAAGTAAGTTGTTTATCTGTTTCTTTATCATCTGCAAGTAACTTAACTGTTATTTCTTTTGGCCTTTTACCATCTTGGTCGTTTGCATCTTGCCAAGCTTTCTCAACATTAATTTTTACTTTTGATCTTTTATTCTTAACTGTATAGAATAGAGCTTCTCCTCCAACTATAGTTAAATCATACTCTTTTCCGTCAGGAATATAACCTGTAGGAGCTCCTATTTCTTTAATCTTATACTTACCGGGATCAAGTTTTGGAGAAACAGCTTCACCGTTAGCATCTGTAGTCAATTCAAAACTTGAACCGTCAGCAACTTTTGTAATTTTAAATTTCGCATTAGCTAATTTTTTTGTGTTATCTTCTTCATCAATTTTAATAATTTTGATTTTTTGATTTAAGTCACCTTGACCGCCACCACCGGCTTGTGCACTTAAAAAGTAACTGCTAGATGAACTACTCTCTTGAGTGCTTGTAAAACTACCTTTATTTTTCAATTTAAGCTGTGGAATATAAGTAGAATTATAGGTCATAATAAACTGTCTTCCGGATGTATTTCCAACAAGACCACTAAGATTAAATTCAAATTTAGTATCATTATCTAAAAATTTTATATAATTTTTTAGTTGCTCATAATTATAAGTTTTTATAAACTTCTTAATAGCACCATATTCATCAAACTCTACTTCATTTAAAACAAATGTCTCTTTCAAATAATGAATTCCCGGAGGAAGATTTCCGGAATCGACAAAGAGCTCATCTTTTACTAACACATTTGAGAAATTTCCTTTTTTATGGTTGATACGAAGAGTCCATTTTGCTTTGTTTACATCACCGGCTACTTTTTCTCCCCATTTAGTAAAAATTTCATTATTAAGTCCCGGTTTCGGTCCTATTGGAACTGTTATAGTAAAAGGAACCCCACCAATCGATACAGTAATTTGATTATCTTGTCCTGCATTTATATGATGATGTGCAAATGTAGCCTCTAAAAATAAATTTCCCTTTATATTTTCTCTATTTACTACATAGTCTGTAAAAGTAACTTTTACAGTGCCACCACCCGCTTGTCCGTTTGAATCAACATGTGCTTTAGCAATTACAGTATTTGTACCAGGTACATAAAGGTTGAAATCTACCGCTGATGCAGGTTCTGTAGGAAATTTAAACTGTTTAGGAAGTTGAATAGTAAAGTAATCCCCTGCTTTTAATGTCTTCTCATAAACACTTGCATCCCAATCCATTTCCAAACGGAACTTGCTCCAATAACCAAGCGGTTTCCCTGGTGGTATTGTATTACCATCTTTATCCTTAATTTCAAATCTAGTAATCTTTGTTTGTACACGGTCAACACCTTCTGCGAACAAATTTCCACTACTAAATATTGTTCCAAAAAATATTACACAGGCTAAAAATAAGGATAAAGCTCTGTGAATAATTTCTTTTTTTCTCATCTGATTTTTCCCTCCTATAAAATTTTGTAAATTTTAAAATTTTTAAAATATTTAAAATAATTAAAAACTCAGAAATTTTATTTTTTGTACTTTATTATACCATAATTATGACTAATTGTCCAATAATTTTATCAACAATAGTTTAATTTCCTTGAAAAATCTTTAATATTAGACCTTACATAAAAAAGAACCTATTTTATTATTAGGTTCTTCTATCTTTATATTTGTTTAAAATTTTCTTTTTAAAATCCAAGATATAGGAAATATAATCCTATAAGTAAAATTATTATTCCAAATGCAATTTTTACAATATCTGAAATTTTTCCATAAGATTTATTTGACATTACTTTTCCTACAAATCCCGTGCTTGTTCCTGCAATAATTACTAAAATACTGTTGCCTATTGAATAAAGTAAAAATAGTAATACTCCCCAAAGTAAACTTCCTTTTGAGGCAACAATTGCAAGTAATGCAACTAAAATCGGTGTTGAGCAGGGACTTGAAAACAGTCCTGCCATTATTCCGACAATTAAAGCTCCTATATATCCTGTCTTTTTGCTCTTATTAGTCAAGATTTTACTTGGGACTACATTTATTACTTCCCAAGTTTGTAATGCCATTAAAATCATTACTATTCCTAAAAATATATTCCAAAGTTGTCCTGATTGATTAAAAATTTTACTAAGTAGAGCGGCTAAAACTCCAAGCGTAGTATAAGTTATTGCCATTCCGATAGCAAAAACGACGGAAATTTTAAAAGCTCTTTTTGTATCATCTTCTTTAGTTCCTGTCATAAAACCTATGATTAAAGGAATAGAAGCCAGTGAACAAGGTGAAATTGAAGTTAGTACTCCCCCAAGTAATGCAAGAACAGGTGCAAAAATACTAAATGATTTTAAGCTTTCCCCAATTATGCTCTCTAAATTACTTAACATTCTTTAACATCTCCTCAATTACTTCTTTTAACTCATCATATTTAACCACACCTTCAGAACCACCAAATTTTAATTCACCGGACTTTTTATCTTCATAGGCAACATAGCTTATTTTTTTTGCCAGAGTTTCTGAAGCTTCAAAAGGAGTTCCATCTGCATTAAAGTAAAATAATGTAGGTGTTGCTCTTATAGGAAATTGTGAAGCAAATTCTCTTTGTTTTCTAATGTCAATAGTTTTTATGATTACCCTATCTTTATATTCTTCTCTCAGTTTTTCCAAAACCGGGTGCTGAACAGCACAAGCGCCTCAGCCGTTTTGGCTGAAATCCAAAACCATAACCTTTTTTTGACTTTTTAGACTTTCTAAAGTTAATTTTTCGTCTGAATTTGAATCTTTTGAAGATTCTTTATTCTTATTTGAGTCTTCTTTATTATTAGATTCTTTTTTTGAATCTGTATCTTTAGACTTGTTTTCAGTAATTGTATTATTTTTGGATTTTTCATTTTCATTATTTTTGGATTTTACATAAAAATTTTTAAAAATGAAAATTCCAAAAACTAATATTAAGACTGAACCCAGTGCAATAATTTTCTTTTTCATAGTTCTCTCTCCTTATAGATTTTGATAGAATTATACCCTACAATAAAAATAAATAATCATAATCAATAAGAAGTATGGTAAATAAATTTCTATTTTCTTTAAAATTAGTACATTTGACTGTAGAAATTTTATTGTTTTTTAGTCATTTTTTATTTTTAAAGTTTATTTCCTTTTAACATCTAGCCATTAAACAAAGATTCTTCTTTGATACGTCGTTTTGACTGAAGCGTTAGCGAGATGAATCTAGCCCTAACTTTGCTTGTTTACGAGCAATAGTAGGTCTGACGGAGTAATGTATGTTTAGATACAATTACTCTGAAAATCTTATTCTTTTGATTAAAGTGTAGTCAACTACAATCATTACATATATAATCACCGAGCTTTATGAGATCTCTCCACTTCATTCGTTTCACTCATTTCGGTCGAGATGACGTATTGGGGACATCTCTTCGCAAAGTACTATGACGTGAGTTATTTTGTTTTTTATATAATTTTAAAATACTATGATGTAGATTTTTATTTTTTCTAATATATTTATAAAGATAATTTGAAGTTTATTTACTGTTAACGTCTAGCTTTTGGACGAGAGTTATTATTTTATACGTCATTTCGACTGAAGCGTTAGCGAGATGAATCTAGCCCTAACTTTGCTTGTTTACGAGCAATAGTAGGTCTGACGGAGTCATTGTAGTATTGATACAATTACTCTGAAAATCTTATTCTTTTGATTAAAGTATAGTCAACTACAATCATTACATATATAATCACCGAGCTTTATGAGATCTCTCCACTTCATTCGTTTCACTCATTTCGGTCGAGATGACGTATTGGGGCCTTTTCTCTACATTGTGCTATGACGTGAAGTATTTTATTTTAATATAAAATTTTCAATAATTTTTTTGATACCTTTTATATTCTTCAAAACATTTCTTTTAAAATTTGAAGTTTGTTTACTTTTAACGTCTATCTACTAATTTAAAAAATTTTCCTTTATACGTCATCTCGACTGAAGCGTAGCGGAATGGAGAGATCTCATACTTTTGCTTGTAAACAAGCAAAAGTAAATGTATCTTAGATACGTACATTATAAAAATCTGATTCTTAATTGGACTTTAAAATTTTTTTCACAATAAAAAATAGGCTATTCGCCTATTTTAAAGTTTTCTAATTGTATTTCATTTAATCCATCTTGTTTTTCTTGTTTTATGATATTTTCAAATAATAGAGTTTGAATTTTTTGTATGGAGTTTTCTAATTTTTCTCCCTTTACTAACTCAGATGTTACAAGTGAAGAAAATACATCTCCCGTTCCACATATTTTTATATCTATTTTTTTGCTTTCAAACCATTTTATTGTATTTTCAGAAAAATATAAGGTATTTAGTAAATTATTTTTTTCAAAACTTTTTATTATGATTTGTTTTGTCCCCATTTCAAAAAGAATTTTCGCGATTTTTTCCACATCTTCTCTTTCAATTTCAGAAAATACTTTGTTGTAATCGGTAAGTAAAATCGCTTCTGTGAGATTTGGAGTCACAACATCTGCAAATTTTAAAAGTTCTTTGTAAAAAGTTATTTGTTCACTTTTAGTACCTGAATATTTTACTCCGTTATCTCCAAGTATCGGATCTAAAATAACTTTTCCTTTAAATTTTTGTAAAATTTCTTTTATAATTTCAAATGTTTCTTCATTGTCAATAAAACCTATATAAATAGCATCAACTTTTTTAATTTCAAAGATTTTTTTAGCAATTTCAGAAAAATTTGGCATAGCAAAACTTATATAATCTTTATAACTCATATTCGATGAAAATATTTTTGTTGGAAGCCCAAAAACCTCGTGACCATTTTGTGATAATACAGAAATATTTGCCTTTAATGCCATATTTCCAACAACACAGTAGTCATTAAAAACTAAAATTTTCATCTATCTTATAGCCTTTTTTAAAATTGGCTTTAAAGCCTTTACCAATAATACAGCAATTATTACACCTACAACCGCATTAGTTGTTGAAGCCCAAAGTCTTTGTACTCCTTTTGCAATTGCTCCCGCTTGAGGCAATCCCTTAACATATATATCTGTTATATAACTTTTTGTTAAATATAAAATTACATAAGTTACTGCTCCTATAATTGAACCGATTAAGTTTTTCTTAAAGTTTTCGGCATTTGCTCCATTAGAATAAGCGATTTTTCCACAGATAAAAGCCATTAAGAACTTGAATGTAAATGTAAATGGTGCAGATGGTAAATAAATAGGATTAATAAGGTCAAAAATTGCTGATCCCAAACCTGCTGAAAGTCCGCCTGCAAGAGGCCCTAATAGTAAACCACATAACAGACAAAATCCGTTTCCGATATGTACTCTAGTTGCACTTGCTCCAAGCGGTATTTGAATTTGAATTTGTGATGCAACAAAAACAACTGCCGCCATTACTCCTATTAAAGTTATTTTTTTAATACTTAATTTCCTTTCCATATAAATGCTCCTTTGATTAATTTAATTAAATATAGTATAATACATCTATTGATACTGTTTGTAGTGTCAAAATAATATTTTTTTATGGTGTCAGAATGTTAGTATTAAATAATGGCGTACTTTATATGCAAATTTACAAATATTTTAAAAACGAAATAATAAATGGAACTTACAAGGCAAATACAAAACTTCCGAGCAAGAGAAATTTGGCAAAGGAATATAAAATTTCCTTAAATACTGTGGATAATGCCTATTCAAAACTTTTAGAAGAAGGTTTTATCTATTCTAAAGAAAGACAAGGTTTTTTTGTTTCCGATGTTGGAGAACTTTATGTCCTAGATAACAAACCAATCCACATAACAAAGGAAGAAGAAAATATTGAATACGACTTTTCATACAGTGGTGTAAGTGAAGAATTTCCCTATAAGGTATTTAAAAAAATATCTTCAAATATTTTCGACAATAAGGATATTTTAGAGAAAGTTGATTATCAAGGATATCTTCCACTTCGAACACAGATATCGGAATATCTAAATAAGTCAAGAGGTTTTAAGGCAGAACCTTCACAAATTGTCATTTCAAGCGGATCCGAATATCTTTTTCAAATTATTTTTAAATTAATTTCAGGAAAATTCGGAATTGAAGACCCGGGATACAGTATGCTTTCCAATATAATGGATACAAATGATATAAAATATGAATTTATTCCGGTTGACGAAAATGGAATGGATTTAGAAAAATTAAAAAAGTCAAAATCGGATTTTTGTGTTATAACTCCTGCACATCAGTTTCCAACCGGAGTTATAATGAATATGCAAAGGCGTGTTGAGCTTTTGAATATGAAAAAGATAAAATATGTAATTGAGGACGACTACGACAGTGAATTTAAGTACTCAAAAAGACCTGTTCCTGCATTAAAATCAATTGATGTGAATGATAAGGTAATTTATATAGGCTCTTTTTCAAAGTCAATCTCTCCTAGTTTTAGAGTTAGTTTTATGGTTCTCCCTTTTAATTTGGTTGAAAAATACAATAAAATTTTTAAATTCTTTATCTGTCCTGTTTCAATTATGGTTCAAAAAATGCTTACCGCTTTTATAGAGACCGGAGAATTTGAAAAGCATCTAAACAGAATGAGAAAAATTTATTCTAAAAAAAGACAATTATTAATTGATATGTTAAGCGAAAGAAAAGATATCACAATAAGAGGGGCGGATGCCGGACTTCATATAGTTTTAGAATATCCTAAAAATTACTCGGAAGAATATATTGTAAAAAAAGCAAAAGAAAAAAAGATAAAAGTCTATGGACTTGGCTCTTATGGAACAAAAAGAGAAATTCCTTCTATTTTATTAGGTTTTGCAACACTTAGTGAAGAAAAACTGAAAGAAGGAGTAAAATTATTTTTAGAAATTTAGGAGGATATATGGAATTAAAAGAATTTAATTTTAATGAGTACTTTGATGATATAAAAAGAATCTTTAAATCTGCAAACTGGTCAGCATATCTAAAAGATGACGAAAAACTAAAAAGAGCTTTTGAAAATTCAATTTATCTTTTAGGTGCTTTCGATAACAGTAAATTAGTCGGCTTTATCCGTTGTGTAGGAGATGGCGAACATATACTTCTTATTCAAGACTTAATTGTAGATTCCAATTATTATAGACAGGGAATTGGAACAAAGCTGTTTAAGGCGGTTTCTGAAAAATATAAAGATGTTAGAACTTTTTGCCTTTTTACAGATATTCACGATATTAGAGATAATGAGTTTTATAAATCTGTGAAAATGGTAAAGATTGACAAAAAAGATATGCTTTCTTATATCAGATAATTTTTTCAATATAAAAGCTGTGATTTTCTCACAGCTTTTATATTCATCAGTTACTCTTTCCATCTATTTCAATTATTTTTCAACAAGTTCGGCAGATTTATAGTTAATTTTATCTAATAAAAGATCCAAAGTCTGTTCTCCTGCCACCAATTTATATTTTTTATATTCTTTAATATCTTTTGTACTTACTATAACGGACTTATATTCTGATTTTGGTTTATATTCCGCTAAAGTTTTTCCGTTTTCATCTAAAACTTTAAGATTTTCTTTAGTTTTTTTAGAAAAACTCATTAAAATACTTCCTTGAGTTGAAGAATCTCCAAAAGTCTTGGTCGTTGAACCATTACCAGTTGCGATAAATGTTCCTCCGGTTATTTTTGCAGAGCCTCCATAATTTATTGCTGATTTATCATCATTATTTGAGCTCTCAACAAAAGTTTCTCCTCCGGAAATGGAAATATCTCCTTTAGAGTTAAGTCCATTATTTTTAGAGTGAATACTAACCTTTCCTCCTACTATTCGTATAAAAAGAGAATCCATTTCGGTATTTTTCTCGCTACTTGTAATTATGCCATCATCTTTCGAAACAACCCTTGTGTTTCCGCCTCTTATGTCTATATTTTCGCTTTCAATACCATTTTCTTCACTCTTAATATTTATTTTCCCATTATTTATTGTAACATTTGAGTTTGAATTTATACCGTCTTTACCCGCTGAAATATCTAATTTTCCATTTGCAATAAATACTGTGCCTTTTTTTTCATTACCTCGCACTTTTAAGCCTGTACCTTTTTCTCCCGCTTTGATATCGTATTTACCATCAGCTATTGCTACAGAATTTTTTGCACTTATAGTATTTCCTGCAGTATCCATCGTATATTTTCCATCTACAAATACAACTTTATCTTGAGACACAATTCCTCTACCATAAGGTGAAAGGAGATTTAAAATTCCCGTACCATTAAAACTCAAATCACTTTTTGAAAAAATAACTGAATCCTTATTGTCATCTTTACTAAAGTTTCCCTTTAGTTCTAATTTATTATTACTATCAGAAGCAAGAGTAATAATAGTCTTTTTAGCATTTTCAACTAAAATTAAATTTCCCTTTGAAGAAGAAATCTCCACTCCCTTAAAAACAAGCCTAACTTTATCATCACTTTTTGCATTAACTACAATCTGTCCTTCATCAAGTTTACCGGTTAAAATATAAGTTCCACCTGAAGAAATTGTTACAACATTTCCTGAAACACTAATATTTTTCCCTTTTATATTTGAAATATCGCTTAAATTCAAAACTGTACTATTATTTTCATCAACCATTGCATCGTAATCATCATCTGAAAAAATATTTGACTTAGCATTTGAATTCGTTTTATTAATCTTCATATTTTGCATCGACTGTGTATTGGCTTCTTTAGTAGTTTTACTACAAGATATCAAACAACCGGACAATATCGCCAAGCTGAATAATTCAACTACCAATTTATTAGCTTTCATATGTCCTCCTTAATTCTATTTCAATACAATTAAACTTTTTACTTATTTTGTAATTATATTTTACAAAAGAAACCTTTGATTAACCTTAAATATATTTTTGTTTTAGAATTTTTTGAGTAAAATAAAAATAAAAAACGATTAAAAAGATTTACATAGCGGATGTATCTACGATACATTTCACTTTTGCTTTTACATAAGCAAAAGTGTGAGATTTCCACAGTAGATTGTTGATTGTTTACAAGTAAACAATCAAATGAGATTTCTCCACTACACTCAGCTATGCTTCGTTTCGGTCGAAATGACGTATTTGGAGAAATCTTCGATTAAGAGCTAGACGTTAAAAGTAAAAAAATTCAAAGATTATTATTAAAATTTCATAGAAAACAAAATGTTTCACGTCTTAGCACTTTGAAGAGAAACACCCCCAACACGTCATCTCGAGCGTAGACAATCTTGCCCTAACTTTGTTTACTTGTAAACAAAAGTAGGTCTGACGGAGTCATTGTGTACAATGACTCTGGAGATCTCATAAAGCCCGGTAATTATATATGTAATTATTGTAGTTGACTATAATTTAATCAAACAAAAATGAGATTTCCATAGTAATTGTATCTAGTGATACAACGACTCCGTCATACCTACTTTGTGTTTTTTAAGAGTAATAACACAAGTTAGGGCTAGATTAATTTCGCTCTGCTACAGTCGAAATGACTTATTTGGAGAAATCTTCGTTTAATAGCTGAACATGAATGGCAAATCAACTTAAAACGATTAGAAATATATAAAATTAAACTAGGTAAAACAAAAAGAGCTATTAATTTAATAACAGCTCTTATATTCTTTAATTTTTAAAATTTAACTGTAAAAATAATTCTTTCTCCGTCAAAACTGTCTGCAGAAATTTTTCCCTTATGTTTTAAAACTATTGATTGGGCTATGGAAAGACCTATTCCATATCCACCGGTTTTACTATTTCTTGAACTATCTGCTCTGTAAAATCTTTCGAATAATACATTATAATTCTTGACTTCTAAATTATCCGCTTCATTTTCAACTGTAAATACAATTCTTTTGTTTTGTTTTATAAGTTTTACATTTATATCACTTTTTTCTCTTGCATATTTTATAGCGTTGTCGAGTAAAATTCCTATAACCTGTCTAATTAACTTTTCATTTCCCTTAAACGAAATTCCTGATTCAATATCTGTAATAATATCTTTATCCAAACTTAAAGCATAGTCTTTAACATCCGTAACACAATCGGTTAATACATCTGAAAAAGAAAAATCTGTCTTTTCAAGATTATCGGACTCTTCAAGTTTTGTAAGAGAGATTAAATTTCCGATAAGACCATTTAATCTATTTACCTGCTTGTGAATATTACCCGTCCATTTACTTTCTCCGCTTTCCATTTCAAGTACATCGGCACTTGTCTTTATTATGGCAAGTGGAGTTTTTAACTCATGACTTGCATCGGTGATAAAAGCATTTTGCTTTTCATAAGCCTGAACCATCGGTGCAACCGCCTTTTTAGATAGAACAAATGAAAAAAGAGCAACAAATCCTAAAACGAAAACACTGATTACAACACTGTTTCCAAGATTTGAATAAAAGACGTCATAATCCTTTACAACATCTACAAAGGCAATTAATTTTCCATTGTCCGTATTTTCAACCATATATTTAAAGCCCTTATAATATCCACTTGTTTTTCCCTTTGCCAAGACAGTTTTGGCATATTCAACCGCTTCAGATGCACTTGTAAAAAAAACATCATCTGTATTAACTGTTACTACATTTTTCTTATTGTCAGTCTTAACAGTAAAAAATCTGTTAGAAAAGTTTTTAAGATAGAGTGTCTTTTTTTCATCCGAATTTTCATTAATTACTGCAAAACTTGGCATAACTCCGTTATTTTCTACCAATGTCTTAAGCAATTCGTCAGAGCTGTGATTAATATTATAAAAGTTTGCAATATTGACAAAAGCCATTATTGACAAAACTACAATCGATATAATTCCAACTGAAAAATAGATAAACTTTTTTCTAAGTTTAATTTCCATTTATAGCCTCCAAAGAATAGCCTACATTTCTGGTTACTTTAATTTCTGCATTGGCTTCCAACTTTGCAAGTTTTTTTCTTAAATATGAAATATAAACCCAAACAACACTTATGTCGGAATCCGTATCATAACCCCAGATTTTATCCATAAAAGTATCTGCAGAAATTATATTTGAAGGTGTTGACATAAGCATTTCAAGCATTTGAAATTCCTTATTTGTAAGTTTATAACTACCTTTTGCAGAAGATAATTCAAAAGTTGTTCTATTCAAAGTAATATTTCCAAATGTCAAAACATTATCCGTAATATTTTCTTTTCTTCTAGTTATAGCTCTAAGTCTTGCAAGAAGCTCTTTAACTTCAAAAGGCTTAGTAAGATAATCATCCGCACCACTATCAAGTCCAACAATCTTATCATCAAGTTCTGACTTTGCAGTAAGCATAATAACCGGAATACTGTTTCCCTGTTCCCTTATAGTTTTTAAAACTGTAATGCCATCAACCTTTGGCATCATAATATCTAAAACAACGGCATCATAATTTTCAGCTTCCAAATAAGTAAGTGCTTCCTCGCCGTCATAAACAACATCAACTGAATATTTATTTCCTTTCAAAATAGCAGAAAGTCCATCTGCTAAATCAATTTCATCTTCACAAATTAAAATTCTCATAAAATCACCCCGTATTTATATACTATAACATATTTATACTATAACAGTATAACCTTAAAACAACTTAAAATCAAGTACAAAAAAATGAGATTTAACATCTCACTTTTATCTTTTTACTCTTCTGTATCCTGTTTTTATATAATATCCAGTCAAGTAATATGACTAATTGTCAAATGAATAAAATGAATTTTTATTTTTCATTTGCAATTCTGATTAAATATTCTCCATAATCACTTTTCAAAAGTTGTTGTGCCAATTTTAAAAGCTGTTCTTTATCTATATAGCCCATTCTAAAAGCTATTTCCTCTATGCAAGATATATATAAACCAGCTCTTTTTTGTACAGTATGAACAAAATTACCTGCCTCAATTAACCCTTCGTGAGTTCCTGTATCAAGCCAAGACATCCCCCTTCCTAAAAGGTTTACTTTTAGTTTTCCTCTTTTTAAGTATTCCTCATTAACTGAAGTTATTTCCAACTCTCCTCTTTTTGAAGGTTTAATTTTCTTTGCAATTTCAATTACATCATTATCATAGAAATATAAACCCGGAATAGCATAATTTGATTTTGGATCTTTAGGTTTTTCTTCCAATCCAACAACTTTATGATTTTCATCAAACTCAACAACCCCAAATTCGCTAGGATTTTTTACATAGTATCCAAAAATTTCTGCACCTTCATCTAATGAAGCTGATTTTTGCAAAACATAAGAAAAACCTCTTCCATAAAATACATTATCCCCTAGAACAAGACAAACTTTATCATCTCCGATAAATTCCTCTCCCAATATAAATGCTTCTGCAATTCCATTCGGTTCTTTTTGAACCATATAGCTTATAGACAAACCATAATCTGAACCGTCCTCTAAAAGTTCTTGATAAAAAGGTAAATCTCTTTCAGTTGAAATTATCAAAATTTCTTTAATTCCGGCTAACATCAATGTTGATAAGGGATAGTAAATCATAGGTTTATCATAAATAGGCAATATCTGCTTTGATATTGATTTAGTTATAGGATATAGCCTAGTTCCCGCTCTCCCTGCTAAAATTATTCCTTTCATAAATCCTCCTAAAAATAATATATTATAAAGCTAATAAAAATTTTATATTATTAAAAATATAATCCATATCATCAAAATTATAACGTTGATCAACAGGTATTGGCAAAATATCTCTTGCAAATACAAATTCCAACATTTCCTCGCTACATTCCTGCAAAACGTTAGGCCAAAGAGTTGGAATAAAAATTTTTCTTTTTATTAATTCTTTTTTTAAATTTTCTGAAGATAATTTATACTTTTTATTATCAATCAATAAGGGATAAGAAAAAGCTCCCTTTACTAATCTAATATCCAACTCATTTATGCTTGATAGTTTACTATGTATATATTTAAAATTATCCGTTCTAATATTTTCTATCTCTCCAAAATTTAAAGAATAAAGTATATTCTCAGTTAATTTTGATATATATTTTATTCCTTCAGTTTCAAATCTTTCATTATTTTTGACAAAATCCGAATAAAATTCCGTACTTGAATTTTCAAATCTTCCGAGTAAAAAATTCATTTTATCAAAAGCTTTGTCAATTTCTAAATCTTCTTCCAACACAGTATCTGTATACAAAACAGCTCCGTCGGATACTCCAAAAAATTTTCTAAAGGTATATATAGTATCTGAATTTTCCAAAGGTTCATTAAAAAATGCTTGAGCATTGTCAATAATAATTCTATTTTTATATTTTTCAATAAAAAATTCAATATTTTTCAAAGATAACTGCCCATAAAAATTAGTAAGATAAAAAAACTCTCCATCTTGTAATTCTACATCCAATGGTAAAAAAATTTTATTAATATTATAAAACCTCATTTTTACATTATACTTTTTACAGATTTTTGTTATAGAATCACAATTAAAATACGGTAATAATATTTTTTTTATCCCTTTAGCCCTAATCAAATAAGCAAGTGCAGAACGACCGCTATTTAATTTTACAACATTTAAATTTTTAGGTGCTTTGTGAAAATCAAAACTTTTAAAATGTTCAAATTCTAAATATCCACCAATTTCTTTCATATACCCTCCTAAAAATTTTCTATCTTTTCAAAATCTCTAATACTTTTGATTTATTTTTATATGCGAAATATAATATCCCAATTCCGTAAAAAATAATTATAAAATATCTAATAAATAGCATTTTATAAACCAAATTAAATATAAATGAAAGAGTTGTAAATGTAATTAATACAACAAGTATATATTTTATATCATAAACAAATTGCATTTTCATAAATTTTACCAAATAATAATGTAAAACAAACAAAACAGCATATCCTACCAATGTTGTATATGCGGCAATGATATATCCATATTCAGGCAACATTGGAATAAATATAAAATTAAGTATTATATTTAAAATCGTTGCAATGATAGTAGCTACTGCAACACTAATTGTTCTCTTTTTATAAAACTCTATATTTACATACATTGTATAAATGAATTCAAAAACACAACTGGTTATAAGAGGTGGTAGACAGTAAACTGCTGCCATATACTGCTTTCCTCCTAAAATATAAATAAGTTCAGGAACTACCATAAGAACCCCTGTACTTATAATAAAAAATATTCCTATATATATTTTTGAAACTTTTTTAATTTCTGAATATTTTTCATAATGCAAGGATTCAAGTAACCATGGAGCCCATGCTTTATTCATAGAATCATATAAAATTGTAACTATATTATAACAACTATAGGCAATACTATAAATAGCCGTATATTCAGCTCCGCTAATTTTGGTTATTATAACTTTATCAGATGCACTTAAAAGATAAATTGACAACACATGTGGAACAAGCGGTAAACAAATAACCGTTGCATATTTCCAATATTTAAATTTTATCTTTTTCCCAATATATACCAAATAAATATAAATTATTATTCCGATAATAATTTGTGGAATATATGTTCCAACAAATCTTCCCAACAATTTGTCATTCATAAACAAAACCAACACTAAAGACAAAAAAGTTGAAACTACTATGGAAATTCCCGTTAGTACAACAAAAAATTTATACTTAAAAAATGCTCTTTGTTTTGTAATTAACATTAAGTATGCAGGATAAACCAATAAATATATAAACATAATATTTATATATTTCATTTCCATTTGAAATAAGTTTATAAAAAAACCTTGAAATACAAAAACAATAATATATAAAATTATGGTAACAAATGTAGTCATTGATAAAATAGACCAAATATAACTATCTATATCATCTTCATGTTCCAATTTTGAACGTATTATTGAAGAATGTAAATCTAATGCAGTAAGTACGCTTAATATACTAATCCAAGATGTCATATTACTGAAACTTCCAACTTCAGACTTTGTAAGCAATCTTGTAAAAATAGGAGTAGTAATAAAAGCCATCCCTCTAAATATAAAATTGCATATAGTATACCATATTCCTGCTTTTGCTACTATATTCCCACTCTTTCCTTTATTTTCTTCCAAGACTATTCCCCTAACTGTAAACTGAAATGTTTATAATTACGCTTTTTTCTTGTTTCCAGATAACAACCAACCATTATACCTATAGTTCCCCAAAAGGCATTATTATTCCAATAACTTAAAGATAAAAATAAACAGAATGAAGAAGACAGAAATATTAAAAATATTCCTCTCCACTCTTTTCTATTTTTGTTAAAAAACATAATTAAAATATTTATAAAAAATAAACTCAATATTATTAAACCAAAAAAAACTCCAAAATCAACTAAAATTTCCAATATAACTGAATGAGGATATCCTGCAAAAATTATATCAGTAATAATATGTCTAGTTCCCATGCCTCCATATCCAAGCGGATTTTGTTTTATCATTTCAATTGTTCTTCCCCAAATTATAGATCTTCCACTATCGCTCGATATTGTCCCAAGTAAAATTTTATCTATAAATCTCGACGAAAAACCGATCATATTTATTTGATTTGAAATAAGAACTAAAATATTATTTCTAAAATAATACAAAACAGATCCAATTGAAAAAAATACAATTAACTTATTTTTATATTTTAAAAAATTATTACGATTTGAAAATTCTAAAAGCCAATACATAATAATAAAAGTTATTATAAATATAAAAGGTCCTCTAGATCCCCCAATAAATAACATTACTACAAATCCCAGAGTTATAAGGATATCCAATGTTTTCTTATATTTAAAGGAAGAATATAAAAAAGCTATTAAAAAAAATAACAATTGATATCCAAATGAAACACTATAGCTCATCTTAGCCTGTCCGTTACTACCGACAACTCCATACCAGAAACCTCTTTGAGTATATAAATAAATTTCATTTAAAAAATAAAAAAACATTAAACAACCTGAAATCTTTATATTCCTTAACATTTTATTTGGATTATTGACCATTCTAACAAATAAATAAGTATAAATTCCATGTGTAGGAAAAAAAACTGTATCCCAAATACCGTATTCTCTTTTTAAATAGTATGGTGTATATTCAGGATGAAATAGCCATGTAATTCCAAAAAATAATATTAAAAAAATATATAATATAGCAAAATCCGCTTTTAAATATTTTTTTGAATCTACAAAAAACAATATAAATATCGGAACATAAATCATCAAAAGTGTAAAAAAAACACTTATCGTATTCGGTATCTTTAAAAAAGAAAAAAATGATATAAAAAAAGGATTAGCAAAATATACAATAAATGAAAAATTAATTAAGTTTTCATAACTTATATAAACAAGCTTTTTATTTATCATAATTTCCTCCTTTTCCAAATATCCTTAAATTACTAAATTCATTCTTTTTACAAGTTCATCAATTTCAGATTTTATTCCTCTTTGCATTACAATTTGCGGACCTATAAGTTGTCCAATTCCATTGACTTCAATTACAACCCAACCCTTAGATGTATAAGCCATATCCCAAGACAAAAAGCCCATACCTTGTACATCTTTAGCAATGCTTTTACAAATATCCAACATTTCTTTCCATTTTGGAATTTTACTACCTTTAAATTTAATTTTGGTATCGGGATGCTCAGTATAAACATTTTTATATTCATCAAAACCGTCAGTATTTACTATCCCTGTTTTTTCATCAACACCAATAATAATTCCTCCGGCACCTCCATTATCAACAAAAGAACCATCTCTTCCTGTTCTCATAAAACAATATGGAACTTCTACAGTACCATCTTCCATTACCATAGTCATACATCTTATAGTATTCACACTTGAAGTATTAAATCTTGCCATTTCTTCTGATTGAACAACAAGTTCTTCCAACAAAAATTTGCCTTTATTCTTCTCTCTATTAAAATATTCTTCAATATTTTTAATATTTTCTATATTTATTAATTCAATATTATTTCCTTGAGCAGAATTTATTTTCTTCTTTACAAAAATTTTATGCTTATCTATAAAATTTTTAAAATCTTCCAATTTTGTATGTCTATTAAAAATTAAAATATCCCTTTTAAAATACTTTGAAAATTGTTTAAAACTATCTGCTTTATTAATCACATATTGAAGTTTGGTAATATCATTTACTGAATATCCAAACTTAAAAGTATCTATATCAGAAACAAACTCCTTTTTTTCACCATAACTCTTCCCTTCCAATCTAAAACCGACATATTCGGAAGGCAAAAAACCATAGGCTAATCTGCAAAAAATCATATCATTCCTTAAAGATTCTTTATCTTCAATATCTTTATAATCAGAAACTTTTTTTATCATAATTTCCATTTCATCAATTATATGTTTAAATGAACTGCCACATTCTTTAAGATATTTTTCTACTGTAATTTTTTTGAAGTTTTCATCTTCTTCACACTTTTTTATTATATCTTTAGATAAAAGTTTATTATCCAATCTTTTTATTTTCAGTCTTTGAAGTGCTTTTCTAATCCCAAAGACTTTAGGATAACACTTACGAACTATATTACATAATTCACCTTTATTCAAAATTTTCTCCTTTAAAAATAATTTTATCTCATTGAATTCAATGAATCCCAAAGATTTAACTTAGTTCCTATATTATTTTCTATAGCTTTTTGATAACATTCATATCCCCAAGCAACATCTTCTATCGGCATTCCTCCAACGGCATAAATTAAAATTTGATCTTCATTTTCACGACCAACTTCTTCTCCACAAATTATAGCACCAAGATCAATAATATCTTCTCTTAAAATTTTATTTTCACAAACAGCATCATAAAAAGCCATTCCCAATAATGTAGAAACTGTCTTTTGTGTTGGAAGTTCTCTGCCTGAACCCCAACCGGAATACATCTTATAATTATCCGCAACAGCTCTAACAGCAGGTTTGTTTGAAATAAAATCGGAATCTACCAAAAGAGCAGATGCACTTATTATCAATGCACCTTTTTTTATCCAACTTTCATTTATATATGGATTATCGTTAAAATTCTTTGCATTGGTAGTTCCAAAATATATAATATCGGAATCTTTACAAGCCTCTTCAATAGAATTACAAACAATAAATTCCTTTATATTGGGATATTTTTCTTTAACATAATTTATAAATGACTCTATTTTTTCTTTTCCTCTACCTTTAATTTTAATTGTAGAAATACTTGGTTTAACCTCAAGAAATGCATCTAAAGAGTAAATACTCATAGTTCCCGGTCCGATAATACTCAAAATTTTCGGATCTTTTTTACTTAAATATTTTACTCCCAGTCCTGCAACTGCTCCGGTTCTCATAGAACTTAAAATATTTGCAGACATATACGCAATAGGTGCTCCTGTAACAACATCCATTAAAGACATCATCAAAATAGAACGTGGTAAATTCAAATTTCTATTATTCGGATTTGAACCGTAAGACTTAATTCCGAACATATGATATTTACCACCTAAATATGCGGGCATAGCCATAAATCTATAATCGGGAGCACTAAGCGGCATTCCTTCTATCTCAGATTCTTTAGGAAATGAAACTCTTATGCCATGTTCATTGGCATCATCTCCACCCATTCTGTAATCACCTTTGTGAAGCAACCTAAAAGTTTCATCCATAGCTTTAATACAGCCTTTCATATCACGAACTCCGGCTTTTATCATATCGTCTTCATTTAAATATAAAAAATCTATTCTACCATTATCCATTAATTTTCTCCTTAATTTTTAGCTTCATCGGATTGATAATTTCCATAATCATATTATTACCATTTTCATCTAAAACTACAAGTTTTTCTTTTATTAAATTTATTATTTCATCCAATTTTTCTTTATTCTCAGTAGCACATAAAACATAAGCTAAAACTTGTTCTGTTGTTCCTTTAACATTTATTTCATCGCCTATTGCATGAAGTAAATTAAACTTTAAAAGTCCGCTGTTTTTTTCAATTTCATCAATCCCGCCTATATATGAAATTTTTCCATTTGTTAGGGAAATTGTAACAATCATTCCAAATCCGTCAAAATATGGATTGCTTTTTTTTAGTAATTCAACATCCATTTCTCCTGTTAAAGAATATTTAATTAGTTGATGCATTTGATTATATCCTGAAAAATGCTCAATAATTCCATAAGTATATCCACCATTTAATCTATAACCCGTTTCGTGAATATAAAATTTTCCATTATCGTAAAATCCTTGAAAAAAAACAAAACCATTTTTCATATCATTATCTGAAATGAATTTTCTAATATGTTCGTCCATATTCTCAATCCATTCATCCAAATATACTGACGGATATAACATCCCAAGTCCGGAAGGTGCAATATTAGGGTCGGTAACTTTTACATATCTATCACCCATTGCACTTAAATAGGCAACACCATTATATATCATATAATACACACTGAATTCTTTATCAACTTCCATTAACTTTTCTATTAAAACTTTTCCAACTTTAGAATAAGTAAAAGCTTCTTCAATATTAGATTTTAAGTCTTCTTTTTTAAAACATTTGTAAACACCTTTAGAACCGCTATAATCCGCCGGTTTTACAACAACAGGAAGTTCTATTTCATCAATCTTTTCTAAATAATTTTCTTTATTTACAGAAATCCAAGGAACTATCGAAACTCCTGATTTTACACAAGATTTCTTGAATAATTCTTTATCTATACAAGTATTTATATTTTCTTTATTTCCACAAAACGGTTTATTCAGGATATTACATATTTCCTGATTATAAGGAAGCAGCATATCATTATATCCGGTAAATATTCCGTCTATATTTTCTTCTTTACATATAGAAACCAGTTTTTCAACATCTATTGCACTGACTAAAAAACTTTTATCTGCAATTTTTTTTGCCGGGGAGTTTTCGTAATAATCTGCAACATAAGTCTTAATTCCTAAGCTTTGTGATTCTTTTACTATCTCACTATGTTGTCTTGTAGCTCCTAAAATAAGTAATTTTTTCCCATCTAAATTTTTATATATATTTTCCAATTTTATCTATCTCCTATATGTTAAGATTTTCATTGATTTCTTTAATAGCTAAATCGAAATAATATCTTGAAACTTTTCTAGAATTTATACTACTTCCATCTTTATTATAACCAATAAAACTTCCTCTATTGGCAGCCCCTCTCATATTACTATTTTTCTTATTAAAAACCATAGAAATAAGTGCAAAACACATTTTTAAATCAAGCATAAAACTTACATTTTCAACATAGTAAATATCATTTTCAAATTGTCCTGTCCAAGTATTCCCATATTTTGTATTATGTATTCTAGGACATTCTAGACCAGGCTTAACGGCAGTTCTTTTTTTATGTCTCTCACTATAACGACTATTATATTGAATAGCCAAAGGTCTGGGGCCAATTATAGACATATCCCCTTTAAAGACACTCCAAAAATTAATTAATTCATCCAACGAAGTTTTCCTAACAAATTTTCCTAATTTGGTAACTCTTTGATCAGGTGGTAACAACTCTCCTAACTCATTTTTTTCATTAGTCATATTACGAAATTTAACCAAATTAAATAATTTTCCATCTTTTCCTATTCTTACCTGTTTAAAAATTATAGGTAAACCTACATCAAAATAAGTTAATATCATTAAAATAAAATTTATTGGTAAAACAAGCAAAAGAACCGTTCCTGAAACTATTATATCTAACACACGTTTTATATACCTTGTATAAAAGGTATCTTTTGAAATTACTATTTTATCATTTTTATTTACAATATTAATAGTATCTTCAGAAATAACTTTAGCAACAGCATCAAATAATAATTGATGGGGTATCCCTTCTACGTCACCCAAATCAATATAATCTTTTTCCTTTTCCATAAAAACTCCTAAATTACTTTACCAATATTTTTATAAGATTTTGTGAATTTCTGACAATTCTTTCCAATTCTTCCTTAGTTTTACAATTTATTATAACAGTACCGATAGTTTCATTTGCTCCTGTGAAAGAATTTACAAAGTCGCCTTTAGAAATCCACAAATCAACTTCTACAATGGCTTCTTTTACAACTTCATCAATAATCAACTCTTGAAAAATACCACTTTCGTTACTGTGTAAAATTAGTTCTCCCCAAAATCCATCATATTTTGGTTTAGTCAATCCTTCAATTTTCATTCCTAAAGATGCTTTAACCGATGCTGTAATGATATCTTGTCCGGTTGATAATTTAAGAATTTCTGCCAATCTGTTTCCTCCCGCTCTAGGAGTACATTCCATTATATACGGTTTTCCATTTTTACCAATACGCGTTTCAATATTATAAATTGATGATTTCAGTTTCAAAAGTTTCATCAATCTTTGTAATTCGGATTCTAATTCTTTCTGCATTTCAATATTCATACTGGATGGCCAAATATAAGCTGAAGGAGTATATGGATTATCTGCCTTTTCATCAAACAATTGATCGTTGAACGAGCAAAAAACCAAATTTCCATCAACGGAAAAACTATCTGTATCACTTGAAAATCCTAATTTTTCTATAAATTCTTCAACTATAATTTCTCCTGATGCTGAATATTTAAATGCATATTCAAAAGCCTCTTTAAAATCTTCTAAATTATTAACTCTTATAACTCCTTTACTGCCTGCAGAATCCACAGGTTTTACAATTATAGGAAGTTCAAATTTCTCTATATTATTAATGGCCTCTTCATAATTTTTATAAGTTTCTGATTTTGGAACATTGAAATTATTTTTTTCTAAAAATTTTCTAAATTTCCCCTTGTTTTGCAATATTTCAATAGATTCATAAGGACTTGTAGAAAGACCCAATTCAGTTGCAACATAACTTGCAACAACTACACCCGGATCGGTAGCAAATGACATTATACCATCAATTTTAAGCTCCCTAGCTAATTTTAAAACAGCTTCTTTATCTACAATACTAACATTGTGATACTCATTTGAATATTTATGAGCAATATTATCCGGTAAATAATCACAAGTTATTACATATACCCCTAAATCCTGTGCTGCTTTTATAGCAGGAATCAAATAACTTGATCCTCCTAAAAGTAATAATTTTTTCATAAAAACTCCCAAAACAAATATATTATCCAAAAATTTTCAATTTATATGCTTTATTCATAAGATTATTTACAATCCAAGCAAAAATTATTGATAATATTAAAGTAATTATAAATCTAGTCCCTGAATAGTAAATTAAAGTTTCTTTTAATGATTTACTCACTAGCCCAACTATTATAGGTAATCCTTCATAGACAAATGCATGAGTCATATATAATTCAAATGAAATATCTCCTAGAAATTGGAACGGTTTTTTCTTTAAAATTTTAGATACACAACCTTTATCATTTTTAAAAGCAATTAATAAAAACACAAAAGGAAATGTCCATATCCAGGCGCTGTATATATTTAGTTTATTAAAATTATTAAAAATATATACAATAAAAAATAAAGCTACCGCAAAAATTTCAACAATATTAGCTTTAAAAAATCTAACTTTCTTTTGAATTTTCGGCATATATTCACATAGCAAAATTCCCGCTAAACCTTCCCCAAATATTCTAAACCAAGGATTAACATAACGTAAATATAATGACCCCTTACCTATTATAGCCATAATTAGACAGATTAAAAGTTCTATTCCATAAGTTATAATGCAAATATTTAAAGATTTTTTTAACCAAATTTTTTTAACTTCTATATCTCCACTATTTATCTTTTTCAAAAAAATATATCCAAAAATATAAAAAGCAAATAAAACTGATATATACCAAGAAGGTCCATGAAATGAATAAAATGTGACTTCATAAGGTATAAAAGCCTTTATTAAAAATATATTTGCAAATATATTAAAAATCCAAGTTGAACTGCCTATAATAACATTTTTATTAATTTCAGCATTTTTAGAAAATAAAATACTTATTCCTAAAGCTAAAATAAAAACCACAATAACTAAAGGATAAATTCTTTTAAGTTTTGATACAATATAATCTTTAAAATTTCTGTCTTTCCAAGTATATGCCAAAAAAAATCCGGAAATCAAAAAAAATAAAGTTGTAAATCTAGACCCATATTGCATAAAATTTTTCCAAATAATATACCAAAAAGGATTTTTTGCATCTGATAAATAAGACATATGAGAAAAAAGAATAAATAGAGCTCCTATTCCCTTAAGGGCATTGTAAGAATATATTTTTTCTTTTTTCGTTTTTTTCATCTGTATTTTCTTAATCATTTAATATCTCATCACAGACTCTATCTACATCATCTATTGTCATATCGGCATACAGAGGCAATGTAAGCACTGTATCTGAAATGCGATTTGAAATAGGTAAATCAACTAAACCATACTTTTCTTTGTAGCATTCAACTTTATTTGTAATAGGAAAGAAATATTTTCTTGCATAAATATTGGAATTTCCCAATTTTTCTTGAACTTCATTCCTATTTAATTTATATCCGTCAAAAATCACCGGAAAATATGAATAATTCCATTTTGTATCTTTATCCGGTTTTGGAATTTTTATTCCATCAATTCCGTCTAATCTTTTATAGTAATGTTCAGCAACAACTTTTCGTTTTGCGATTTCTTCATCTATATGTCTAAGATTGCAGACTCCCATTGCCGCTTCAAACTCATTCATGCGTGCATTTGTTCCTATATGGCAAACTTCTTCATGTCCTCTAAATCCAAAGTTTACAATTTCTCTCATTGGAAGAAATTTTTCATTATCTTTAGTTTTATAAGATACTATTCCACCTTCAATTGTATGGAATACCTTTGTAGCATGTGTACTAAACATAGAAATATCGCCAAAATTCCCAACTCCTATTCCTTTGTAAGTAACCCCAAAAGCATGAGCTGCATCATATATTACATATAAATTATATTTTTTGGCGATTTTTTCGATTTTTTCCACATCACAAATAAATCCATAAACATGAGTTGCCACAATAGCCACTGTTTTATCTGTTATTGCTTTTTCAACCAAATCCGGATCAATAGTGTAATTATCTTCCTTAATATCCACAAAAACAGGTGTTAGCCCATTTCTAACTATTGAATGTGTTGTAGAAATATGAGTATAAGCAGTTGTAATGACTTCTCCTTCCAACTTTAATCCATTAATAGCTACCTCTAAAGCAACATGACCATTTGCAAAACAATATACTTCTTCAACATTCAAATATTTTTTTAATTCTTCTTCAAATTTTATAGATTCAACTCCCCTGTTTGAAAGCCATCTACTTTCCCATAACGGTTTAATTTCTTCACAATATTCTTCAAATGTAGGCATTGAAGATTTTGTTACATTAATTCTTGATTTTTCCATAAATTCTCCTAAAAAATAATAAATATATTAATAAAAATTAAATCGCTTTAAATGTTTCCCATTTTTTATCTTTTTCACTTAACAATATTTCCGTTCCGTCTTCTAAACAGTATTTTAAGTTACCTGAAACTTTATCAACCTTTTTTACAAGCTCCGGCCATTCAATTCCAATGCTTTCGTCATTCCAAAGTATTCCGCCTTCATCTCCGGGGTGATAAAAATCCGTACATTTGTAACAAAAAACAGCAGTATCGGATAAAACTAAAAGTCCATGGGCGAAGCCTTCAGGAACAAAAAATTGTTTCTTGTTTTCTTCTGAAAGTTCAACTCCGAACCATTTACCATAAGTTTTACTGTTTTTTCTTAAGTCAACCGCTACATCAAAAACTCTTCCTGATAAAACTCTGGCAAGTTTAGCTTGTGGATGTTGTTTTTGAAAATGCAAACCTCTAAGCACACCTTTTGTAGATGTACTTTGATTTTCCTGAACAAATACAGCATCTATCCCCTGTTCTTTTAAATCTCTTTTATTGTAAACTTCCATAAAATTTCCACGATTGTCGCCTATAACTGTCGGTTCAATCACATAAAGCCCCTCAATATCACATTTAGTTACTTTAATTTGTCCCATTATTTATCTCCATACATCTTTTCATAATAATTTTGATATTCTCCCGAGATGATATCTTCCCACCATTCTTTATTTTCTAAATACCAATTAATAGTCTTGATAATTCCATCTTCAAACATAGTTTCAGGAAACCAACCCAACTCATTATGAATTTTAGTAGGGTCAATAGCATATCTCATATCATGACCTTTTCTATCTTTAACAAATTTTATTAAATCTTCAGATTTATTCAATTCTTTACATATAAGTTTTACAATATCAATGTTCTTCATTTCGTTATGACCACCAATATTATAAACTTCTCCAACTTTTCCTTTATGAATAATTAAGTCTATCGCTTTACAATGATCATCAACATAAAGCCAATCTCTAACATTAAGTCCTTCTCCATAAACAGGTAAATCTTTATCCGACAATGCATTTGCAATCATCAGTGGAATAAGTTTTTCCGGAAATTGATAAGGTCCATAATTATTACTGCATCTGCTTATGCTAACCGGTAAGCCATAAGTCCTATGATATGCTGAAACTAATAAATCTGCGGCAGCTTTTGAAGAACTGTATGGTGAACTTGTATTAATAGGAGTTTCTTCTGTAAATAATAAGTCAGGTCTATCTAAAGGCAAATCTCCATAAACTTCATCTGTTGAAACTTGATGAAATCTTTTAATCCCATATTTTTTACAAGCATCCATCAAAACTGAAGTTCCAAGAATATTTGTAGTTAAAAATTCTTCGGGGCTTTCAATTGAACGGTCAACATGACTTTCCGCAGCAAAATTTACAACTATATCCGGTTTATACTCTTCAAAAATTTTATAAATTTCTTCTCTATTACAAATATCCTCTTTTATAAAAATAAAGTTAGGGTTGTTTTCAACAGTTTTTAATGTTTTTAAATTTCCTGCATAAGTCAATTTGTCAATGCAAATAATCTTATAATCCTCATATTTATTCATAATATAAAAAATAAAATTGGAACCAATAAATCCAGCACCACCTGTTACTATTAATTTCATAAAATCCCCCTATTGTTTTCCAAAATTCACATAATGTCCATAGGAACCATAGTTCATAATACTCATATCAACATCATTCAAAATAATTCCTAAAAAATTATTATTTACTTTTTTTAGTCTATTTACACTATCAATCAAAACTTTTCTTTTTATAGAATTTGATTTTACAACTATCATACTTGAATCACAGTACTCTGATATTACTATTGAATCTATACTGTCAGAAATCGGTGGTGATAATATGAATATATAATCATAATATTTTTTAAATAAATTTATTAATTCTTCAAATCTTCCAATTTTTAGCAATTCTATAATATTTTTGGTTTTTATACCTGAAAACAAAATATTAAATCCCTTTATACCTGTGTTGTATAATATACTTTCCATATTTACATTTCCTGTTAAGTAATTAGCCAAACCAATATTTTCTTCTGAAGGTTTAACAATTTTATATAACAAACTTCTTCTAAAATCAGCATCTATAATTAAAACTCTCTTTTCAAGTTTAGTTAAATAATAAGCAAGATTAATTATGACAGGAATTTCTCCTTCGTTTTTTCCGCAAGTTGTTACTAATATTGATGATTTATCATTTAGTCCGAGTCTAACATTTGTACTTGTTTCATTATAATATTCAACATTATCAGAATTAAAAATTCTCTTGTTTTTAAAAAGATCAATATTTTGCATTTTTATTTCTACCTTTTTTTGATTCGTTTTTTTGAACTGTTCCTAAATTTTTTGGAACTATTCCAAGCAAATTTATTCCTAAATCATATTTTATATCACTCGGAGTAACTATCTTATTATTTAAAATTTCTCTTAAAAACAAATATATAACCCCTAATGATAAACTACCTAGGAAAGCTATTACGACTGTCTTCGTTATATTTGGTGAGTAAGGTGTTGTATTTTCCTCCGCTTTTTCCAATATCGTAACATCGGAAACTTTGACAAGTTCTTTTACTCTTTCTATAAATTTATCCCTAACTGCAACAACTATGTCAAATGCTTTCCCCGAATCTGTACTTGAATATGTCATAGTTATAGATTTATTTTGGTCATCAAAATTAACCTTTAAATTTTTCAGTAATTCATCTGTTGAGATATTAAGTTTTTGACTTTCTATAACAGATTTTATGGAATCCTTGTTCTTTACTTCACTGGTTATCTGATTATTAAATTGATATTTCTCATTATAATTAGATAAATATATTGTTGTCGAAGATTTATATTTATAAGGCACAAATTCCATGGTATACAATCCAACCAATAATGAAATCATCAGTGAAAAAATTATAATTTTTAATTTGTTTTTCCATATAATCTTAATTAATCTAACTAAATCTACAGAGAAATAGTCTCCATTATTGTATTGTTCCATAGTACTCCTTTTTAAATTATTTTCCCTCTAATATACTTTGTATTTTACTTTTACAACTTTCTAAACTTTGTTTATTAATTTCCATCATATATAGTTTATATCCAGGCATAGCATAAGATGGCAATCCCATCTTACCTACTCCGTTAAGAGCTTGAGATTCTATCTTGAAATCTTCTCCGGAATCAAGTTGTTGATTTACCAATTCCATAATTTCACTAACCGGCATATCAGTTTGTACTGAAGAAGACAATTCATCTAAGATTGAACTGAAATTACTTAAAGCCGCTTTTGAAGTCATTTTCTTTATTATCGCAGCTATAACTTTTTCATGGTTTTTACCTCTATCTCTATCTCCATCAGCAAGTCCATATCTTTCACGAACAAATCCTAAAGCTTTTTTAGAATCTAAATGTACAGTTCCAACAGGGAAATGATATTTTCCATGATAAGAAACAAAATCCTGATCATTGTAAACATCAATTCCGCCAACTAAATCTATCAACTTCATAAAAGTGGTAAAATTAACTCTTGCATAATGTTCAATTTTTATTCCATATAAATTTTCTAAAGTTTTAAGAGATGTTTTTATTCCATAAATTCCTGAATGAGTCAATTTATCATATTGATTATTTCCTCCATTTGGAATTTTTACATAAGAATCTCTAGGTGTTGTAGTTAAAACAATCTTATGAGTCTTTTTATTAACTGTAATAAGAACATTTACATCACTTCTTGAAACTGTAGTTATCGGACCGTAAGTGTCTATACCGCTTACATAGATATTAAAACTGTCTTTATTTGTCAAGTCTTTATCTTTTTCCGTTTTGTCTTCTTTTACTTCTTCAACTATTTTGTATTCATAAATCTTTTTAATCTTTTCAAGATAATCAGGATGAGCATTTGCAATTAAATCTCCATAAGCGGCATTTAAAACCATAACTTGAGATTTCCCTGAAATTAAATCTTCATATGCCTGTAAATATGATTTAGTATCTTGAATACTTAATTTTACATTAGCTTTATTCTGAACTTCTTTAACTAATTTATCAATATTTTCTTTATCCATTTCAGTCGGAGCAAGAACTTTACTCTTAATATCATTGATACTGTTCATGTCACTATCTGCACGAACTACGACAACCATAGTCTTTTCTGTTATTTTTGCATTTTCATTTAATTTGTTAAATAAATTAAGACCTTTATTCATATAATTAAATGCAAAAATTGTTATAATTATAAAAAATACTGAACAGATAGTTGTAAATATTTTTCCTTTACGAATTATATTTAAAACCAACACCAATATTAAAACTCCTGCCATAAAAGCTAAAATTATGTAATTAATTTTTTTGAAATTTAACAGATTATATTTAAACATTATAAATAAGTCTGCTATCGTAAAAAACGACAAAACCGCAAAAAGAACCCAATTTATAATCAAAAAAACTTTTCTTCCTACATTTTTGCCTTCTATTTGTTTATTCATTATCATTCCTCCTAAATATATTAAATAAATATTCATGTTATTGTAGCATAAAATCAAGATTTTTTCAATGTTTTTACTATTTTAAAAGAAAATCACTGTAAAATAATAAAAACATAATTTCTATTTTCTAAAATTTTGTAGTTTTTTGCAAGAAAAAAGCCACCCTAAGCGATGGCTTAAATTAGATTTAATTTACTTCTTACATAACTTTCAAGCATTGAAGCTTTTTCTTTATTCATTGCAGGGACACCTTTAAGTTTGTAATCTCTTCCAAGTTCTTTATATTTTGCAACTCCCATTATATGATAAGGTAGTATTTCAACTCTCTCTATTTTATCTCGATAAGGCTTAATTATTTCAATAAATTTATCCATTGATTCCTTATTATCTGTAAAACCGGGAACCATAACATGTCTGAACCAAATTTTACCTTTATAATATTTTTCAATATATTCCAAAAATTTATAAAAGCCGTCCATCTTTTGCTTTACCATTTCTATATAGCCTTGGTTTGAAAAACTTTTTACATCCAAAAGAATTGTATCTGTATTTTCTAAAATTTCTTTAAAATACTTTTCATTTCCATAACCGCTTGTGTCAATACAAGTATTATAGCCATTTTCTTTTAAAAGCTTTAGAGTTTCAGCAAGAAATTCACCTTGTAAAAGAGGCTCTCCACCTGAAAAAGTTACTCCGCCATTATCTCTATAATATGTCTTGTATCTTTTGGCTTTAGACAGCACAAAATCAGGTGTTATCTCCGTACCACCTTGCAATGCTTGAGTATCCGGGTTGTGACAGTAAAGGCATCTAAGGGGACAGCCTTGTAAAAAGAAAATTGTCCTTATGCCCGGTCCATCAACAAGCCCCATTGTTTCAATCGAATGTAACCTGCCTATTACCATAAAATCTCCTTAACAAAAAATATGTAGAAAAAACAAAGCAGGACAACCTGCTTTGTTTTGTATTATCATCTTCTTAACGACTTTCGTGGAAAGTTCTGTGAATTACTTCCATTTGTTGTTCTTTTGTAAGTCTATTAAATCTAACAGCATATCCTGAAACACGAATTGTTAAGTTTGGATATTTTTCAGGATGTTCATAAGCATCCATTAAAGTTGATCTGTCAAGTACATTAACATTCAAATGGAATGCCAATTGTTCAAAATAACCGTCCATTAAGTTTGTTAAATTAACTTTTCTTTCATCTTCACTCTTTCCTAATGCTGTAGGAACTATTGAGAATGTATTTGAAATACCGTCTTGACAACATCCTGCAAAAGGAATTTTTGCAACAGAGTTAAGTGATGCAATTGCACCTGTCTTATCTCTTCCATGCATTGGGTTAGCACCCGGTGCGAATGGTTCGCCTTTCTTTCTTCCGTCAGGAGTTGTTCCTGTCTTCTTACCATATACTACATTTGAAGTTATAGTTAAGATTGAAAGAGTATGTTCAGAATTTCTGTAAGTAGGAGTTTTTCTAAGTTCTTCCATAAATCCTTCGATAACTTCTACTGCAATTGAGTCAACTCTGTCATCATCATTTCCGTAAGTTGGGAAATCTCCTTCAATTTCAAAGTCAATAGCTAATCCGTTTTCATCTCTTATAGGTTTAACTTTTGCATATTTAATAGCACTTAATGAGTCTGCTACAATTGAAATACCTGCCACACCGAATGCCATATATCTATGAACAAAAGTATCGTGTAGAGCCATTTGTCCGGCTTCATAAGCATATTTATCGTGCATATAGTGAATTGTATTCATTGTATTTACATAAAGTTTTGCAACTTTTTCTAAAACTAATTTGTAGTTAGCATAAACTTTGTCGAAATCTAAAACTTCATCTTTAATTGGTTCAATACCATCTAATACTTTGATTAAAGAACCGTCTTTAGCTCTCTTCATTTCATCAACGCCACCGTTAATAGCATAAAGAAGTGATTTTGCAAGATTTGCTCTAGCTCCGAAGAATTGCATTTGTTTACCAATTACCATTGAAGATACACAACAAGCAATCGCATAGTCATCTCCGTGAACAGGTCTCATTGCATCATCATTTTCATATTGTAATGAACCTGTTTGGATACTCATCTTTGAACAATAATTTTTCCAACCTTCCGGTAAATCCAAACTCCAAAGAACTGTCATATTTGGTTCCGGTGAAGAATCTAAATTAGTTAAAGTGTGTAAAATTCTAAAAGCAGTTTTAGTAACTAATGTTCTTCCATCAACTCCCATACCACCTAATGATTCAGTAACCCAAGTAGGATCTCCTGCGAATAAATCATCATATTCAGGAGTTCTTAAATGTCTCATCATTCTAAGTTTCATAACGAATTGGTCGATTAATTCTTGAGCTTCACTTTCTGTTAAAGTTCCTTCATCAATATCTCTCTTGATGTAAATATCTAAGAAACCACCATTTCTACCAAGACTCATTGCAGCTCCGTTATTTTCTTTAACCGCTGCTAAATAAGCAAAGTATAACCATTGAATAGCTTCTCTAGCATTTGTGGCAGGAACAGAAATATCATATCCATATTCCAAAGCCATTTTCTTCATTTCGTCTAAAGCTCTGTATTGTTCAGAAAGTTCTTCTCTAAGTCTGATTATATCTTCTGAAGCTAATTCGCTTTCTAATTTTCTATATTCATTTAATTTATCTTCTCTTAATCTGTCAATTCCGTAAAGAGCAACTCTTCTGTAATCTCCGATGATTCTTCCACGTCCATAAGCATCAGGAAGACCTGTTAAAAGACCTACAGTTCTTGCTTTTCTCATTTGAGAAGTATAGGCATCGAATACTCCTTGATTATGAGTTTTTCTGAATTGATTAAAATATTTTTCAATAGTTGGATCCATCTTTAATCCATAAGCGTCTAAAGAATTTGTAACCATTCTGTATCCGCCATAAGGATTTACGATTCTCTTCATTGGTTCATCAGTTTGGAAACCTACAATCAATTCATTTTCTTTGTCTAAATAACCAGCAGGAAAATTGTTAATTCCTGAAACTCTTGTAGTATCAACTTTTACAGTCTTTGTTCTAACTTCTTCTAAGATTAAGTCTTCAGCTTTTTTCCATAAATTTTTTGTTCTTTCAGTTGGTTCAGCTAAAAAACTTTCATCTCCTTCATAAGGTGTATAGTTTAATTGAATGAAATCTCTTGTGTCAATATTTTCACTCCAATTTCCTTTTTTAAAACCTCTCCATGCGTCCATAAAATCATCTCCTATTTATATTCATTATCTAAATTTATTTTCGTACATATAGTATATACCCAACAAATACTTTCGTCTGTGATTGTAATCACAAAAATATATATTTTTTTGATTATTTTTATATTTTTTCAAACATTTTCATGAAATTTTTAAAAAATTTATTAATATCGCGAAAATATATTTAAAATACTAAATAGTTTGTAACTAATAAATTTTCTAATCGTTTTCACAGAAGTGTAAAACATATTAATGTTTTTAACAAAATTACTATATTACGATAAAGTTTTTGGACTAAAAATTTTTTATAATACTATGATTTAATATGTGTTTTTTCATAATTTTAAAAAATATATACTTGCTATTTAATAAAAAAAACACCTACTCGATGTAAATATCTTGTAGGTGTAAATTTTAAAAAATATTTCTTATAACATAAATGCCTTATATGCTTTATAACTCATATAAACATCTATTTTGCTTGTAACTTCGTATGGTGAGTGCATACTCAATGTAGCAGGACCTGCATCTAAAACTTCCGCACCGTATTTTGCAAGAAGTAATGCTATTGTTCCGCCACCGCCTTGATCTACTTTACCAAGTTCAGCAGTTTGCCATACAACATTATTTTCTTTGAATACTTTTCTAACTTCTGCTAAAAATTCAGCATTTGCATCACTTGAACCGAATTTTCCACCGCTTCCTGTGTATTTGCAAATTGTAATTCCTGAACCGATTACGGCAGAGTTCATAGCTTCACAAGTATCTGCAAAATCAGGGTCTAATCCCGCTGCAACGTCAGCTGATAACACTTTAGAATTCTTTAATGAACGATTAACTTTTAATTGGCAAAAATCTCCTTCAAGATTTACAAGTTCAGTCATTGTATTTTCCCAGAAATATGATGCCATACCTGTATTACCCATTGAGCCTATTTCTTCTTTATCCATAAATAATCCACAAGCTGTTCTCTTTGGATTTTCAATTTCAAAGATAGCACGCATTGTTGTAAAAGCACAAACTCTATCATCTTGTCCATATCCAATAACCATTGATCTGTCAAAACCTAAATCTCTAGCTTCCCCTGCAGGTACAATTTCTAATTCTGCAATTCTGAAATCTTCTTCTTCAAAATTGTATTTTTCTTTTATTAATTTTAGAACATTTTCTTTAACAGCATCTTTTTCTTTATCTTTTAAAGGAATATTTCCAACTAAAATATTCATTTGTTCTCCAACTAATGCTTCACGAGCAGTTTTAGCTAATTGATTTTTAGATAAGTGAATTAATAAATCTGTTACACAAAATACTGGATCGTCCTTATCTTCTCCAATGTGGATTTCTATTTTTTCTCCAGCTGAATTGTAAACAACTCCGTGAATTGCTAAAGGAATAGTTGCATATTGATATAATTTAACTCCACCATAATAATGAGTTTTCATTTTTGTTAAATTATTTGCTTCATACAATGGATTTTGTTTAACATCTAAACGTGGGCTGTCAATATGTGCTCCAACGATATTTAGTCCATTTTCCAAAGGTTCAGTTCCCATTACAAAAAGAGCAACTGACTTGTTTTTATGATTTAGATAAAACTTATCTCCAGCTTTAAATTTTTCTCCTGATTTATAAAGTTCTTCCAAATCTCTAAAGCCCTTTTCCTTTGCTTGACGAATAATTTCTGCACAAGCAAGTCTTTCAGTTTTTGATACTGATAAAAACTTTTTATAATCATCACAAAAATCAAAAACTAAATCTTTTTCTGCATCTTCAATTTGCAACCATGCACTCTTATTTTCCATAACATGCCTCCTATTATAATACATTTTTTTCACAAGACCATTATAACATAATTAAGTTTACAATTAAAGCTCTAAAACTTATCTTATAGTAACTTTACCCGCTTCACATTTTATCTTCATATTCACTTCTGAATTTTTATTCTTTCTTCCATGTTTCCCAAAGCCTGAAAAAGATTCTCCAAAAATTCTCACACTTCCCATTCCAACACTGTATTCGTATTCTATTTCTCCATATAATTTTTCAACTTCAAGAGTAGCATTCCCTGCATTAACATCAAGTTTAAACATCTCTTGATATTCTACTTCACCTTTGATATTTCCTGCATTGACTTCTACATTAAAATTCTTAACTTCAAAATCAAATAAATTTACATTTCCTGCGTTTACTTGTAAATTGAAATTTTCAAGTTCCAATTCGTTGATTCTGAGATTTGTAGCATTGATTTCCCCTGAAATTGAAATATTCTCCGGAATATAAATTGTAAGGGAAGAATCCTTAATGAAATCATCATCTACCATAATTCCGTTTCTATCAAGTTTCCCAACCAAGCCTTTATTGTAAATCTTTAATCTATTTAGATTCTTATCGCAATATAATTTTGTTCTCTTTACATTTCTTGCCTTTACTCTGACAAGTTTATCATCGCTTCTCTCAAATTTTACATTTAATGCATTTAAGTCAACATCTATATAATCAATACCCTCAAAAAAGGTATCCATATTTTCATTTGAATAGTCCATTTCATCCTCATCATAAATTTCATAATCTTCATCTTCACTAGGTTGATATTTAACTCTAACATACTTTTTAGTATATTTTCCCGGATTTTTTGAAATATCATTAACCAACATTCTATATAACCATTTTATTAACCATCCGAAAACATATAATAAAATGATAAATAATACTAATCTTCCGCCCCAAGTAATAATTAAGTCCGGTCTAAAAATAATTGAAAAAGGCAAAGTAAGTAAAGAAATTATTAATCCCACAACGGAAAATACAATCCAAATTACGAAACAAAGAATTGCTATAATAAAAATTGGAACCAACAATGGAAAAGAAAAAATTCCAAGTCCGACAAGAGATAGTTTTTTCCAAAAACTTCTTTTCTTTTTACCGCTTCTTTCGCTATCCTCTTCTTCCATTTCAATATCTTCAGCCAAAATTTCCATTGCAACTTTTCTCGGATTCCCAAAACTTTCAGGAACTTCATCATCAAAGTCAATTCCCTGCTCATCAAACATCTCATTGTAAAAACTTTCTATATTTCGTCTTTCTTCTTTAGAAATATTTTTTAAATAAGACATCAGCTTTCTCATAAAAGTCCTTCTATTCATCATTACCTCCAACTATCTGATTTACTTGCTTAACATATATATTCCATTTTTCTTTATTAAAATTTAAAACATCTCGACCTGCCCCGGTTATACGATAATATCTTCTATTTCTACCGTCAAAAGCGACATCATAACTATCCAAGAGACCATTTTTTAGAAGTCTTCTCAAAACTGGATAGAGTGTTGACTCTGAAATCTCAATGGTAGCCATAAGTTTCTGAGTAATCTCATAACCATAAGTATCACTTCGATTAACTATTGCCAGAACACAAAAGTCTAAAATTTCTCCCTGAATTGAAAACATAACTACTCCTTTCTCAAAACATTATTAACTTACTTATATTATATAACGTATAGTATATAAAGTCAATATATTTTTTGGGATTTTTTTGTTTTGCTGTTTCTAAAAATTTTTTAAAATCTTTCGACTTTTACTTTCTTTTAACGTCTAGCCACTAAATTAGTTATTCCACTTATATGTCATTTCGACCGTAGCGATAGCGAAGTGGAGAAATCTCACACTTTTGTTGAAAACAAAAGTGAATGTATCGTAGATACATATATTACATAAGCCAAAAAATCTTAGTCATTGATTTGATTTTCAATTTTAATAAAAAATAATTTTAGTTCTTTTATGATTTCTTTCAGAAATATTATTGTTTGTAAACAAACAATAATTGAGATCTTTCGACTTCGTTTCACTTCGCTCGAGATGACGTGTTAGGGGCTTTCTTCGCAAAGTAATATGACGTGAACTATTATGATTTATAAATTTTTAGTAATTTCAATTTTATTAAACTATTTTAAATTTTATCAAATATAGCTTTTTGAAGTTTATTTTCCATTAACGTCTAGCACTTAAATAGCATCTCTTCCCCTATACGTCATTTCGACCGAAACGAAGCGTGCTGAGTGAAGTGAATCTAGACCTAACTTTGCTTGTTTACAAGCAATAGTAGGTCTGACGCAAAGATTGTTCAAATCTTTGATTTGAGTACAATCTACTGTGGAAATCTCATAGTTTTGCTTGTTTACAAGCAATAGTAGGTCTGACGCAAAGATTGTCCAAATCTTCGACTTGAGTACAGTCGACTGTGGAAATCTCAGACTTTTGTTGCAAGCAAAAGTGAATGTGTCGTAGATACATAAATTACAGAAAAAAATCTTAGTCATTGATTTGATTTTCAAATTTAATAAAAAACTAATTTCTAATTCTTTTTAGATTTCTTTCAGAAATATTATTGTTTGTAAACAAACAATAATTGAGATCTTTCGACTTCGTTTCACTTCGCTCAAGATGACGTGTTGGGGGCTTTTCTTTGCAAAGTAACATGACGTGAACTATTTTTTTATACAACATATTAATAATTACCGTTTTATTAAATTATTTAAATTTTATTTATTTTACTCTTATGCTTTTTAACGTTTATTTCCCATTAACATCTAGCCACTTAACAAAGTTATTCTCCTTATATGTCATTTCGACCGGAACGGAACGAAGCGTAGCGAAGTAGAGTGTAGTGGAGAAATCTCATAGTTTTGCTTGTAAACAATCAATAGTAGGTCTGACGCAAAGATTGTCCAAATCTTTGATTTGGGCACAATCGACTATGGAGATCTCACACTTTTGTTGCAAACAAAAGTGAATGTGTCGTAGATACATAGATAAAAAAAGGAGCATCTTAAAACGCTTCTTAGTTTTTACAATTTTTTTGCAATTACCACTATATGCTTTTTTTCATCTAGATGATATTCAGCAGAAAATCCTATTTTTTCAAGAACTTCAATCAATTTATCTCCTGTATAGACATTAAAATCTAACATATCAGCCCATTTTTTTATATTTGTATTTTCTCTTGCACTTCCTTCATTACAAATTAGAAATGTTCCTCCCACAACAAGAATTCTATGAATTTCTTTAAATGCTTTTTCAATATCTTGCCAAAAATATATAGTTTCAAATGCTGTTACAATATCTAAACTTTCATCTTCAAATGGAATTTCAGATACATCCCCTTCAAAAATCTTACATCTTCCATCTTTAATTTCTTTTTCATTTAATTCCCTTGAAACTTGAACACTCATCTTTGAGTAATCTAGTCCATATACATATTTTGCCTTAGTTAAAAAATACTGAACATTTCTTCCGCCACCACAACCTAAGTCTATTATTTTATCTCCTTCTTTTATATCTAAAAATGACCTCGCCCATGATGCCAACTTTTCATGTCCTTTATTCATTCCTTTAACCATAATCTTTCCACCCAAATTTTCTTTTGGTTTTATAACATTTTCAAAAAATTTTTTAAACATAAATACCTCCGATATATTTGATATTATTTATCAAATATATCTTATCATTATTTAATCCAATAATCAATATTCTTATATAAAAAACAGCGAATTTAAAAATTCACTGTTTACTTTTTTGTGTTTATTTACTCATAAAATGGATTGTCATTTTCGTATTTTTCATTGAAATCAACTTTATGTCCATTTATTTCGTAGCCTAATAGTAAATTTATATTTACATTTTCGGCTGCTCTAAATATAGAACTGTCAACATTTTTAAAGTCTTTTTTCAAATTTTCGATTAAATCCTTTATTTGATATCTTTTGTTTCCGATTTTTTTCGCTGCAACCATACAGGCACAATTTAAAGGCATAAGTCCTGTTGACTTCATCCACCTTATTATATATTCTTCTTCTATAAGATATAGAGGCCTTATTATTTCCATATCTTCAAAATTTTTCGCATTTAGTTTAGGTGGCATTGTCTTAAAACTTCCAGCACAAAGCAAGTTAAGCATTGTTGTTTCAATGACATCATTAAAATGATGACCTAATGCCAATTTGTTACATCCAAGTTCTTTAGCTTTTGCATAGAGTGAGCCTCTTCTCATTCTTGCACACATATAGCAAGGGTAATCCCCTGCAATTTTGTCCGCAACTGCAAAAATATCAGCAGGATAATATGTAAGGGGAATTTTAAGATAATTTGCATTTTCTAAAAGCAACTCTTTTATGGACGGATGATAACCCGGATCCATTGCAATAAATTCAAGTTCAAAATTATCTTTTCCATTCTTTTTAAGCTCTTGAAAGAGTTTTGCCATAATCAAGCTATCTTTTCCGCCTGAAATTGCAACCGCAATCTTATCTCCGTCTTCTATTAAATTGTATTCTTTAATCGCCTTTACAAATTTTGACCAAATATGTTTTCTATATCTTTTTATCAGCGACCTTTCAATATCTTTAAGCTCGGTTCTTTCGTTTTCAGGAAAAAGAACAGGACAAGTCGCCTGTAAGTTATTTTCTCTATTTTCCATTATATCTTTTATTTCCTTATTTTCCATATTTCTCCTATTTATGATATATTTGATTGTTCATAATTTTAAAAGCTCTGTAGATTTGTTCTAATAAAACAACTCTAAATAGTTGGTGTGGGAGTGTAAATTTTGAAAAAGAAAGTTTAAAATTACTTCTTTTCTTTATTTCATCTCCTAGTCCGAAACTTCCACCGATTACGAATATAAATTTTGAGTTTCCGTCATTCATTTTATCTTCTAAAAATTTTGAAAAGTCTTCACTGCCTATTGTTTTTCCTAAAATTTCAAGGGTTATAACAAAATCGGAATCTGAAATTTTATTTAAGATTCTTCCCTCTTCTTTTTTTAATACATTTTCAATTTCCAATTTACTTGGATTTTGTGTCAAAATTTTTTCTTCAGGAATTTCTATAATTTCAATTTTTGAAAAGGCTGAAATTCTCTTTTTATACTCATCACAGGCATCTTTTAAAAATTTTTCGGATAGCTTTCCTACACATAAAATTTTTATATTCATATTACACTTCCGTTATACTGCTGTTTTCAAATCTCTTTGTAACTTCCAAATTCGTATATTTAATTACATTTTCTTTATCTAAAATTCTAAAAACTTCGTCATAAGCAAGTTTTTCTTTATTATTAGTTTCACTTAAATGTCCAAGATATACCTTTTTGCATTTATCCGTTACAACTTCGGAGAGTACATTTCCACTTGTAACATTTGAAATATGACCGAAATCCCCCAAAATTCTCTGTTTTAAATTGTAGTCATAAGGTCCGTTTTTAAGCATTTCTAAGTCGTGATTTGCCTCAAAATAAAAAATCTTTGAACTCTTAATCTTTTCTTTCATGTGGTTTGTAATAATTCCCGTATCAGTTAAAAGGCTGACTTTCCCATAATCCGTATTAAAAACAAAGCCCATTCCTCTCGCACAATCGTGAGAAATTTCCAAGGTATATAAATCAAAAAGAGAAAATCTGTGTTTCTTTTCAGTGCCGATAACAACAATATTTTCATCTTTAATTTTACCTAGTTTGGATGCTCCAGCCTTTAGTGTTTCAATATTAGAACAAATTTTGATATCATAACGTCTGGAAAGCACTCCTGCCCCTCTTATATGATCAATATGTTCATGAGTTAAAAATATTAAATCAATCGTGCTAGGATCAACTCCCAAGCATTTAAGATTACTTTCAATTTTCTTGCCACTAAAACCTGCATCTATTAAATATCTTCTATTATCAACTTCTAAAAAGCAACAATTTCCATCACTCCCGCTAAAAAGCGGACAAAATCTTAAACCCATATTTCCTCCATTCGTACAAGCTTTATTTTATCATATTTTTGACAAAAAATCCAAAATTTTACATAAAAAAATTAGGCTTTCACCTAATTTTTATCAATAAAACTTAATCTTTTTTTAATTTTTAATTTTTTAAATATCAATTCTCTAAAATAATCTACAAATATACATACTACAAATATCACAATATCAGTTATTAAAATATAAAGTAGCATTTTTAAAGTTGAATGATTTAAAAATGTTGCAGATCTTCCAACTATAAATCTTTTGCTAAACACTTCATGTTCATGGATTAAATAAACCGAAAAACAAAGCGGTGAAAGAAATGAAATTATTTTTCTCCACGATTTTACTTTCAACTTTGAAAATATTATTAGTAAGGATATTCCTGATAGAAGCATAGTAGAAGATGTGTAGGAGATTAATGTAAATTTAAAATCTGTAACTCCTTTTAAATCTAAATAACTTGTCAAATATGCACTTCCTAATTCTAGAATAATACAAAAAGCAAATAGAATAATCATAGAATTATTAGAAAACTTATTATGCAAATTGTATTTTTTGATAAATCCACCAATTAAGTATAATACCATTAGCCACACAAAACTTGAACCATTTCTTGTAAGGAAAATGTCCCCTGCATAAATAAAAGGTAGTATAGAAATTATAATTATAATCATAATAATTGAGTTTCTAAGAAGCTTGTATTCCATATTTTCTAATGCAGAATTTAATATTGGCATAAAGAAGAACAGACAAAAATATGCTGTAAAATACCAATATTTTGAATTTACAACTGGAAAACAAAATGTTACAAGAGTTTTAAAATTAAAATCTACAATTCCAAAAATACAGCCAATCAAGTAAAGAGAAATAGAATAAAAAACAACTCTTACCCATAATAAAACTATATTAGAATATTTGTATCTGGATCCTATTCCTACAAAACCTGAAATTAAGGCATAACAGTTCACAGCCACATAACAAATTATCTCTAAAATCCATACAATATTGTATTTTGCACTTAAGAAATATAGATTCTCACTTCTTAAAATTCCACCATACCAAAAAACATGCAAATTTACAATCATAAACATTGTAACAATTCTAAGCAAGTCAATTCCATAATTTCTGTCTTTAATTTTCGGATTTTTTATCAAAATTTCTACCTCACCATAAAGACTACTGATAAACAGTAGTCTTATATTTATTTTGAAACAACAAGATTCCCGGGCACCCCCATGCGAAGCTTCGTCCAAGGGTGGCGTTCTTATTGCAAAGCAACAAGGTTCCCGGGCACCCACCCGATGCGAAGCATCGTGGAAGGGTGGGGTTCTTATTTATATAAAATTGCTTTTTTATCAAACCAATTGTAGCCACGTTTCAATTCATCATATTTCATATGGTAAATATGATTAGGTCTAACAGATTCTATATGGTAAAAACCTGTATTATCATAACCTATCAATAAAATTGAATGATAATCGGAACTTGCTAAAATCAATTCCCCTCCAACATCAACTTTTTTGTATAACATCTCTCTGGTAAACCAAACTTGAACAGTACGTCCTTTTGCTAATTGTAATTTTATATCTTCAAAGGATGCTCCTGAATAATCTTCGATGCTTGGAACTAACTTTTGTAATGTTGGAACCATACCACTTGGATAACTAGCTGGAAAAACATCACGATAATAATGTTCTTTAGGATTTCCCATAACTCCAGTTCTTGGATCTCCAGTTTTTGGTAATAAATTTAATAAATCAGTTGGAGTTATATATTTTCCTTTACTATAAAGTCCACTCGCAGCAGAATATAACCAACAGCCTGTATAAAACTTATCATCAGAAAATTTAAAAGCTCTAATTCCATTAGTTAGTCTTACAGTTTCAGGAAGGTTGAATTTTTCACCTTCATTATAATAAGTTCCTTCATAATATCCATTTGCATATTTTCCATTCGCAAAATATCTTTCACCATTGCCATCTTTTCCAAAGCCAGAGAATTTTTTACCATCTTTGAAAAAATACCAAGCCGTACCATCATCATACCACCAATTCGCAGGTTTTCCGTTTTCATCATAAAAAATATTTTCTACATAAATTGATTTTTTCCCGTTTTCATTTGTTTTTTCAGCAATAATTATGCTACTAAATCCTAGATGAAAAAATTAATAATAATGAAAAAAACATTAAAAATATTTTTCTAAATACTTTCATTTTTTCCTCCTAAAATAATAATAAACTAAAGTTAATTATATAATAATTAGTAAAAATTGTCAAAATTTATTATTAATTTCATTAGTTATTAGATTGTTATAATAATTTTAAACATTCAAAAAGTTCATCTTGAATTCCAAGATGAACTTTAATATATTTTTAACTCTATTTTTGTTTTTTATTTTTCTACAGAAGGTGGATAACCGAAACCAACAGGATGATGTTGACAATATGTTGAAATCCAATTGTCCAAAGTGATAACCCTCTTGTATCCAACACTTTCCATTACTTTTCCGTCTCCGATATAAATTCCGACATGTCCATAGATACGTCCCATTCTACTTCCACTACTACTGCTTTCAACAGCTACAATCATTCCTATTTTTAATTTACCAATATCTGAAGTAAAAGTATAGTTTCTATACATATCATTGGCATTCCCGCCTAAATATCCAAGACCGGCATTTTGATAAACTCTTGAAACCCACTTTGCACATAAGTTTCGACCGGGAGAACTTGTATTATATGCCGCATTTAAAATCCTCATCTGAATTTCTCTTGAAGCCATATAATATTTTCTATTATTTTTGTATTTCCCGTTTACAAAATCCATTTCTCCGTTGCCGTCAACAGCTTTTCCGGTATGCTTTTTACCATCTTTAAAGAAAAACCAGTCATATCCATCATCATACCAACCATTTGCAGGAAGTTTATTTTCATTATAATAAATTCCGTTTATATAAGTCTTTCCGTTGGACTCTAATCCTTCTTTATATAATTTTTCTTCATATATTCCATTGGCGTATTTTCCTTCTACAAAATATCTTTTTCCATTGCCGTCAATTCCGTGTCCTGTAAATTTTTTTCCATCTTTAAAGAAATACCAAGCACTTCCGTCGTCGCACCACCAATTAGCAAGTTTTCCTTCTCTGTAAAATATTTCATCTATATAACAATTTGCGTATTTTCCATTTGCAAATTGCATTTCTCCATTACCATCAACAGCTTTTCCGGTAAGTTTTTTACCATCTCTAAAGAAATACCAAGTACTTCCGTCATCATACCAACCATTTGCAGGAAGTTTATTTTCATCATAATAAATTCCTTTTATATAAGTTTGTCCTTTTGACTTTAAACCTTCCTTATATAGTATTCCTTCATATTCTCCGTTAGCATATTTTCCGTCTACAAAATATTTTTTCCCACTAAGATCAATTCCATATCCGGTATATTTTTTCCCATTTTGGAAAAAATACCAAGCACTTCCGTCATCGCACCACCAATTGGCTATTTTCCCTTCTCTGTAAAATATTTCATCTATATAAGTATTTGCGTATTTACCATTTACAAATTGCATTTCTCCGTTGTCGTCAACAGCTTTTCCGGTAAGTTTTTTACCATCTCTAAAGAAATACCAAGCACTTCCGTCATCGTACCAACCATTTGCAGGAAGCTTATTTTCATCATAATAAATTTCATTAATATAAGTTTGTCCTTCTGACTTTAAACCTTCCTTATAAAGTATTCCTTCATATTCTCCGTTAGCATATTTTCCGTCTACAAAATATTTTTTCCCACTAAGATCAATTCCATATCCGGTATATTTTTTCCCATTTTGGAAAAAATACCAAGCACTTCCGTCATCGCACCACCAATTAGCTATTTTCCCTTCTCTGTAAAATATTTCATCTATATAAGTATTTGCATATTTCCCATTTACAAATTGCATTTCGCCATTGCCATCTACTGCTTTTCCGGTAAATTTTTTACCTTCTTTAAAAAAATACCATGCAGTTCCGTCATCATACCACCAATTTGCAAGTTTTCCATTTTCATAAAAAAGTTTATTTACATACCCATTTACATACTTTCCATTTACAAAATACCTTTTCCCATTGCCATCTACTCCATAGCCATTATGTTTTTTACCGTTTTGGAAAAAATACCATGCTTCTCCGTCTTTGTACCACCAGTCTGCTGGCTTTCCATCTTCTCCATAGAAAATTCCATCTACATAAACTCTTCCCTTTGATTTTGCTCCATTTTCATAAAGGACATCTTTGTAAATTCCGCTACCATACTTGCCATTTAAAAAGTATTTAGATCCCCCTTTATCAACTGCAAGCCCTGTAAATTTCTTTCCGTTTTGGAAAAAGAACAAATCTTTTCCATCATCATACCAGCCATTTGCAAGATTTCCATTTTCATCATAAAAAATATTTTCTACATAAACTAATTTTTTCTCATTTTCATTTATATTTTCAGCAAAAAGTTTATTACTAAATCCCAAATTAAAAATTAATAATAAAGAAAAAATCATTAAAGATATTTTTTTAAATGCTTTCATTCAATCCTCCTAAAAATATAATAAATCTATTGGCAATTATATAATAGATGAACAAAAATGTCAAATGTGATTAATATTTTGATTAAATATCTATAATAAAAATTTTTTTCATAAAAAAGTCATCTTGATTTTCAAGATGACCTTTTTAATAGTATTTAATTTAAAGATTTCCTAAAGTTATTAAATCTTTTTAAATCTATAATTCTTCACATTCTTCCCATTCTATATCTTCTTTTTCCAAAAGTTCTAAAAGACTAGCTTTTAAATCCGGACTACATTCCCAAGCAATTCCACATCCTGCTGATAGAACTCTTGGTACAGGGACAAGTTTTCCTGAAAGGTTATTTTCTTTACATACGCTTTCAGTTGCCATTGCCTCTGCCGTCGTATAGAATGTTGTATACAGCTTAGTCTCTTTCATTATTCTACAATAATTTCAAAGTCTAATCCAACTTCTTTTACAGAAGTTTTTTTGCCTTGACTGTTTGCAAAATGTGTGATATTTTTTACAACATGAGCTTCACTGGCTAAGACTTTGTAAGTTTCATTTTTATTTTCTTTAAGGGCATCTTGTAAAATTAAAACCGGTTCCGGACAAGATAATCCTCTAACGTCTAATTCTTTCATATCAATCTCCTTAATTCTTATTTATTTTTTTCTTTTCTCAATCCGCAATAAGCTACTATAAATAAAGCAACTATTGAAATAATAACAAATACTTGTCCGTTTATTCCGGGACCGCCGGCTGCCGCTTTAATTCCTTTTGCTGTATTTTCAACTGCTGCTGCACCACCTGCTAATTTAAAATTATGAGCAAAAGCTGCTCCAACGAACATTCCAAGTACAGTTATAACTGAATCTGATGATCCTGTTCCTGCAAGAACTAATTGTCTTAAAGGACATCCACCAAGTAATACTGCACAGAAACCTACCGCATACATTGACAATAGATTCCAAATAGTTTGAGCATGAGCTATAGGTCCAAAAGCAACAAATTTAAAGTTGTTTGTAGCTAAATTATAACCTAACATTACGATAAAAATTCCAGCTATTACAGAGAACAATCTGAAATCTTTAACTAAGATAATATCTCTAAGTGAACCGGCAAAACACATTCTGCTTCTTTGTGCAATTACACCAAATACAAGGCCTACTGCAAGAGCCGCATACCATACTGCATGCATGCTTCCAGGTCCTTTTTTACTAAATGCATAAAGTGATGGAACAGCAATAACAAGAGCGAATAATCCTGCTACAACTATTGGTAAAACATATCCATTTTCTTTCTTTATCGGATAGGCTCTTCCTAAACTGAAGCCTTTTCTTAAGAAGAAAGCTCCTGTCGCAACACCGGCTGCAAAACCAACAAATCCTACATAAGAACTTATATCTCCGGCTGACATTCTTAAAATCATTCTTAAAGGACATCCTAAGAATACAAGAGCACAAACCATCATTATTACACCTAAGAAAAATCTGATAACAGGTGATGAACCGGCTGTTGATCTATATTCTTTTGTAAATAATGAAACTAAAAATGCACCTAAAATAATACCTACAATTTCCGGTCTAAAATATTGAACAACTTCTGCATTATGGAATTTCATAGCTCCTGCAGTATCTCTAATAAAACAAGCTATACAAAAAGCCATATTTTTAGGATTGCCTAAATATGCAAGCAAAGCTGCTCCAAGACCTGCGATAATTCCCAAAGTCAACAATCCCTTTTTTGTGTTAAAAAAACGCATTTTATTACCTCCTATCGTCTATAATTTTTTTAATTGCGTTTATAGCAAGCTCTACCTCATCAAATGTATTTGAATGAGAAAAGCTAAATCTAACCATACCCTGTTCAACAGTTCCAAGTGCTTTGTGTATTAGAGGAGCACAGTGAGCTCCGGGTCTTGTTGAAATTTTATACTCTTCATATAAAATATTACTAACTTCAGAAGAGTCCATATCTGAAATATTTAATGAAACTATTGGTGCTCTTAGGTCTGTTTCAAAATCTCCATAAACCTTAACTTCAGGAAATTTAATTACTCCATCATAAAATTTCCTTGCAAGCTCCATAGCTTTATTAGTTAAATTTTCCATTTTATTTCTTAAAATATAGTCAATAGATGCGTGAAGCCCTGCAATCCCATGTGAATTTAAAGTCCCTGCTTCAAGTCTAGTCGGCATCTTATCAGGTTGAAATTCATCATAGCTATGAGTTCCGCTTCCGCCAACCATAAAAGGTCTTATATAGACTTCTTCTCTAACACATAATGCACCCGTTCCTTGAGGTCCAAGCATTGATTTATGACCTGTAAAACAAAGCACATCAATATTCATCTCTTTCATATCTATATTAAAAGCTCCTGCGGTTTGAGATGCATCTACAACAAAAAGAAGATTATTATTTCTACAAAAATCTCCATACTTTTTTAAATCTGTAATATTTCCTGTAACATTTGATGCATGAGTTATAACTATAGCTTTAGTATTCGCTTTAATTAAAGATGGAATCTCATCAAAATTAATAACTCCATTTTCTAAAACTCCTATGTAACTGACTTCAACACCCTTTTCTTTCAAATAATGTATAGGTCTTAAAACGGAATTATGTTCTGCAACGGAAGTGATTATATGATCATTTTCTGAAAATAGACCATTTATTGCAATATTTAAACTTTCAGTTGCATTTTTTGTAAAAACTACCTGACGAGAATTTCCAACATTAAACATCTTCGCTATTTTTTTTCTGGTTTCAAAAACAATCCTATCTGCACTTAAGCTTTCTTCATGAACTCCACGAGAGGAATTTCCAAAATTTTTCAATGCATTAACAACTGCATCAATAACTTCTGCAGGTTTGTTTTTTGTAGTCGCTGAATTATCAAAATAAATCACTATAAACCCTCCTTCGTGAAAAAATTTTTACATATTAAATATTTCAAAAATAATATTTCTTAAATTTATCATAACAAAACAATTTTCTAATAAGTTTATCATAAGTCGTGAATCTATCATTACTATATCATAACTCCTTTTTAATAATTAAATTAAGGTAATTATGATGAAAGAAGAACCTCACGCTTCCTCGATGCTTTGCATCGGGTGGGTGCCCGAGAACCTTGTTGCTTCGCAATTAAAATATGTTTACCACAAGGTGTAAACATATTATAATTATATCAAAACTTCAATTTGATTTTGATATTGTTGTTTTGATGAAATAGTAATAGCTTTATCATAGGGCATAAACCTATTACTATTATATATCAATATTACAATATTGTCAAATTTTAGATAATTTTCAATAAAAATATCTATATCGATTATGTTTCTTAATAATTATTAATAAAGAATAAAAAATATTCTTAAATATATTGAAAATACTGGATTGTAAATCCACAACATTTTTTCTTTTTAAATAATTATATAAAGATTATTTATCGATTTTCTTTTAACATCTACTTATAACTTTAACAAAGCACTATTTAAAAATATAAACATTTATGATATACTATAATTAATTACTTATATATTATTAAGAACAGTTTCTTTATAGTATTAAAGAAAATCTTTTTAATAGTAAGTAATAAAAATAAATTTATAGGAGGAAGATATGCAAAATTATTTAGTTTTAATCGGTATTGTAATTATTGTTGTTGGTTTTGTATTAAAACTTGATGTAATTTCTGTAGTTTTAATTGCAGGCTTCGCAACAGGTCTTGCCGGTGGAAAAAGCATCGTAGAAATATTGGATATTATAGGTAAAGGTTTTGTATCAAACAGATATATGAGTTTGTTCTTTACAACACTTATAGTAATCGGCATTATGGAAAGACATGGTCTTAAAGAAAAGGCGGCTGATGGAATACGAAAAATTAAAGGTGCAAGTGCAGGTTTAGTTATTTGGTTATATTTATTCATTCGTTGGCTTGCAGCAATATTCTCATTACGTCTTGGTGGACATGTTCAATTTGTAAGACCTTTAATTTTACCAATGGCAGAAGGTGCTGCAACTAAAACAGTTGACCTTACAGAAACTAAACTTGAAGATTTAAAAGGTTTAGCAGGTGCCGTTGAAAACTACGGTAACTTTTTCGGACAAAATGTATTCCCTGTTTCTTCAGGTGTTTTACTTATCGTTTCCACACTTAAAGACAAGGGACACACTATAACAGGAGCTCAAGTAGCATACTATTCTTTATTTACAGGTATTGCAATGATACTTTTATCAATAATTCAATGCTTCTTATTTGAAATGAAACTTAGAAAGGTTGGTGGAAAAGATGTTAAAATGGATAAGTAGTAATACATTTTTTATTGACGAATTTATTTACATTCTTTGCGGATTGATTTCAATTTTAACAGCTTTTAGAGGTTTGAAAAATAAAGAAGCAAGAATAGGTACATTTTTATTCTGGTTTTTAGTTGGAATTATCTTTGCATTCGGAGGATTCTTGGTTAAGTATCTTCCAAAGCAAGGTGGAGTTATTGTTGGAGCAATGCTTGTTGTTTGTGGAGCTCTTACTCTTACAAAACAAGTAAAAATTGGAGAATTTACTCCTCCATCAGATGACGAAAGAAGAAAAAATGCAGATAAAATCGGTTGGAAAATTTTTATTCCTGCATTAATTATGGCAGCTCTTGCATTTTTAATGTCACAATTTAGATCATTTAAAATTATAATTGGAACTGATGCCAAAGGTAAAGATATAATTTTCGGTTTTTCAACAGCTCAAGTTTTAGGATTTTCAGCTATAATTGCATTTATAATAGCTTTATTAATAGCTAAACCTAAGACAGAAGATATGAAGGAAGACACTACAAGACTTTTAATGCAAGTAGGTGCGTCAAGCTTATTACCTCAACTTTTAGGAGCACTTGGTATCGTATTTACAGCAGCAGGTGTAGGTAATATAATTGGAGAATTTGCAGGAAGCATCGTTGGTGGCGGTGGAAGAGTTGCAGGTGTTGTAGCTTACTGTTTAGGTATGGTAATCTTTACTATGATTATGGGTAATGCATTCGCTGCATTTACAGTAATCACAATCGGTGTTGGTATTCCTTTTGTAATAGCTCAAGGCGGAAATCCTGCAGTAGTAGGAGCACTTGGAATGACTTGTGGTTATTGCGGAACTCTATTAACCCCTATGGCTGCAAACTTCAATATAGTTCCTTCTGCAATACTCGAAACCAAAGACAAATATACAATTATTAAAACACAGGCCCCTATGGCTATCGCAATGATTCTAGTTCATATTGTGCTTATGTTAGTAATGGCATTTTAGGAGATGATTATATGAAAATTTTAGTTAGCGGATTTGATCCATTCGGTGGAGAAAAAGTTAATCCTGCGATTGAATCAGTAAAATTGTTACCTGATGAAATTAAAGGAGTAAAAATAATTAAAGTAGAAATTCCAACAGTTGCTAGAAAAAGTTTAAAAAGACTTGAAGAAGTTATAGAAGTTGAAAAACCGGATGTTGTAATAAATGTAGGACAAGCAGGTGGAAGACCTGATATAACTGTTGAAAGAGTTGGAATTAATATGGATGACTTCAGAATAAAAGATAACGAAGGAAATCAACCGATTGATGAAAAAATTGCTGAAGATGGACCAGACGCTTATCTTGTAACAATTCCTATAAAAGCAATGGTTCAAAAAATGATTGAAAACAAAATTCCTGCATCTGTTTCAAATACAGCCGGAACATTTGTTTGTAACCATGTTTGCTATGGAATGGCACATCTTGCAAGCACAAAATATCCGAATATGAGAACAGGATTTATCCATATTCCGTTTTTACCTGAACAAGTTGTAGATAAGAGAAATATGCCATCAATGCCTCTCGAATTAATTGCAAAAGGTTTAGAATATGCAATTGAAGCTATCATTGAAAACAAAGAAGACATTAAAGTAGAAGGCGGAGCAACTCATTAGTATATAACAAAAAGGTTAGAGTACCTAAAAACTCTAACCTTTTTTATATTGTATAATATCATTTTTATATAAGTCCTTTACAAGACTTACTAGTATTTGAAACCAAATAATAGTAATAAGACTTTCTCAGTCGATTGTATCATTAGATACAATTGCTCTGGAAATCTCATATATTTTAAACTTACACTACTTTTTTATCATAACCAAGTCTTTCAAGTTCTCCTTGCAAAATTACTTCTCCGGTATATTTATAACCACAGGAGATAATGAAATTTCTCATCTTTTTATTGTCTTTATGAGTATCAATTCTTAAATCCATTCTCTTCCTTTTTGCAAAATTTTCAATATAGCTCATCATTTTTCTCCCAAAACTTTGCTTTTTATATTCATTTGAAGTCGCTACCTTATGAATACTAATATAAGGAAGTGAAGTATTCCATTTTCCATTTATATTCTCATAATCTTCATCTATTCCTTCAACCAAACAAGCTGTGGAAACTATCCTTTTATGATATTCTAAAACATATAGATCAACTCCTAAATGCTCATCAACATCTTTAAAACTTGGAACATATTGACCTTGCCATTGATCAACTCCATCTTCTTTTAAAGCATTTGCTCCTTCAAGATATATATTTAAAATACTTTCTCTATCTAACTCATTAGCCATTCTAAATGTCAAAACTTCATATTTTAAATTTAAAGAGACAAAAAAAGAAAAGAAAATTATACTCATAACTAAAATACTAAAGATAATTCCAACAAGATACTTTATATTAAATTTAAAAATCGAATCAAAAAACAAATATATAAACAAAAAATCAAACTCAAAATTTATAATATTCAACATCTTTAAAATATTCTTATAAAATTTATTTGAAATAGTATAACTTATAGAATTAATATAATTAAATCCTATCTTAAAAGCAAATTCTATTAATACTAAAACAACAAGCAAAATATAATCTCTAGTAGATGCTTTAAATACCAATCCAAATAAAAACATAATTAACAAAATAATTAATTTAAAATTATCTGTTATACTCTTATTTTTATAAAACGAATTCATTACTTTATTTTAACTCCTATATTTTTAATAATTCTCCATTGAGGAATTTTCCCATTATCTCCCCAATATTCATCAAGTTTTGAAATTTTCCCATTTTCTAGCAATATAAAGGAATTAACATAAAATGAAGATTTATCAAAAACATTTATTACTTTTGCAACTGCAATAATTAAATTTCCGATTTGTTCAACCCTTTCAACTTCTCCACCCCATTTATCAGGATAAGTGCAATTAACTTCAATAAACTCATCAACAGTAAATCTTTCATTAGTATTATGCCAATCAATATAAGCATCTTCATTAAAAAATTTTTTAATCTCCAAAGCATTTTGACTTAAAACAGCATTATAAAACTTATATATATTAAACATAATTCCTCCTTTTTCTTACTTATAATTATATATTAAATAATTATTATCTACAATATTTTTACACAAAAAAATCACTCTTTCGAGTGATTTATACTTTGTTTGGCTATTTTCTATTCTCCCAATACGAGATGTACTAGTACCTTCGACGTTTAAGAGCTTTCGCTGTCGAAACTTGCCATTTGTTTCACAAATGGAGTTTCTTAGCATCTGACCTACGACGCAATCATAGATTGCTGTTAGGTCATTAACTTCTGTATTCTATATCCAATAAGCCTTAATAACCATTCTTGTTTATTTATTTTTGCTGTTAAGCATTGTGTTTTTACTAAAAACAAAAAATCACTCTTTCGAGTGATTTATACTTTGTTTGGCTGTTTTCTATTCTCCCAGTACGAGATGTACTAGTACCTTCGACGTTTAAGAGCTTAACTTCTGTGTTCGAGATGGGAACAGGTGTATCCTCCTAGCCATCACAGCCATACTTATTTATTTACTTTTCTTTGCCGTTAAGCTCTGAGCTTTCACTGTCGAAACTTACCATTTGTTTCACAAATGGAGTTTCTTAGCATCTGACCTACGACGCAATCTCAGATTGCTGTTAGGTCATGAACTTCTGTGTTCGAGATGGGAACAGAGTAGCCTCTTAAGCCTTACAGCCATACTTGTTTACTTTTCTTCTTCTTTTCAATATATTTCTGTTTAATACCCTTCCAACTAAAGAGTATATATTTCTGGTCAAGCTTTCGATTTATTAGTATCAGTTAGCTTTGATGTTGCC
>NZ_JBLKRS010000007.1:0-52255 GCF_047608425.1 Parvimonas oralis
TTGTTTAGTGGCTAGGCGTTAGTAGTAAAAAACTTCAAAATATCTTTATAAATATGGTAGAAAAAATAAAAATCTACATCATAGTATTTTTAAATTATATAAAAAATAAAATAACTCACGTTATGGAACTTTGCAAAGAGAAGCTCCCAACACGTCATCTCGACCGAAGTGTAACGGAGCGGAGAGATCTCACACTATTATTTGCTTGCAAATAATAGTAAGTCCTGCAAAGGACTTAAAAAAATAAAAATGTTAATTATAATTACTATGTAAATTTTCTAGAGTTTCATTTAGTATGAAAATTTCATATCGATGTATCTACGATACATTTACTTTTGCTAAAGCAAAAGTATGAGATTTTCGCAGTCGATTGTACTCAAATCAAAGATTTGAACAATCTTTGCGTCAGACCTACTATTGATTGTTTACAAGTAAACAATCAAAGTTAGGGCTAGATTCTTTTCGCTTACGCTACAGTCGAAATGACGTATAAGGGAATATACTTTGTCCAATAGCTAGACGTTAACAGTAAATAAACTTTATATATTATTAAAAATTATATAAAAAGTAAATTGTTTCACTTCGTAATAAACACAGAAAAAGAAGGTATTTAAACCTTCTTTTACTCTTTTATAACGGTTTTTTCTTTATTTGTCCCATATTTCTAGGAAAATTATCCGGTGTTTTTCCAATCTTTTTTATAATCAAAATATTTCTTTCTGAAATCTCTCCGTTTTGCTCGATTTTAAAATTCAAAACCTTCTCCAATTTGCAATTTAATTTTTTAAATGCATTTTTTGAAATTTCAACTTCTTCAAGATATGAAGGTCCTTTCATTGCAAGAAAAAGTCCATTTACTTTTAAAAATGGAATCGTAAATTCCAAAAGTAAAGATAGGGAAGCGACAGCTCTTGAACTAACTATATCAAAACTTTCTCTAAAACCCTCTTTTCTCCCGACTTCTTCAGCACGTCCGTGAATAGCTTTTATGTTTTTTAAATTCAAATCTTCGATTACGATATTTAAAAACTTAATCCTTTTATTTAAGCTATCCAACATTGTTATTTTTAAATTTTCATTATATAGTTTAAGTGGAATTGCAGGGAAACCTGCACCAGTTCCCACATCTAAAACAGATTTATCATCATCAAAAAGTCCTGTTTTTGTAAGTAATAGACAATCTAAAAAATGTTTTGTATTCATAGCTTCTTCATCTGTAATAGCTGTTAAATTAATTTTTTCATTCCATTCGAGAATTAATTTTCTGTAAATTTCAAATTTTTCTAAAGCTATATCACTTAAAATAATATTTTCTTTTTGAGTTAAACTTTTTAAATTATCCATTTTTTCTCCTTTGAGTTTCAAGATGAATAAGCAAGACATTTATATCTGCAGGGCTTACTCCTGAAATTCTACTCGCTTGTCCTACTGTTTCAGGTCTGAATTTTGCAAGTTTTTGAACTGCTTCAATTCTAAGACCTGATAGGGAATTGTAGTCGATATTTTCAAGTTTTTTGTTTTCAAGTTTTTTAAATGCCTCTATTTGTTGGCTTTGTTTTTCGATATAACCCTCATATTTAATCATAGTTTGAACTTGCATTTTTATTTCTCTATCCAAAGGTTCACGAGTTGTATCTAAATCCTTAAGTATCTCATAGTCTAATTCAGGTCTTTTTATTAAATCATAAAGGCTTACTGCAGTTTTAAGTTTCATACTTCCCAAATCTTCTAAGGCTTTATTAGTATTTTCCTTTGGTGTTAAGATAGATGACTTTAATCTATTTATTTCATTTTCTATTAAAGTCTTTTTATTCAGGCATTTTTCATAACGTTCTTTAGTTGCCAAACCTATATTATAACTCATTTCCGTAAGTCTTAAATCTGCATTATCCTGTCTTAAAGAAAGTCTATATTCAGTTCTTGAAGTCATCATTCTGTAAGGCTCGTCAGTTCCTTTTGTAATTAAATCGTCAATTAAAACTCCTATATAGGCATCACTTCTGGTTAAAACAAAAGGTTCTTTTCCTAAAATATTCATTGCTGAATTTATCCCTGCGATAATACCTTGACTTGCAGCTTCTTCATAACCGGAGCTTCCATTAATTTGACCTGCAAAGAAAAGATTTTTAATATCCTTATGCTCTAAAGTTGCCCTTAAAATAGTCGGATCAATACAATCATATTCAATTCCATAAGCAGGACGCATTATCTTAACATTTTCAAGTCCCAAAATACTTTTATACATTTGTTTTTGAACGTCAAGGGGAAGTGTACTGCTGACACCTTGAACATACATTTCCAAAGTATCCAAACCCTCAGGCTCAATAAAAACTTGATGTTCGTCTTTTTCGTTAAAACGTACTATTTTATCCTCAATCGATGGGCAATATCTAGGTCCTACACCATTTACAATTCCCGCATACATCGGACTTCTATGAAGATTATCTTGAATGATTTTTTTAGTTTCTAAAGTTGTATAAGTTAAGTAACAATCTTCTTTATGGTTTCCAATATCTTTTCCCTCATTCATAAAGGAAAATGGAATTATATTGTCATCTCCCTTTTGAATATCCATTTTTGAATAGTCAATTGAGTCTCTATGAACTCTTGCAGGAGTTCCGGTTTTAAAACGTCTAAGCGGAATTCCTAAATTTTTTAAACTATCACTTAATAAAGTGGAGCATTTCCAGTTATTAGGACCACTTTCATAACAATTTTCTCCAATTAAAATCATAGATTTAAGATAAGTTCCTGTGCAGATGATAACTGCCTTTGCAGGAAAGATTTCATTTGAAGTTGTTAAAACTCCTGTTATTTCATTGTTTTCAGTTAGAATTTCCTTAACTTCTGCTTGAATTAAATCTATATTTTTTTCTTTTTCCAAAACTTTTTTCATTTCAGTATGGTACATCTTTTTATCCGCTTGAACACGTAAACTGTGAACAGCAGGACCTTTTGAAGTATTTAACATTCTGGATTGAATAAAAGTTTTATCTATATTTATCGCCATTTCTCCACCTAGAGCGTCAATTTCACGAACTAAATGGCCTTTTCCAGTACCACCTATATTTGGATTGCAGGGCATATCTGCGACTGAATCCATACTTATTGTAAGAATTGCTGTTTTAAGTCCAAGCCTTGCACTTGCTAGACCTGCTTCACAACCGGCGTGACCTGCACCGATTACAACAACATCATATTTTTCATCTATAAAATTTGTCATTTTTTCTCCTTATAAAAATCTACATAAATATACATATTATATTTTACCACAAAATTGTAAAAATTTCATAAAAATATACAAAAAAAGAACTCAAAGAGTCCTTTTTGAAATAATAGGGGGATAGAAATATAATTGTAAAGTGGATTTAGGAAATATCTAGTACAGTTATATATTGTTTTTTATACAAGTCCTTTGCAGGACTTACAATTATTTGTAACAAATAATTGTAGTGAGATCTCTATTTTAATGACTAAAATTTTTGTATTTGATGTATCTTCGATACATTTACTTTTGCTAAAGCAAAAGTATGAGATTTCCGCAGTCGATTGTACTCAAATCAAAGATTTGAACAATCTTTGCGTCAGACCTACTATTGCTTGTAAACAAGCAAAGTTAGGGCTAGATTCATTTCACTACGTTCTGTTTCGGTCGAAATGACGTATAAGGTTTAATACTTTGTTTTATAGCTTAACGTTAAAAGTAGATAGACTTCAATAATTAATAAAAAAGTATTTTCAAAAAAATACTTCACGTCATAGCACCAAGAAGAGTAAAGCCCCCAAATACGTCATCTTGAGCGAAACGTAGTGTAGTCGAAAGATCTCAACTATTGCTTGTTTACAAGCAATAGTATTTCTGAAAGAAATCTAAACTTATTATGTATCTACGATACATCCCATTGGTAGCAAAATACTACAACTCCCTAATATCTATCTCATTTTCAATAAATTTATCTTTAAGTTTTTTCTTTGCTATTTTATAATACTCCTTAACTGTATCTTCTTTTATTTTCATTCTATCTGCAATTTCTCTGTTTTTTAAATTTTCATAAAATTTATATTCTATAACCTCTCTTTGCTTTTGGGGGAGAGTGGACACAATTTCTCTTACTTTTTTATTTAACTCACTTGTTTCAATCTCTTTTTGTGTATCTGCATTTTCATCAACAATAAGCTCCAAAACTTCAATTGTTTCATCATCCTTTGTCTGATATATTTTTGTATATGTCTTTTCGTTTTCTTTTTTTCTTTTAAAAAATTTTTGCATATAAAAAAATTTTAATTGATATTTTAAATAACATTCAAGTGAAACTTTTCCACCGCCTTTATAGCTCTCCAAAAGCTCCAAAATTTTTACAACTCCGTCTTGATATGCATCTTCATAGCTTATGTAATTGGCAAAATACTTTTTTATACTCGCTTTTATCAAAGGGCTAAAGTCTTTTATGATTTTTTCTCTGTCGTACATCTTTCCTCCTGATATGACTAGATATGACGGTATTTTCAGTTGTTGGGTTAAGTTTACTAATTCTTGATATAATTATACTACTAATTTAACTTTAAGTCAATTGTAAAGTTACTAAAATTTATATTATTTAGTATAAAGTATCTTTATAAGTTACTAAAGTGCTTGACTATAATTCATAAATATATTATTATTAGTTATATTAAATATCATATAAGGAGAGTTTTATGAAGATAATAATAGGTAATGATCACTCAGCAGTTGAGATGAAAAACGAACTTGTAAAATTTTTAGAAGAATTGGGACATGAAGTTATAAATGTAGGAACAGATGAAACTAAAAGCGTGGATTATCCGCTTTTTGGAAAAGCTGTTTGTAAAAAAGTTTTAGAAAATGAAAATTCTTTAGGAATTGCAATTTGTGGAACAGGCATCGGAATTTCAATAGCTTGTAATAAGGTTAAAGGAATTCGTGCAGGTCTTTGTAGTGAAAGTTTTTCAGCTAGAATGACAAGAAAACATAATAATGCAAATGTTCTTTGCTTGGGAGCAAGAGTTACCGGAATTGAACTAGCAAAAGATATTGTAAAAACTTTTATTGAAGAGGGCTTCGAGGGTGGTCGTCATCAAAAGAGAATAGATATGTTAGAAGAAAATTAGGAGATTTTATGAAGATTGCTGTTATAGGTTGTGGAAGATGGGGAAGTTTCATAGCTTGGTATTTAGATAAAATAGGAAATGAAGTTACTTTGTATGGAAGAGAAACTTCTGAAAAGATGAAAAACTTTTTAGAGAATAGGAAAAATAATTTTCTTGAATTACCAAAGTCCATTTCTTTGACAACTGATATAAATGATGTTTTTAATAAAGATTTAATCATTATTTCAGTTGGAACACAGGGCTTAAGGGATTTGTTAAATAAAAATAAAGCTAATTTTAAAGAGAAAAATATTCCTATTATCCTTTGTATGAAAGGAATTGAAATAAAGACAGGTTTTACACCTACAAAAATTGTAAAGGATATTCTAGGAGAAAATTATTCTTGTGGTGCTTGGATTGGACCCGGACATGTTCAGGACTTTACAAATGGAATTCCGAATTGTATGGTAATTGACTCAGATGATAGGGAATTGGTTAAGAAATTAGTTGACGCTTTTTCAAGCAATTTAATCAGATTTTACTATGGAACAAATCTTTTGGGAAATGAAATCGGAGCTGCTTCAAAAAATGTTATAGGTATTGCTGCAGGAATGCTTGACGGAATGAATTTAAGCTCATTAAAGGGAGCTTTGATGTCAAGAGGAACGAGAGAAATTGCAAGGCTTATAGAAAAAATGGGTGGAGATAAAAGCTGTGCATACGGACTTTGTCATCTTGGAGACTATGAAGCTACTGTTTTTTCCGAATTTAGTAATAATAGAAAATTTGGCGAAAAATTTGTAAAGGGCGAGAGTTTTGAAAAACTTGCAGAGGGATATTTCACAACAAAGGCATTAATGGATTTATCCGAAAAATACGATGTTGAATTGCCTATAACAAATGCAGTTTATGAAATAATATATAATAAGAAGAATCCGAAAGAAATTTTGGATAATCTTTTTAAAAGAAGTATAAAAATGGAATTTTAAGGAGAATTTATGTTACCGTTGATATTAATTCCTTTGCTTTTGTGTGTCTTCAATATTTATAGAAGATTAACATGTTTCATAAAAGTAAAGTTTACAAAATATACATTCATATCTCTTGTATTCGCACTAGCTCTTTTACTATTTGCAGGATATAGATTGAAAAATGACTTAGTTGGATATCTAATAGCATTATCCTGGTGGCTTGCATTTTTTACAAGTATGATGAGTGCAGGGATAAGTGAAAGAGGAATTATTCACCCTTGGCAATTAGTTGCAAAGCTATACAGATGGGATAGAATAAGAAGTTTTTCAATTGAAAACAAGGGAAAGACCATAATGGTAAATTTTAAAATTTTTAGAGACTTGAGACAAGAATATGATAAAAGCGACTTGGATAAAATCAAAAAAATCGCTAAAAAGAATAAATTAATATAAAAAATGTCAAAAAGTTGAAAATATTTATATAAATATCTATAAATTAGAAAATAATAAGACAAATATCACTTGAGTTTAATAAGAAAATATTTTATTATTTTACTTGAAGTATGGGGATTGAGCTTATACTAATAATTAATTATTTATTCGTGGATAAACCTTTAATTATTTTAAGCTCATTTTTTATATAAAAAATTTTTAAGGAGTAGAGTTACAATTTATGAAAAAATCAAAATTATTAGTCTTTATTTTACTGTTTAGTTTTGTAATCAATTTTTTACCTAAACAATCTTTGGCAGATGAAGGAAATTTGTCAAAGAATAAAGTTGTAGAAGAAAAAAAGGAACTTGTGGTAAAAAAAGAAGGAACTGATAAAGAAATATCTGATAAGGACAAAAATGTAAAGAGAAGAGATGTTGAAGAGACAAAATTGTTCGATATTGAAAAATCAGCGGTTGTTGAAAAAGATAAGTCTGTAACAGTTACAACAAAAATTACACCTAAACAAATTCATAACGGTTCAGATGTTATTATCCTTTTAGACGTTTCTAAAAAGATGACTGAAGAAACAAAGAAAAGCGCAAAAGAGAAAATAAAAAAAATAGTTAAAACTCTTTTAGAAGATGATAAATACAGCAATCTTAATTCAGTACGTTTAATCAGTTTTTATCGTCAAGTTAAAGATTCAGTTGAATTAAAACCTTCAAATGTAGATGAAAAAATTGAGAATGCATTTAATGAAGCCAAAAATAATTATAATTATGGTGTAAGTATGCAAGAGGCTATATACAAAGCTGAAAAGATTTTTGACAATGAGAAAAAATCAGGGAAACGTCAACATATTGTACTTTTATCTCAAGGAGAAGCAACTTTCAGTTATGATATAAAAGACAAGGAAAATGCAAAAACTACAACAATCAAAGAGGATACTGTTGTGGGTGAAAGTCCATTTTTCCCATGGCCTTTTTACATGGAAAAAACATTTAAAAAATCCAATATGATTAAAGATTTTAATGCTTTTATAAAATTGTTGAATAGACTTGGAATTCATAATTTTGATAATATAAAAGATAAACTTGGATTAGCTGATTATTTAAAATTTTTTGGATTGGATTCCGTTTTTGACTATATAAAACTAAAAGAATTTGAAAGCAATAAATTTAATTCTTCAGATTTTAATTACTCCAAAATTGTTGGAGAAGGATATCATCATCACAGTTATCAAAGAATAAAAGTTGTGAGTAAGGAATTTCCATTTAAAAAGACTATTATGGCTGCTATAAAGAAAAAAATCGAAAAAGAAAATGCGGGAGAAGTAGAAAAATTGCTTAATAAAGCAACTATAAAAGCTATCGAAACCGCAATGGATACTATTTTTTATCCAAGAGAATATATCTTCTACAATCACAATTTATCAGCACAGGGCGAAGCAAAAATTGCTAAAAATAAAAATATAAATTTCTATTCTGTAGATGTTATAGATAAAAGCCATAAAGAAAAAGACAAATTAGAAAAATATTTAAAAGATATGTCTGAAAATAGAAACTTTTTAAATACTGATGATAGCAAATTAGCTGAAAAATTTAAGGACGTATTAAAAGAAATAAGTATAGAAGATAAACTTCATAAAAATTTCGAAGCAGAAATCCTTGAAAAAGAAGGTAATGCTACTTTTAACAAAGGTGGAGGTTTATTCTTTTCAAGCAATCCTAAAGTAAATTGGACTTTAAATGCAGAAGATATAAAAAATGCTTTTGAACAAAATAAAACTTTAAAATTGGTTTACAAGTTAAAAGCTAAACAAGATGTCGGCACAGCTGATATCACATTAGCGGAATCCACTGCAAAATATAAGATAAATGAAAATAGACAAAAGACTGAAGATGCAGGAAAATTATTGTTAAAACTTCAAGATGTTGTTGTAGAATCAAATGTAGTTGATACAGATGAAAATTCAGCAAACGGAACAAATGGATCTTATCCAAACGGAACTGATTTATCAACTGTTGAGGACACTAAGCCGGAAGACAATAACAAACCGGACGACAAAGAAAACAACAAACCGGATAATAACAAACCGGACGATAAAGAAAACAACAAACCGGATAACAATGAAGACAACAAAGAAGATGATAAACAAAAACCTGAAAATGCAGATAAAAATAAAAAACCTGAAATTAATAAAGAAAAGGGAACAAAAATACCAAAAACTGCAATCGCAGGGTCTTCTACATTACTATTAGCAGTTGGAATTTTGGGAATGTATATTTCTAAAAGAAAAAATGCTAAATAGGGAAAACTAAATAAATATAGAAACAAATAAAGGAGTGAAATTTACTCCTTTATTTTATATTGTTTTGAAATAATACTTCTAATTCCTGTTGTAATTTATCAATTTGTTCTTTTTGTGTTAGATGATTATTAGAAGCTATTTCTATACAGTTCTTTATAATTTTATTATTATTTTCATTATTACTTTCTATATTACTAATAAAAGTTTTAAAATTCGTATTGTTTTTAAAAATTTTTGAATATTTATTTATATCATAAAATGCTTTAGAATTCAAAATAGAATCAAAAAGATCTTGTATTGATTCAAAAAGTTGGTCATAAATACTTTTTTGGATCTTGATGATTTCCGTTTTATTTTTATAATTTTTATCAAAATTTTCTAGAAAATCTTTCTCATATTCTTTTTTTAATTCATTATTTTTTATTTTGTCTATAAAAAATACAAGTGTATATATTTTTAAACAAGATAAGTCATAGTTTAAATTATCTACTCCCCAAAGATTTGAGCTAAGCCAAAAAATAAAAAAAGAATCTAAATAAATTTTATTTTTATTGAAAATACCAATTATTGTATTATAAGTAAAAGGCATTTTTGAAAAAAGTTCTTTTATTTCTATTTCTACAAAGTTATAAGATGTAGTTGAAAATAAATTATCAAAATAAATACTATTACAAAAATTTAACCAATTATCTAAAAACTCTTCGACATTTTTATCTAAACAAGTTTCTGACACATTTAAATTATTATAAGTTGAATTTTTGAATGGAATTAGTTCTAACAAGTCAAATAAATTACTTCTTTTTAATTCTTGATAAATTTTGTGTTTTTCTTCATTTAAATTTTGATTTGATTCATGAGTAATCAACTTTTTGATTTTAAATAATTGTATATAAAGCTTATTATCTAGAAATTGTATTGTCTTTAATATTAAAAAGGTATTTTCATATTCGAAACTAAAAATTGTATTCATGTCATAATTTAGAAAGTTTAAAAATCTTATAAAATCTCTAATATTATCAAATTTTGATGTAATTTTTCTTAAAATATAATTATCAAATTCTTCTAGTGTTTTTTTATCTCTTATAGATAAAAATTCAATATTTGTTTTTATGCAATTTTTTAAACAAGTGTAAAATATATATTGTTTATTTGAAGGGTGTATTTTAGGAATGAGGATTTCCTGGTTTATTATTTTTTCAATATATTTTGAATCTATTTTATCTGTTCTAAATATTGTTTTTAATCTATATTTATCATAAGTTACAATATAAGTTATATTTGGTAATTTGAATAAAGTTTCTATAAGAGTAAGTAAAAATATAACATTATCTGATTTCATTCTATCTAAATTATCTATAATAAAAACTAAACGCTTATCTGATTTTTTTAACTTTTCTTCTAAATCACTTTTTATTTCCTTATATTCTGTATAATCATCAATTCTATTTTCAAAATAATTTCCTATTCCTTTACCAATATATGGAATATTCGTTGTTATATTAATAAGAGCATTTTGTACTTTTTTTCTTTTAAAATAGTCAATATTTTCTCCTAAATTCTCCATTATTGTATTATACATAGCTAAAATTAATGCGTCTTGAGATTTAATTGCCCAAGGGTCAAAATCTTCAATAATAATAAATTTATCTTTAAATTTATCATTTAAAATTCTATTTTTTGCCAATTCTATTATAGTACTTTTTCCACTTCCCCATTCTCCAACAACTCCAATAGTGAAACAATCTAAATGTTCTTTAAAATTAGTTATTGAATCATATAGATTATCAACAATAGGAGTTCTTCCAAATAAATCATGTTCGATTTTATCACTATCTTCAATTTTTAAGTTTTTTAAATCTTTATCATTGAAATTTCCAGTATAAATATCCCATAAAGTACATACTTTTTTATAATTTTCTTTTGGAGTATTTGATTTTTTATATAAATAATTTCTTATTGACATTAAAATAAAAGACAATACTGTTAAGACTATTATTACGGAAGTTATTATTACTGTAAATGATATAGTAATATTTCTTTTAGTTAAATTATATATTAAAAGTAAATCTCTATTTTTAATAGATTTAACTATAATAATCATAAAGAACGAAGTTATTAAAAAAATATTAGAAATATATATAGATTTATCAAGTTCATTAATATTTTTTGATTTAAAATTTTTAATGACACTAAAAATATAAACAATAAAGCTAATAGTAAGTATTGCCATAAGTACATATATATTCTCTTGATTTAAAATTTTTCTTTCATAAAGCATATAAATTGATAATGATGATAGCATAGAAATTATAATTACAAAATATATATCTACTTTTTTCTTAAGTTCTCTAAAATACTTTTTTTCCTTTTTCATAACTCTCTCCCTTAAAAAATTTTTTATATAAACATAAGATTATTATATCATAATTCCATTTTGATAATTATATTTAGGTTATTATGATGAAATAATTATAGCTTTATCATAAGGCATAAACCCATAATTATTATATCATAAAGGATAGTTTTGTTAAACTTAAATTTAGGCATAAAAAAGGTAGCATTTAAAATGCTACCAATATTTTTTTATTTATTAAAACATATGGAATAACATATATAGAATATGTGCTGCAAAACCTGCAACTAATCCACCAATTGTATGGCTGATTAATGCTTTTCCTGTTGCTTCTTTTGTTCCAAGTGCATCCATCATTGCGATGTGAGTTGAGATATATCCACTCCAGCACATACAGATTGCAGTGAATACTGCTATGTCGTTTCCTGAAACTTTTCCTACTGCTGCCATTTTTGCAACTGTTCCAATTGCTGCTCCTGTTGAGCCTAATGCAGTTATAGGAACTGCAATTGCTTCCGGAGAACTGAAACCGAATAATGGGTTAAGGATGAAAGATAATTTTCCTCCAATCCATGGAAGAATTCCAACTCCTTCATTTGCTGATCCTGTATAAACACCTTCAGCTCCGGGTCCGTTTGTAAGTATAATAACTAATGTACAGATGATTACAACACCGGGAATGATTGAAAGTCCCATATCAACACCAACTTTTCCACCGTCAAGGATAGCTTGGATAAATCTTGAACCTGCACTTCCTTCTCTAACTACTCTTGAGTTTTCCGGAATTTTAACAGTTGATTTTACTTCAACATATTCAGTAGTTCCATACATTTTTTTAGTAGCATGCATCATAAGTCTAACAGATACAACACTACCTATAACAGCTCCCAAGTTTCCGATTAAGGCACTTGTTACAGCACCTTCAACGTTAAGTCCCATCATTGTAGTTGTAGTGATAAGTCCCATACCAAAAGCTGTTCCAAGGTTTGTAAGAGCCGGCATTTGGTATTTTTTGAAATAACGTCTAAAGTTATCATCATGTGCTAATGTTAAGATAGCAGGGTTATCTGAAAGATAACAGTTTAACATACCTAGAGAAGAAGCTCCGGGTAAGTCATAAATTGGTTTCATAACTTTTGACAGAAGTTTATTTACAAGAGCTATTACTCCAAATTCAGAGAATAGACCTGAAATTGCTCCAGCCAATACGGCAATCGCCATCAAATAAAGACATACATTCATAAGTAAATCAAAACCGGTATTCATCATAGTTTTGATCATATTTATTCCGCCCATTGTTCTACCAATTAAGATAAAAAATGCTAGGAATAAACCAAGACAAAGGAAGTTTTCGAGTCCAATATCTTTTTTGAATCTTCCAATATTTTTTTCTTCCAATTCAATATACCTCCAAAAAATAAATACTATGGTTATTCTATCATAAAAGATATAAAAAAACAATGGAAAAAATGCATTTTTATTAAAGATTTTAAATAAATATTTTTTATTTGAAAAGTACCTATAAATCCGATTTTTTCAACGATAATTCACTTTGGTATCGTATGATATTTTTATGTTTGAATGAGTTTCGTTCTTTGTTTAAGATGTGCTTTTCAAAGTGATGTGAATTGAACTGTTTTATTGTAAAAATATTGAAGTTTATTTACAAGCAATAGTATTTCCGAAAGAAATCTTAACTAAATTTATATAGAATTTAAAAATTAAATTAATACACAAATGTATTTATTATATTTCCGTAGTTGATGTATCTACGATACATTTACATTTGCTTGAATACAAGCAAATGTATGAGATCTCTCCGCTACACTCAGCTTTGCTTCGTTTCGGTCGAGATGACGTGTTGGGAGCATTACTTTACAAAGTGTTATGACGTGAATTTTTATTGTGAAAGAATAAGATTATTAATTTTTCAATCAATAAAGTATTATAAAATGTAGAGTGTTTTTTAATAATAAACAATTTTTGAAGTCTATTTACCATTAACGTCTAGCCACTAGACGAAGTATTATTCCTTATACGTCATCTTGAGCGAAGTGTAACGAAGTCGAAAGATCTCATACTTTTGCATTAGCAAAAGTAAATGTATCGTAGATACATCTACTATGTGAATCTCATACTAAAATGAGTTTTAGAGATTTTATAATTATTGTATCTAAATATTTCCTTTTTTAATATTTTCAAGACTTACTATTATTTACATATAAATAATAGTAATGAGATCTCTCCGCTACACTCAGCTTTGCTTCGTTTCGGTCGAGATGACGTGTTGGGAGCATTACTTTACAAAGTGTTATGACGTGAATTTTTATTGTGAAAGAATAAGATTATTAATTTTTCAATCAATAAAGTATTATAAAATGTAGAGTGTTTTTTAATAATAAACAATTTTTGAAGTCTATTTACCATTAACGTCTAGCCACTAGACGAAGTATTATTCCTTAATATGTCCTTAACAAAAAAACGACTGAAATCAGTCGTTATATTAATAGCCCAAAGCCTATTATCAAAAGCAGTTTTGCAATTGCATAAGTCAATGTTAGGCATAGATTAAAAAATCTATTATTTTTTATAAATACTACAAATAAGAAGAGTGAGCTTGAAAGTAAGAATAGATTACTTCCGAAGATTAAATACCATACTCCACTTCTATAATTTGAAAATGCATTTAAAATCGCTATAATACAAAGTGTTGCATTTACAAAAGCAAAAATATAAAGGTAAATTATATCACCTTTAAAGTATTCAATTGCATATTCATAGGATATTATAGTTTCAAAGAAAACAAGTCCGAAATACAATAGCATTATCACTATTGTAAGTAGGTAGTTCAATTCTGAAATTTTAATAAATGTTGCAAGTTTTACTATATATAAGGCTATACCGATGATAAAAAGCGGTAAGCCTATGATTATATTTTTTTTATTTCTTTTTGTACATAATATATCACCAATCCAAAAGGAAAAAATTGAAAGATATATTAAAATATTATGGTTTTTAAATTTTAAAAAGTAGAATAACGCCAATAGGGGCATTAATAAGACATTGAAAAAACTTCTTTCTGTATCTTTTTTTTGTAAAATCATATATAAATTACCAATGGTAAATAATGTATAAATTAATAATATTATGTACGAAAAAATTCCGAGTACTTCTTTATTCATATTGCCTCCAAATCTCTTAGTATCAATTATTTTAACATAAATTAGTGCTTCTAACAAGTTAAAGGAATAAGAGATAAACCTTATCCCCCCTTTTTTTGAAAAATTTTTATTATATAAGTGTAAGGCTTACAAAATAAATTAAAAGGAGAAAAGATATGGCTAAAAAGTATTTAAAGGTTAGTTTTAATCTTGCTAATTCTAAAAAGAGAAGTGTAACTGTAAAGAATGTTCAAAGTGATTGTTCCGATGAAAATTTAAAGAAACTCGGAGAATTCGTTGAAAAATTTATTGACGGTACAAAAAAAGAAGCAATTAAAGTCGTAGAAACAACTTTAGAGTAGGAGGTAAAAAATGAAGAAGACATTGAGTATGACTCTAACATTAGAGGACGGAAAAAATATGGCATTTACAATTTCAAATATTAAAAATATGTCAGCTGATGAAGCGGGTGATATAATAAAAACTTTTGATTACAAGTCAGTTTTGGCTAAAGATGATTTAAAAGTTACAGGAGTTAAAAAGGCTAATATTATTTCAACAAGCTATGAAGAAATTACATTAATCTAGTAGAAAAAGACCTTTTGGTCTTTTTTTGCTATAAGATTGGAGGAAAAAATGGAAAATATTGAAAATATAATTACAAGTATTTCAAATGTAGGCTTTCCTGTTGTCCTTTCCATTTTCTTATTATTAAGATTTGAAAAGAAGATAGACGAACTTACAAAGGCTATAAACGAATTGGTTGTTAAACTTAAATAGGAGTTTTTATGATAGATATTGAAAAGGCAATAAAGTGGTTTGAAAACAGAAAAGGTAAGGTTTCGTATTCTATGCAAAATAGAAATGGAACTTCCAGTTATGACTGTTCCTCTTCCTTATATTATGCACTTAGAAGTGCGGGGGCTAATAGTAATGGTTGGACTATTGACACTAAACACGAACATTTTTGGCTTGAAAAGAACGGTTTTGAAAAGATAACTGACAATGTTCCTTGGAAAGCAAAAAGAGGAGACATTTTTATATGGGGTAAAAGGGAAAATAACAGTTCAAGTTATGGACATACAGGAATTTTTATTGATGAAAACAGAATTATTCATTGTAACTATTCTGCAAATGGAATTTCTGTGGATAATCACGATAGATTGTGGGTTTATGCGGGAAGACCACATTATTTTGTATATAGATTAAAAGAATTTCAAGATAAGGGAGAATATATGGAGCTTTTGAATATAAAGAGCAAAATTAAAGGCTATTATTCAATCGACAGTTTGCCTTGGTTTTGTGAAGATAAAAGTATGATTGGAACGACACAAAATCATCAAGGAGAAGAAGTGACTTTAACTAGAAAATGGGGAAGTTATTACTATGTAAAGGAATTAAAGGGTTGGGTTGATTACAGAGCTTTTATAAATGAAAAGGCAATAAGAGAAGTAGCCAAAGAAGTCATTCAAGGAAACTGGGGTAACGGAGAATTAAGACGTGCAAGGCTCGAAAATGCAGGTTACAATTATGAGGAAGTACAAAAGGAAGTCAACAGATTATTAAAAAGCAAATAGTATTTACATTATAAAAGACAATTAATGGATAGTTACCGTTAATTGTTTTTTTGTGAAATATATTGAGTTAATTATTTTTAAGTCCTTTACAGGACTTACTATTATTTGCAAGCAAATAATAGTGTGAGATCTCTCGACTACGCTCGAGATGACGTGTTAGGGGTATTTAATTTCAAAGTTCTATGACGTGAGTTATTTCTTTATAATATACAATTTTTAAAATTTATTGAAGTTTATTTACTGTTAACGTTTAGCCACTAAACGAAGTATTAATCCTTATACGTCATCTCGACCGGAGTTGAGCAAAGCGAAACAAAGCGGAGAGATCTCATACTTTTGATTTAGCAAAAGTAATGTATCGTAGATACATATAAAAAATTTACTAATGTTTACAGTTAATCAATAGTTGAGATTTCCAGAGCAATTGTATCTAACGATACAATTACCCCGTCAGACCTACTTTTGTTTACAAGTAAACAAAGTTAGAGCTAGATCCACTTCACTTCACTTCACTACGTTCCGTTTCAGTCGAAATGACGTGTTAGGGGTATTTAATTTCAAAGTTCTATGACGTGAGTTATTTCTTTATAATATACAATTTTTACATTTTATTGAAGTTTATTTACTATTAACGTCCGGCTATTGGACAAAGATATTCTCTTTATACGTCATCTTGAGCGAAGTGTAACGAAGTCGAAAGATCTCATACTTTTGCTTGTAAACAAGTAAAAGTAAATGTATCGCAGATACATAATAAATCTTGTTTAGATTTCTTTCGGGAATACTATTGATTGTAAACAAACAAATAGTCGAGATGACGTGTTGAGGGCATTTCTCTACAAAGTACTATGACGTGAAGCATTTTGTTTTTCATTATATCCATAATTTCAAATACAAAAGTAGATTAAGTTTTTTGTGAAACAATAAAAAATATTTTTACTTTTTTGTGAATTTGAGTTATAATATTATTGTAGTTAATAATAATTATTATTTAAAGACTGAGGAGGTTTGTTATGTGTACTACAATTCTTATAGGTAAAAAAGCAAGTTATGACGGTTCAACTTTGGTTGCTCGTATTGAAGATTCTTCAGCTGGAATGTTTAAATCAAAAAAATTCATTGTTGTTGAGCCTAAAGATCAACCAATTCATTATAAATCCGTTCGTACAGATTGTGAAATAGAATTGCCTAAAAATCCTATGCGTTATACTTGTCTGCCAAATGTAAAAAAATGGCGTGGAGTTTGGGGAGCTTGTGGTGTTAATGAAAAAAATGTTTCAATGACTGCAACAGAAACTATTACTACAAATGAAAGAGTTTTGGGAGCGGATCCTTTAGTAGAATTTGAACCTGATATTATAAAAAAGGGTGGAATAGGAGAGGAAGATTTTGTTGTAATTACTCTTCCTTATATAAATAGTGCTAAAGAGGGTGTTGAAAGACTTGGTGCATTAATAGAGAAATATGGGACTTATGAAAGTAACGGAATTGCTTTTCAAGATGTTGATTCTATTTGGTGGTTTGAAACAATTGGCGGTCATCACTGGATAGCAAGAAGAGTTCCTGATGAGGTTTATGTTGTAATGCCAAATCAATTCGGACTTGATCATTTTGATTTTGAAGATGCTTACGGAGCAAAGGAAGAATTTATGTGTTCATCAGATTTGAAAGAATTTGTTGAAGAAAATTTCCTTGATTTATCTACTGATATCTCTCTTGAAAAAATTCTTGAAGATTTTGAAGAAGGTTTTGATTATGATGAAGATGAAGACTATAAAGAGCCTTTCAATCCAAGAGTTGCTTTTGGAAGTCATTCAGATGCTGATCATACTTACAATACACCTCGTGCTTGGGTAATGTTAAGATATTTTAATCCAAACACTTTCGATTGGGATGGTGAAGATGCTGAATTTAAACCACATAGTGATAATCTTCCTTGGTGCATGATTCCTGAAAAGAAGATTACAATAGAAGATGTTAAGTATATTATGTCTAATCACTATCAAGGAACTCCTTATGACCCATATCTAAAGAATGGAGATTTATCACAAAAGGGTAAATTTAGACCTATAGGCATAAATCGTAATGATGTTTTGGCTCTAGTTCAAATAAGACCTTATATGCCTGAAGAAATCAGAAGTATTGAGTGGCTATCTTTCGGTTCAAATGTATTTAATGCAATAATCCCATATTATGCAAATATTACAAAAACACCTGAATATTTAGAAAATACGACTCTAACTCCTTCAACAGATAATTTCTATTGGGTAAATCGTATCATCGGAGCACTTTGCGATGCGCATTTTCCATCAACTGCTTCTCATGTTGAAAGATATCAAAATGCAGTTCAATCAAAATGTCGTACATTCTTGAATAAATATGATAAAGAATTTTTGAAAAACAAATCAAAGATAAAGAATGTTCACGAATTTTTAGAAAAAGCAAATGATGAGATAACAGATTTTGTAAAAGACCAAACAAATGATTTACTTGATAAGACACTTTTCACAGCAAGTTGTGAAATGAAAAACGGATTTTCAAGATCAGATGCTTAAAAGACTTTAAAAAAGATTAAATTGCCGTCAGAAATGACGGCTTTTTTGTGTTGAAATATATGTCCTTTTAAATCAGTCTTTAAAATTTTTACTTAAATTGAAAAATATGGTAAAATATGTAGAGCTATACTAAAAGGAGAAGAAATGAGTATTTTAACTGTAAAAAATTTGAGCCACAGCTTTGGTGGTCGTCAAATACTTAAAGATGTAAATTTTAGACTTTTAAAAGGGGAACATATAGGACTTGTTGGACCAAATGGAGAGGGTAAGAGTACCTTTTTAAATTTGGTTACTGGAAAACTTGAAGCTGAAGAGGGAAATATCGAATGGGCAAAGAGAGTAAGAATTGGCTACCTTGACCAACATTCCATAATCGGTGCTGATATGACTGTTCGAGATGTTTTAAAATCAGCCTTTTCATATCTTTTTGAAGTTGAAAGTGAATTAAATGATATTTATATGAAAATGGGTGAATTATCAGGTCAAGAACTTGATAATATAATGCTGGATGCAGCGGAGCTTCAAGAATTACTTGAAACGAATGACTTTTATATGATTGATTCCAAGATTGATGAAATTTCTCATAATATGGGAATTAAAGATTGGCTTGATAGACCTGCTTTTGACCTTTCAGGTGGACAACGTTCAAAGATTTTACTTGCAAAATTGCTTTTAGAAAAGCCTGATATTTTACTTCTTGACGAGCCTACTAACTATTTGGACGAGGAGCATATAAATTGGCTTAGAAGATATTTACAAAATTATGAAAATGCCTTTATTTTAATTTCTCATGATATTTCATTTTTAAATTCTGTAATAAATTTGATTTACCATGTTGAAAATTGTGAAGTAAATAGATATGTTGGAGATTATGACGAATTTTTAAGACTGAAAGAGTTGAAACAAAGACAAATTGAAGCTGCTTATAAAAAACAACAACAGGAAATTCAAGAACTTGAAGATTTTGTGCAAAGAAATAAGGCTAGAGTTGCTACTAGAAATATGGCTATGTCAAGACAGAAAAAACTTGATAAAATGGAAAAGATTGAGCTTGTAAGGGAAAAACCAAAGCCTGAATTCTATTTTGAAACAGCTCCTTCTACAAGTAGATTAATTTTTGAAACAGAAGATTTGGTAATAGGTTATGATAAGCCGATTAGTAAGCCTTTAAATCTTCGTATGGAAAGAGGAGATAGAATTGCTATCGTAGGAGCGAACGGGCTTGGTAAGACAACTCTTGTAAATACAATTCTTGGAAATATTAAAGCTATTTCAGGTTCTGTTTCTTTCGGTCAAAACTTGGCAATAGGATATTTTAAACAAGAAGAACATTATGACAACAATAATACACCAATTGATGAGATGTGGGAGAAATTTCCAAGTTGGGAGCAATTTAAAATTCGTGCTGCTCTTGCAAAATGTTCACTTACAAATGTGCATATCGAATCACAGATGAAAGTTTTAAGTGGTGGAGAACAGGCAAAGGTAAGGCTTTGTAAGATTTTAAATGAAAAGACAAACATCCTAATGCTTGATGAACCTACAAACCATCTTGATCCTGAGTCAAAGGAGGAATTGAAAAGAGCCTTAAGGGAATATAAGGGAGGAATTTTTTTAATCTCTCACGAAAAGGACTTTTATACAGATATAGCGACAGAAATTTGGAATATGGAAGATTTTTCGCTATTATAAAAACTATTTTATAGATTGGAGCGATCCAATCTTTTTTTTTGTAATTTTTCAAATTTTAATTATGGAAATTATAAAAAAATAAGTGAAAAACATTCGAAAAAGAATAACAATATTTTTAAGCTGTTTTAAATAAAGGTTGAAAATTCTGATGTGAACCCCCAAATCCTTTGTCCGGATTTAGAGGTTCACATCAAATCCTAGTCTTTTTTATATATAAAAAAATTTTATTTAAAAAAAATTAAGTGATATTATTTGATAAAAATTTATATTTTTATATGTAAATATATATTTTTTTAACAATCATTTTCACTTTATTAATTTATATAAGAAAATCATATTTTTATTTAAATTTTCACAATTTCTATTGAATATATATTCATACTATGCTATAATATAGCTATACTAGAATACGATACAAAAATAATATCTATATATCGTAATATAGTATAAGCTTAAAATTTATTTTAGGGGGGATTGAATATGAAAAAATTTATTTCTAAAGTTTTAATCTGTGCGATGTTAATATCGGTTCTACCGAAAACTAATTTTGCACACGAAGAAAAAGTAAATTCTACAACAGTAACCGAAAAAGGAAAAGTTAAAGCTAAAGAAAAAGTAGAGAAAAAAGAAGAAGCTAAAGCTGAAAAAAAAGTAGAGAAAAAAGAAGAAGCTAAAGCTGAAAAAAAAGTAGAGAAAAAAGAAAAAGCTAAAGCTGAAGAAAAAGTAGAGAAAAAAGAAAAAGCTAAAGCTGAAGAAAAAGTGGAACAACCTGTTACTGCTAGCTTAACAAAAGCAAGAGCAACCGAAGAGAGATATACAATAAAATTTCGTTTTGATGCAATACCTGATAGTCTAGAATTACCACAGGCTGTCTTAGATAAATTACCGAAAGATATAATAAATGTTGCAAACGGTACTGACATATACCTTCCAAAATTTGATGATGTAGAAGTTGAAGGTGGAAAGTGGAAATTTTTACATTGGGAAGCTTATCCTATTATTAGAGGTGCAAGAGGTATAATTGAAGGAGATGGATTTATAGTTAACGGCTCAGATTTGGTTGTAATAGGAAAATGGACATTTGAAAAAACACCTGAACCTGACAAATACAGTGTAATATTTATCTTTGTTTCAGGAACTGAGGGAATGGATTTACCTGATGAAGTATTAAACAAAACACCTCAAATCTTAACAGATATTACAAGTGGAACAGAAATAAATTTACCAACTTTTGAAGATGTAAAAGTTGAAGGTGGAACTTGGAAATTTACAGGTTGGAGTTTATTTCCTGAAGCTAGAGGTACAAAAGCCGGAAATCTCGGAAATACTATTATGGTTGACGGAAATTTAGAATTGCAAGGAGAATGGGTATTTGAAAAAGCGACTCCAACTTATTTTATAGAATTTGAATTTAAATCAATAACTGATGGTAAAGATCTACCTCAAGAAGTATTGAATAAATTACCTGAAAAACAAACAGATATTCCAAGTAACTCAACTGTAACTCTTCCTGAAATGACTGATGTAAAAGTTGATGGTGGAACTTGGAAATTTGTAAGATGGACTTGGGCTGCATATTATAGAGGAACAAGAGATGCAGGTCAAGATAATTTTGTTTATGTTGATCAAGATTTACTTGTAACCGGAGAATGGAAATATATAGAAGACCCTGAACCTAAAAAGTATGATGTAACATTTAGTTTTGAATCAGAAACTCCAGGAAAAGAATTACCTGATGAAATAAAAGCAAAAATACCTGCGGATCAATTAGGTGTTCCTGATGGGACATTAATACATCTTCCAAAGTATGACAGTGTAAAAGTTGAAGGTGGAACTTGGGAATTTGTGCATTGGCGTATAGAAATTGAAGGTAAAGATGATGATTTTTCTTTAGGAATTGACAAGTTTGTTAATGGTGCAGATATGAAAATGGTCGGCATATGGAAATTTGAAGAAGATCCTAAACCTGAAAAGTATAATGTAGAATTTCAATTCTATTCAGTAACTAAGGGTAAGGAATTACCTGATGAAATAAAAGCAAAAAAACCTGCAGATAAATCAGATGTTGAAAATGGCACAAAGATAAATCTTGAAAATTATGAAGATGTAAAAGTAGAAGGTGGAACTTGGAAATTTGTAGGCTGGTATTCAATTAAAGGTGCTGATTTTGAAAAGGTAGAAAATGAAGTGGTAGTAAATAATGGCAATTTATTTTTAGCAGGTCCATGGAGATTTGAAGCTGATAAAAAATCACAACCACCAAAACCATTAAAACCACAAAAACCTAAAGTACAAAAAGGTAGAATGCTTCCAAAGACAAATGTAGAAAGTGCATTTAGTTATGTAATACTTGCATTAGCAGGAATATGTGGAGCATATATTACAAAGAAAAAAGATAAATAATATTAAAAAAATTATTGAAAGACTGGGCTGAGCCTAGTCTTTTTTGTGTAAAATTTGTACAAAAAAGTAATTTATGTTATAATATAAACTGCTATTATTACAATTTCTTATATTAGATGGGTTTTATTCTATTTATCTAAAAATAAGGTAATTAATTTTCAATAGCAAAAATAATTTTAACAAAAAGGGGGAAAAATGAAGAAGATTATTTCAAAAATTCTTATTCTTGCAATGTTAGTTGCAATATTGCCTAAAGTTAGTTTTGCAGAGAGAGAAAAGGTTGAAAAAAACCATAATGTTGCTCCAATGGCTACTCAAGGATATTCCGTAAATCCTGATTTTGTATCAGGAACTAAAGGTAAAAATTTACCGGATGGAGTATTAAATCAATTACCACAATCAGCTATTGATGTTCCAAAAGGTTTTAAATATCCACTTAAGACTGATTTCAAAGAAGTAAAGGCTGATGGTGGAATTTGGAAGTTCAAAAGATGGGAAAAAGTTAATGCAGATGGAACTACAACAGTAGTAATTAATGAAGTTCAAGTTATAAATGATGATATTAAATTAAATGGAGTTTGGGAATTTGAAAAAGACACTCATTCAAATAAATTTAAGATATTATATAGATTTGTTGCAGTACCTGATGATAGAGAATTACCGGAAGCAGTTAAAAATAAAAAACCTGCAGATCAATATGATGTTCCAAATGGTACAAAAGTAAATCTTCCAAAATTTGATGATGTGAAAGTAGAAGATGGAACTTGGAAGTTTATAACTTGGAAGGTTCCTAAAAATAATCAAGTTGAGCCTATAGAAAATGAAGCAATAGTTGAAAATGAAGATTTAAGATTACAAGGTGAATGGAAATTTGAAAAAGATAAAAAACCCGAACCACAACCTAAAAAGTATAATGTAACTTTCGAATTTAAATCAATAACAGACGGTAAAGAATTACCTGATGAAATAAAAGCTAAAGTACCTGCAAACAAATCTGATGTTGAAAGTGGTACAAAAATAAATCTTCCAAAATTTGATGATATAAAAGTAGAAGGGGGAACTTGGAAGTTTATAACTTGGAAGGCTCCTAAAAATAATCAAGTTGAACCTATAGAAAATGAAGCAATAGTTGAAAATGAAGATTTAAGATTACAAGGCGAGTGGAAATTTGAAGAAGATAAAAAAACGGGAACACCAAAACCGGAAATATCAAAACCTGAATCACAAAAGCCTAAAGTACAAAAAGGTAGAATGCTTCCAAAGACAAATATAGAAAGTGCATTTAGTTATGTAATACTTGCATTAGCTGGAATAGGTGGAGCATATATAGCAAAGAAAAAAGATGAAGAATAAAAAATTATAAAAAATAGAGAGTTTTTACACTCTCTATTTTTATGTTAAAATAATATTTTTGTTTTTTAGTAATTTTTTAATTTGTTTTAAAATTGCTTGATTTTAATTTTTCCAATGTGTTTCTTACAACCGGAATTAAAAGTAATAATACAGTTATAATTCCTTCTGTTCCGATATATGAAAAATTATACCAGATTGAGTAAAACAATGGATTCCAACCTTTTGGAGCATAGGTTCCGAAGAATACATATCCGGAGAATACTGCAAAGATAAATCTTCCTGTAATTGCAAGAATATAAGCGAAAATTAATTTATCTTTCTTTTTTGCAAATAGTCCACCGAGTCCAAGAGAGCCAAAAGCTAAAATATAGTCAATAATCGCTTGAACAGGTGTATATACTTCAGGCTTAATCAATAAATTTAAAAGTCCGAAAGTTATTCCTGCTATAAGTCCTACTCTAAGTCCGAACATATAACCTATAAAAACTACAAAAATCATTGAAAATAAAGTTATGCTTCCACCTTGTGGCAGACTAAAAAACTTTATTTGATTTGCACTAATTCCAAGTGCCAATAAGATGGCAGAGTAAGTTAGCGCTTTTGTAGAAAATATTTTTTCATCTCTTCTAAAATAAAAGACAAAAAATAAAAACGCAAAGGAAATCAACAATATAATAGTTGTTTTTCCTGCCGTACTTGAGAAAAATTTTCCAAAATTTTCCATAAAAAAAACCTCCTATGATATTCACTAGAAAGTCCACAAAAAAGACTATTCAGCTTCCCTACGTCAGTATTAACTGAATCAGGTACAAAGGGTATTTCTCAGCTTAGTAGCACCCCTAGCGAATAAAAAATATTTGTATTTACATACTTTAATTTTTTACCCCCTTACAAATTTATTAAACATTGACTTATTGAGTAAATATTATAAAAGTGATATACTTTAAATATATTTTAAATTAGATAAGGAGATATTATGAAAAAGATATTGAATTTAGCGCATAGAGGCTTTTCAGGAAAATATCCTGAAAATACTAAAATTGCTTTTTTAAAGGCAATAGAATATGGAAATTGTGACGGTTTTGAAACTGATGTCCATATGACAAAGGATAAAAAACTTGTAATAATTCACGATGATAATGTTGATAGAACTTGCTCAAACGGAAGCGGTTTTATAAAGGACTTGACTTCAAAAGAGCTTTTACAAATGGAATTCGGCTCACATAAGGGAAGTGAATTTTTAGGAGAAAAGATTATTTTTTTGGATGAACTTTTACAAATAGTAAAGGATAATAAACTTTTTGTAAATTTAGAACTTAAGAATAATTATGTCTTTTACTGTGGTCTTGAAGAGGCTGTTATCAATATGGTAAAGGAATTTGGATTAAAAGATGATGTTATTTTATCATCTTTTAATCACGAGTCAATGGAGCTTTGTAAACAAATTGACCCTACTTTTAAGACAGGATTACTATTTGAAAGTCCAATGATGAATACAGTTGAGTATATGAGAGGAATTAAGCATGAAGCTGTCCATCCGGGATATTATATGCTTTTACAAAAGCCATCTTGGGCTGTGGAATTCAAAAAAATGGGACTTGAAATAAATACATGGACAGTTAATGACGAAAAAGCTATGAAGTATTTAATTGAAATGGGAGTAGATGCTCTTATTGGAAATTATCCGGATTTAACAGCAAAAATTTTAAATAATCTATAAAAAAATCTTTAAAAGTATTGCAATTAGTATATATATATGATATAATACCAAGGTATCACTTTTGGATACATGATATTTAAAAAGCCTTGTCTTTTTACAATATCAATCGCATAGCAGTCGAGGTTGCGATTAATAAGTCCTCGCCTACAAAATCGCTGGGTAGCGATGTCTAAATAACCCAATATTGTAAAAAGAATTAAGGAGGAATGAAATGAAAAGTTACGTAGCAAAACCTTGCGATGTTAATCGTAAGTGGTATGTAGTTGATGCAAAAGACGTTGTTTTAGGTAGACTTGCAACTGAAGTTGCTTCAATTTTAAGAGGAAAGAAAAATGTTAGATTCCAACCATCATTTGATATGGGAGATTATGTTATTGTTGTTAATGCTGAAAAAGTTAAATTAACTGGAAACAAATTACAACAAAAAGAACATAGATACTATACTGGATACTCAAATGGTTTAAAGGCTATTTCTTATGAAAAAATGTTACAAACTAAACCTGAAAAAGTTATTGAATTAGCTGTTAAGGGAATGCTTCCAAAGAATGTTTTAGGAAGACAAATGTTCAAGAAATTAAAGGTTTATGCTGGTCCGGAACATAATCACGAAGCACAACAACCGGAAGTTTTAACATTAAATAAATAGGAATAGAAAGGAGATTAACATATATGGCAACTCAATTTGTAGGAACAGGAAGAAGAAAAACTTCTGTAGCTAGAGTTTTCTTAACACCTGGAAACGGAAAATTTGTTATTAACAAACAAGATATAGATGAATATTTTGATTATGATACTTTAAAGGTTACTGCAAAATCACCTTTAGAAGTAACTGAAAGTCTTGGTAAATTCGACGTTTATGTAAATGTAAAAGGTGGCGGATTTACAGGACAAGCTGGAGCAATCAGACATGGTGTTGCAAGAGCTTTATTAGAAGTTTCTGCTGAATTAAGACCTGTATTAAAAAGAGCCGGTTTCTTAACAAGAGACCCTCGTAAGAAAGAAAGAAAGAAATATGGTCTTAAAAAGGCAAGAAGAAGCCCACAATTTTCAAAGAGATAGTAAAAATGAATTTAAAACGTTGGAAATTTTTTCCAACGTTTTTTTATTGTTTTAAGTTTATTTACCTTTAACGTCTATCTCTTAAACAAAGTGAATTACTTTATACGTCATCTTGAGCGGAGTGTAACGGAGTCGAAAGATCTCATAAAGCTCATAGAATATAAAAGCACTTTGTATTTAGTAATTTTTTTAAGAATGAGATTTTTAGTTTTTCATGTATCTACGATACATTTACTTTTGCTAAAGCAAAAGTATGAGATCTCCAGAGTCATTGTATCAAAAGATACAACGACCCCGTCAGACCTACTATAGATTATTTACAAGTAAATAATCTAAGTTAGGGCTAGATTCACTACATTCGTTTCACTCGTTTCGGTCGAGATGACGTGTTTGGAGAATTTCTTTGCAAAATTGTAAGATGTGAATTTTTATTGTGAAATAATAAGGTTATTAATTTTTCAATCAATAAAAGTATTATAAAATGTAGAATTTTATTAAATTATAAATGGAAAATATATTTTAAATTTATTTACCTTTAACGTCTATCTCTTAAACAAGGGGATTTTCCTTATTCGTCATCTTGAGCGGAGTGTAACGGAGTCGAAAGATCTCCTAAAGCTCATAGAATGTAAAAGAACTTTGTATTTAGTAATTCTTTTTAAGAATGAGATTTTTAGTTTTTAATGTATCGTAGATACATTAACAAAAAAAATCTCAACTATTGCTTGTTCACAAGCAATAGTATTTCTGAAAGAAATAAGTTTTAATAATTGTAAATTAATTTGAGTATATGAATATGAAGCAGTTGTAAACTATAACAAAAAATTGTTATTTAATAAATAACTAATAAAAAATGAACAAAATGTTAAACATTTTGTTTTTTTTGTGTTATAATTAATGTAGTTTTATGCCCAATGGTAAAAGTATATTAATTTCACCATAATTACCATAAATAATAATCAAAAAGGAATTATGGTATAATAGTATAGGATGAGTAATTTTATATTTTTAATGAATTTTAATATAAAAAATGTTTAAATATAGGAGGGTTCTTGATGAGTTATAAGGTTTATAAAGACTCTATCGGAGAAATTAAGGTAGAAAGTGATAAACTTTGGGGTGCAACTACACAGAGAAGTTTTGAAAATTTCAAAATTGGAAATTACAAGATGCCATCTGAAGTTATAAGAGCAATGGCTACTGTTAAGTATGCTTGTGCAATGGCTAATTACGAGCTTGGCGACTTGAACAAGGAAAAATTTTCTGCAATAGAAAATGCTGTTGAGGAAATTTTTAGTGGAAAACTTGATGAACATTTTCCACTTGTTGTTTATCAAACTGGTAGCGGTACACAAACAAATATGAATTTGAATGAGGTTATTGCAAATTTTTCAAATCAAAAGGCCGGTAAGACTTTAATCCACCCAAATGATGATGTAAATAAATCTCAAAGTTCAAATGATACTTTTCCAACAGCTTTGCATATAGCTTGTTTAGATGTTATTGACAGAAAACTTATTCCGTCAATGAAAACATTGATTTCAGCTTTTAAGGCTTTTGAAGAAGCGAATAGCGATGTTATAAAGATTGGTAGAACACATTTACAAGATGCTGTGCCTATTAAGATTTCTCAAGAGTTCAGCGGTTATAGACATTCTATAGAAAAATGTTTGGAATATATTGAATATACAAGAAAGGGACTTTTAGAAATTTCACTTGGAGCAACTGCAGTTGGTACAGGTATTAATACTAAAGAAAATTTTAAGAATATTGTTGCAAAATATATTTCAAAGATTACAGGAAAAGAATTTAAACCTGCAGAAAATTTCTTCCATTCATTGACAATGAAAGATGCAGTTGTCGTTTCTCACGGAGCTATTAAAGCATTAGCAATGGATTTATTAAAGATTGGAAATGATATAAGATTTTTAGCTTGTGGACCTCGTTGTGGTTTTTCAGAAATTGAAATTCCTGCAAATGAACCTGGAAGTTCAATTATGCCAGGAAAGGTAAATCCTACTCAAATAGAAGCCTTGACAATGGTTTGTGCAAGAGTTTTAGGAAATGATACTACGATAAGTTTTTCTGCATCTCAAGGAAATTTTGAGCTTAATGTTTATATGCCGGTTATTATATACAGTTTTGTAGAATCTGTAAATTTACTTTCAGATGCTATGGAATCTTTTGTTAAAAACTGTGTAAGAGGAATAAAAGTAAATAGAGAAGTTGTAGAAAAATATTTGAATGAGTCTTTAATGCTTGTAACTTCACTTAATCCATATATTGGTTATGATAAGGCAAGTCAATGTGCAAAGTATGCCTTTAAGGAAAATACAACATTAAAAGAAGCAGTTTTGCATTTTGGTTATTTAACAGAGTCAGAATTTGATCAAATTGTTGACCCTAAAAAAATGGTTTAGATTATATTTTATAAAGGAGATAGAAAAAATATTATGGAAACAAAACAAGGATACAGAGTTGAACATGATTGTATTGGAGAAAGTTTAATTCCGGAAAATGCTTATTATGGAATTCATACTCAAAGAGCAACAGAAAACTTCAAGATTACAAGAAGAAAAACAAATCCTGAAATGATTAAATCAGTTGCTGAAATCAAAAAAGCTTGTGCTATCACAAACTTTGAGGCTGGAGTTTTAAGCGAAAAGAAAAAAGATGCAATAGTTTATGCTTGTGATGAAATTATCTGGGGAAGATATTTAGATCAATTCATTGTTGACCCAATTCAAGGGGGAGCAGGAACAAGCCATAATATGAATGCAAATGAAGTAATTGCAAATATTGCTATTGAACATTTAGGCGGAAAACTTGGAGATTATTCAATCATCCACCCAAATGATGATGTAAATATGGGACAATCTACAAATGACGTTTATCCTACAAGCGGTAAAATCGCTCTTATAAGACTTTTAGGCGAAACAATTGAAAGTTTAAATGAATTAGAAAAAGCATTACTTGTAAAAGCTGAAGAGTTTGATGATGTTATTAAAATGGGAAGAACTCAAATGCAAGATGCTATTCCTATCAGACTTGGACAAGAATTCAGAGCTTATGCAACAGGAATTTCCAGAAATATTAAATTATTCAAAACTGCATGTACAGTTTTAAAAACTGTAAATATGGGTGCAACTGCAATTGGTACAGGACTTAATGCCGATGTAAGCTATATGGATAAGATTGTAAAAAATCTTGCACAAGTTACAGATTTAGAATTAGTACAAGCTGAAGACTTAATTGACGGAACACAAAATATCGACGTTTTTGTTCATGTTTCAGGTCTTGTAAAGAGTTGTGCAATCAGTATGTCTAAAATCGCTAATGACTTAAGACTTATGTCTTCAGGTCCAACTTGTGGTTTTGCAGAAATCAACTTACCTGCAAGACAAGCGGGAAGTTCAATTATGCCGGGAAAAGTAAATCCTGTAATTCCAGAAGTTGTTTCACAAGTTGCTTTTAACTGTGCAGGAAATGACTTTGCAGTTACAATGGCTGCAGAAGCAGGACAATTAGAACTAAATGCTTTTGAACCGGTTATTTTCTACAACTTATTTGAATCAGTTGAAACAATCGGTAAAGCGGCAAATACATTTGTTCATAACTGTATTTTAGGAATTACTGCAAATGCAGAAAGAACTAAGAATATGGTTCACAATAGCTACGGAATCGTAACAGCTTTCGCTCCACATATCGGATATGAAAAATCAGTTGAAGTAATTCATAAAGCTATTGAAAAGAATTTACCTGTAAAGGCAGTTTTAATCTCAGAAAAGATTATGACTGAAGAAGAAATTGACAATATCTTAGATGTATTCTCAATGACTACACCGGGAATTGCAAAAAGAAACTAAAAAATAAAGTTCAGTAACTAAGGTTGGGGAGTAAAAATCCTCAACCTTTTAATTTGTATGTTTTTATTAAATTATTTGACTATAGTCTAATTATTATATTACTTATTCTCTTTTTCTCCGTTAAAAAAGTGTCAACAATTGCTCGTTGATACTTTGTCATCAGTCTGGGATGTATTTACGATACATTTACTTTTGCTAAAGCAAAAGTAGGAGATTTCCACAGTCGATTGTACTCAAATCAAAGATTTGAACAATCTTTGCGTCAGACCTACTTTTTGTTGTTTATGAATAAACAACAAAAGTTAGGTCTAGATTCACTTCATTCACTTTATTCATTCCGCTCGAGATGACGTGTTAAGAGATATTTTTTTGCATAGCTCTATGACGTGAATTATTTCATTTTTTATATAATTTTAATTTATTTCGTAAGTTTATCTTCAATTAACGTTTAGCTCTTAAACGAAAAATTTTCCTTTTTACGTCATCTCGAGCGTAGTCGAGAGATCTCATAAAGCTCTATGATAATGAATTTACTACTCATGGTTGATATGTTTAAGATAAAAACTTGAATAGTATAGATTAGAACTTCTTTTATTTGTGTATAAAATCGCGAGATTAATATAACTTATATCTATGATATATAAGTTATGTAAGATTTATTTTTGTTTGCCTATAAACAAAAGTAAACCTTACGAAGTAATTGTATTACTATCGAATAACACAGGTGGCAAAAAGTTTAAATTTATGTTAAAATGTTTTTGATTGCATTGAATATTATATAACAATTATTTGGGGGTAATATGAGTTATATGATTTATGCTATTGTTATAGCTGTTTTTATAATTAGATTATTTTTTCTCAAGATTTCAATTAAAAACGAGAAAAAAATACTAAAAGACGGCGGGAGAGAATATGGAGTAGAAAATTCTAAAAGAATTACTATCTTACATATATTATTTTATTTATTTTGTCTTATCGAGGCGATTATTAGAAAACCAAAATTTGATAAAATCAGTTTTATTGGTTTGCTTCTGATAATCTTTTCAATCTTTATGCTTTACACAGTTACAAGATTGTTAAAAGATATTTGGACAGTTAAACTTATGATTTTAAATGACCATAAGTTTGTCAATCACTGGTTGTTTGTAAATGTAAAACATCCTAATTATTTTTTAAATATTTTACCCGAATTGACAGGGCTTGCATTGCTTTGTCACGCTTTATATACGGCTTTAGTAATTTCTCCTCTATACATTTTTGTGATGTATGTTAGAATAAAAGAAGAGGAAAAATTACTAAAAGAAATTATAATTCCGAACGGGTTAAGAGAAAATTAAAAAAATATAATATTCAGTGCAATTTAAAGGGCATTTCGTTTGAAATGCCCTTTGTTTTTTCTATTGAGTAATATTTTTATATAATAAATTTTAATCGTTTTTAAAAAATACTTTACTTTTTCTTGGATACTTCATAATATAAAATTAATATCGTAATTAACATTGAAAGATATATTAGGAATGTATATCCAAAATCTAAATAATGACCATTAAACTGCATATACATCAAAATATTTGTTATATACGGTATTAATAATAACCAGATTAAAAGAAGTATCTTTATTGTTTTTTTATTCATAAGCCCTCCGATTGATATCACTGTGCAATTATAATAACATAATAAAGCTACAAAGTTAAATTCTACAAAAATCAAATTCTAATTTCGTTTAAGTTTAATTATATGAAGTTCTGCTTCTTTTGATTCTAAATTATCACTAAATAAATAAGAAATAATATCGTTCGTAACGGCCATTTTAGATATAATTTTTTCTTTGTATTGATAATTTATTTGAAGTAACAATTTTGCATCGCTATTATAAGCATATATACTCCTATTGTTGTTTAATATATATAAATCTTTTATTCTATAGATATCAGTAATATCATATGGACTTTCGATATTTGGAATTTCTGTACTTGACATAGTTTCTAAATTGAAAACTTTACCGGTATTGTAAGTAGATTCAACCATTAAAAATTCACTTATAAATAATAACTTATTATCTCCTGAAACGAAAGCAGCTTTTCTGTTTTTTACTTCTGTTGGAGCATTTATCTTATTCAATTCTAAAATTTTTTTAGATTCTTTTTCAGATATGTATTTGTATATATCTGAAGATCCTTCTGCAAGGCTATCTTCGTTATTGTAAGTTACCACTTGGTAATACAGATTGTTTTCAAAACTACCGGCAAACATAATATACTTACCATTATACTTATCATTTTTGATACTTAATTCTTCTTCTTTAAGTAAAGTTAACTGTCCATCGTCAATATTGAATTTTAGTAGATAGCTTTTTAGTATATCATTATTAATCATATTTTCACAAGTTAAAATTAAATTATGACCATCAACACTAACTGATGGACTTATTGTATATGCTTGATTATCGCCTGACATTAAATCTTCATCTTCATTAAAATATTTTTGAATATTTTTGTTTTTATCTACAACGATAAAATTGTATTCAAAAAGTGTCTCTTCAATATCTTTCTCTTTATTTTCAATATTTTTGTGATTGACCTTTACTATGAATAATTTTTCATCAATAACACCATCTATTGCAATACCGAACATTCTTTCTTTTTCTTTACCTTTAATTTCATAAAGTATATCGGTAGTTCCATCTTTTAAATTTTTAGATGCATAAACTAAATTATTATCAATTGTATAATTAAAATATAATTTATTATTTTCCGGATTATAATTTAAAAAACGCAAATCAGAAATTTTTTGTGGAAGTTCAACTTTTTTAATCTCTTTTTCAAAAGATATTTTATCTACAGTTTCCTTTTCAGCTTCTTCTTTGTTTTTAACTTCTTCCTTATTTTCAACATTGGATTTATCCTTTGGTGTAGGTGAGCAGGAAGTTAGAAAAAGGGAAAAAGAAAATAAACAAATAAATAATTTTCTAAATTTCATAAAGCAACTCCTTTATTTATTTAAAACATTTTTTAACTAAACTCTTCTATTGTCTATAGCTTATCACAATAAAACAATGAAGTCAATACTTTATTTAAAAAAGGATATAGTTATAATAAAAAATTAAACAAAAAATGGCGATTAAAAAATCGCCATTAACTATTTACTTGTCAATTCATTTTAGATAAATATAAAAGGATACCATTTTTGTTAAATGTTAATTCTATTTTCCTTTAAGTTTGAGCATATGAAGTTCTCCTTTTTCAGAATTTTCATTTTCTCTAACCAGGTAAGAAATATAGTCCTTAGTAACTGATATTTTAGAAACGACTTTTTCTTTATCTTCGTATTTCTTTTGAAGTAGTAATTTTCCTTCACTATTATAAACATAGATATTGTCATTGTTATCTAACAAGTATAAATTATTTATTTTATAAGCATCTGTAAGGTCATGTGCACTTTCAACATTAGGAATTTCTGAGTTTTCCATAGTTTTTAAATTAAAAACTCTTCCTGTATTGTAGTTTGATGCTTCTATTACATAGTCACTTGTAAATAATAATTTATCATCTCCTGAAATAAATAATACTTTCCTGTTTTTTACATTCTCAGGAGTTTTTACTTTACCCAACTCTAAAACTTTTTTAGATTCATTTTCAGATATAAGTTTAAAAATATCAGCAGAACCTTTCTCCATTTTATCATCATTTTGATAGTTTATAACTTGGTAATATATTTCATTTTCAAGACCGCCTGCAAACATAATATAGTTACCATTTAGCTTATCGTTTTCTGTGCTTAACTCCTCTTCTTTAAGTAATCTCAAACTTGCATCGTCAATATTAAACTTTAAAAGATAGGATTTAAGAGTATCTTTTCCGACATTATTTTCACAAGTTAAAATTAAATTACGTCCGTTAATGGTAACGGAAGGAATTTTGTTATACCATTGATTATCACCTGACATTGAGACTTCATCTTCATTAAAGTATTTTTGAATTTTTTTATCTTTATCTACAACGATAAAATTATATTCAAAAACTTCTTTTTCGTTTTTGCTATTTCTTTTGTTGTTTGCTACATTTTTGTTATTGACCTTTACTATAAATAATGTTTCATCTATAATTCCGTCTTTTGCGATGGCAAACACATTTTCTTTTTCATTGCCTTTAATTTCGTAAATTATATCTGTGGTATTATCTTTTAAATTTTTAGAAACATAAACTGTATTACCTTCACTTGTATAGGTATAATAAAGTTTGTCATTATCCGGATTGTAATTTAAAAAACGAAATTCGGTGGCATTCTTTGGAATTTCCACATTTTTTATTTCTTCATCAAAAGTAACGTTTTCTATAGTTTTCTCTTCTTCCTTAGCAGTTTCAACATTTGAATCATCCTTTGTCTTAGAGGAGCAGGAAGTTAAAAATAGAGAAAATACAAATAAACAGATAAATAGTTTTTTAGCTTTCATAAAAATTCCTACCATATCATAGCACGTCTAAAATGGTCGTAATTAACTTTATATAAACTGTTATAATCATACCATCTGTTTCCTAAACCTGGACCATAAGGATCAGTAATTCTAACTTTTCTATTACAATCATTATATCCACTTGTATTTATAAAATGACCAGAAGTTCTATAAGGCCAATATTTAATTTTCTTAGTGTTTATATCTAAAACTACAGGCATATTATAATTTATTCCGTGTTTTATTCTATATATCCAAGTAGAAAAACTACCAATATCAGAATAATCATATTTAAACTTAACATTTCTATCCAAATACCTTGCTATGACAGTCATATCACTTCCATCAGTTGTTGTACCCAAAGCTCTTGCATAATAACTTTGAGAATATGAATAACCATTTGCAAAATTCAATACTTGTTTTACAGTTGCAGGACCACACCAATAAGATCTTTCTTGTTTGAAACAAGTTATAGGTAATGTTGCTATTTTTCCACCGTCAATACAAGAAGTTGGTTTAATCTTATTACCTTTTAATTTTCTCTTATCAGACTCAATTGCTTTTTCTATCATAGCATTTTTTCTTTTTAAAGATTTTAAATCTTCTTCAGTATATTTATATTGCTTAGCTCCTTCTTCATACGTTAAATCCCCTTTCATTGCATTTGTTTTGCCAGTTGTTAGTACTAAAATAGATAGCACAAGTAATGATAGTTTTTTTGCTTTCATGTATAGAATCCTCCTTAATATTTTTTAACAGGAACAAACTTTTTTTGTATTAATGTCCGACTGTTTAACATATTGTAGCATAGGGAGTTCTCATTGTCAACACTTTAAATAAAAAAAGAGTATATTAATAATGTTTTTAGACGTAAAAAATGGCAATTAAAAAATCGCCATTAATATTTTAACTATTTACTTGTCAATTCTATAAATTCGTCTATTTCTTCTTTTATGCTTTCTAATGATTTTAACCAGAAATCTTTTTTAGTTAAATCGATATTCATAACTTTTGCAACATCTTCACAATTATTAATTGTAGTCGCTTTTAAAAGCTCTTGATATTTTTCTACAAAGCCATTTGGATTTTCTTTATAGATTGCATAAAGTCCTCTTGAGAAAAGTCCACCAAATGAGTAAGGATAATTGTAGAATGAGAAACCTGCTGAATAGTAATGAGGTTTACAAGCCCACATAAATGGATGGTAAGTTTCAGGATCAAGTCCATCTCCATAAGTTTGTTTTTGAGCATTTCTCATAATTTCTTCAAGTTCTTCAGTCATCATAAAGTGGTCGAGTTTTCTTTCAAAAACTTCTTTTTCAAATAAAAATCTTGAATAGATGTCAACAGTTATTTGAGCACAGTCAGAAATTTGAGATTCCATTAAAGTAATTTTGTCCTTTTCTGACGCTTCGTTTAAGGCTGCAGACATAATTAAGTTTTCATTGAAAATTGATGCTGTTTCAGCAACAGGCATTGGATAATCCCAATTTAAAGGTAGGTGATTTTCAACATGAAGTCCATGATAAGCATGACCTAACTCATGAGCAAGAGTTAAAACAGAAGAAAGACTTCCGTCAAAATTCATCATTACTCTTGATTGTTTTATAAATGGAAGATTACTACAGAAAGCTCCGCCAACTTTTCCTTTTTTAGGGAAGTAGTCAACATAATTGTTTTCAAAAGCATCTTTAACCATTTTTACCATATCATCTGAGAAAGTCGCAAAATGCTTTAATAAAAATTCTTGAGCTTCTTCAACTGTGAAAGTTCTATCACTTTCTCCAATACTTGCAAAAAGGTCATAGAATTTCAAACCGCCTTCATATCCTAGAAGTTTAGCTTTATGTTTAAAGTATTTTCTAAAATGAGGTAGGTAATCGTCAATACTTGACCAAAGAGCATTTAAAGTTTCTCTCTTTAATCTTGCATTTTCTAAAGATTCATCAAGTGCAGTTTCAAAACCTCTCATCTTTGAAGTTGTATTAACTTCTTGTTTGATATTATTTAATGAAAAAGCGATAGAATCCTTTATGCTGTCATAAAGTTTCAATTCACTATAAAATGCTTCTTTTCTTGTTTCTGCATCGGAAGAATAAGCTAAGTTTCTAATTTCACTTAAAGTTTTTTCTTCTCCTCTAAATTCGATTGATGCCTTTGATGTTAAGAAATTAAACATAAATTCCCAAGCATTTGAGCTTGAAAGTTTCATCTTTGCGATAACTTCTTCAATATCTTCAGGTAATACATGTTTTAAAGCTTGTTTTTTATTCTTAAAGAAGAATTCATATTCTTTTAAATATTCATCTTTTGTAATATCAACAGTGATTGAACCAAGGAATTTATCAACTTTTGTAAAAGTCTTTGCGTAATTTGAAAGTTTTGCATTCAAATTATTGCTATAATAAGTTGATTTTTCATCAGTTGTATTTATAGCTTGATTAAGTTCAATAAATGAAAAAACTCTATAAATTGTAGTATTAACTTCTTCCAAAATTTTTATAACTGCTTTAACACTTTCTAAATTATCTTCTAAATTAAGTTTTCCTAAATCAGTTAGCAAAGTGTCTATTTTTTTGAAATCATTTTGAAATTCATCACTATCATAAGATGGATAAATTTCAACTAATGAATATTGTTGCTCCATTTTCTTACTCCTTCATATCTTATTTTTCAATTAAAACATTCCAGTCATTTTCCTTAAAACCTATAAGGAAAATTTTGTTTTCTTCGTCAATTAAGACAGGTCTTTTTACAAGAGAACCATCTTTTACTAATAACTTAATAGCTTCATCAGCAGAAAGATCTTCAAAATTTTCTTTTAAATTCAAATCTCTATAAGTCTTACCGCTTGTATTAAAAAGTCTTTTTAGTCCCATCCGACCTTGAACAGCTTTAATTTGAGCTTTAGTTGGAGTTTTATCTTTAAGGCTTACTTCTTCAAACTCAATTCCGTTTTCTTTTAGGAATTTCTTTGCCCTTTTACAAGTTGTACAATTGGGATATTCGAAAAAAAGTTTCATTATAACACCTCCCATACAGAATTATTATATAATCAAATTTATTAATTCATACTACTTATCCGTTTAAGATAAGTTTTTTTGTAAAAATAAATAAAATGAAATTTATATGCTTTATTAACATACCCATTTTATTACAATAACCTTAAATAAAGTTTAAAAGAAATTATATTAAAATGTATTTTCAAATTTTTAAGTCAAAACATTAAAGTAAAATCTCTATATATAATTATTTTATTAATTTAATTCTATCACTTATTGCCGAGAAAATCAACAAAGGTTTAGTTTCTCTAAATAAAACACGAAAAAAACATAAAAATTTTTTAAAAATATAAAAAATATTAAAAAATGTAAAAAATATAATAAAAGGTATTGTGTAATATATAGTAGTGTGATAGAATATATATAAGGAATAGGAAAATATAAATTTTCTATTTATAAACTAAAATTATAAAAATTTGATAGTCAAAAATTTTAACATAAAATTTAATAAAGGAGGTAAAAATGGATACTCAAATAAAAAAAGGACTTTTGGATCTTTGTGTCTTGAGCTTTTTAATGGAGAAAGATATGTATGGATATGAAATTGTTCAAAGCATTTCGAAATCTGTTGAAGTAAGTGAAGGAACTATATATCCAATACTCAGGCGACTAAGCAAAGAAGGTTTTTTTGAAACCTATATTGTTGAGTCAAATGAGGGACCCGCAAGAAAGTATTACAGAATTACAGTTTCCGGAATGGAACATTATAAAAATCAGTTGGAATTATGGGAAAAATTGAAAAATGGAATGGATAGTATTTTGAAGAGAGGTGAAAATAATGATAAATAAAGTAGAATATTTGGATGTCTTAAAGGATTACCTTTTAGAAATTTATTCAGAAGAGGAGAGCTTGGATATTTTAAGAGATTATGAAGAATACTTTTTAAATGGGAAACTGGATGGAAAAACTGAACAAGAAATAATTTTAGAACTTGGTTCTCCCAAAAAAATCGTTCAAGATCTTAGAGCTGAAGAGAGAAATGTTTTAAAGAAAGAAGGATTTTTTACAAATATAAGCAAAAAGTTTGACGGATGGTTTGAAAAAGGACTTTCAGACAGGTATTTAAGTGGTGAAATTGAAATAATGGAAAATAAATGTGATAAAATAATTGAAAAATATGGAATATTTGCATTTATGTTCCTTGCCATATTTTCCGTTATAGAGATGGTTTTGGGCTTAAGATTTTTAGTGGGTTTTACAGAAATGCTAGGAATATATATAATTTCAATGTCATTTTTAGTTAGGACAAATAAAGGAGTACAAACAAAGTCAGGAAAATTTTTAAGCTTAGTTAATATTTTGATTATACTATTCTACTTTGCTTTGGCTTTTAGAGGAGTTAGTGATATTTTAGAAATTGGATTTGATTTAGCTTTCTTTATGGCTGTTATCAATCTGATTTTAGTATTCTTCTTTTCAAAGGGAATGTTTTTCCTTATATTAATTTCTCTATTATTCGCTATAATTTTCATAATTCTAGGTGGAATTTGGTTTTTCTTTGTAGGAATAACTATATTTGGAGTTGGACTTGCATTTTTCTTAACTCCAATCACTTTAACGGCACTATCAACACTATCACTTAGTTTTTTGTGGATAGTATTTCCGATAATGCTTGCGATTGGGCTTTTTATAGCTATGAGTATATTAATTAAATACTACTCCCTAGCCATTTATAGATTGGTATTGAAATATAATGACTGGATTAAAATAAAATTTATGTACTCAAGAGTTTATGGACAAAAAACAAAGGAGGACTAATATGAGAGGAAAATATTTTAAACTTAAAGTTTTGACAATTACTTCTTTTTCCTTAATTGCAATTGGTTTTACAGGTTCTTATAAAATGGTCTGTGAAGTTCAAAAAAAGGTTGATGAAGAAGTCGATAAAAAGTTGACTTATAGCTATAAAGAAATTTTGAAAACTGAAAGGGAAATAAAATATATAGATTTAAGTAAGTATGAGGGTTATAATGTAGAAATTAAGAACAGTAAAGACAATTTTAATCGTATAACTGTAACATATAAAGATAAATATTTTGAAAATGAAGCTAATTTTGATGAAAAAAATGAAAATAAGATTGATATTATTACAAGAAGAATAGACAATGAAAAAAATTCAAGATTTGATTATATAAGTAAATTTATTGATAATTCAGTAATGTATAGTAAATTTATAGGTTCACCTAAAAAAGAAGATAAGACTAAAATTGTTTTAGAAGTTAAAAATCCAATTGAAATTATGGGAACGGCAAAGGGAAACGAAGATAATAAATTATTGAAAAAAGAATTGACTTACAATGTATATAATAAAAATTTATTTTCAGGAAGTTTTTTTAAAAGCATACTTAATCAATTTGCTGAATTTACTATCAAAGATGTAAATGACGAAATAATTGAAATTCCAAAGATGAATTTAAAAACATTGAATTATACTACTACAGATATTGAAAAATTACTAATAGCAGGTCGTAGGGGTTCCGGTAATGGAGATTGTGATGATGTTTTGCCAATGGTTAATGTAGATACTAAAAATGTTAAGGATTTTGTTGAAGTTGATTTGAACACTTTAAAGACTAACTTAAATATTACAGGAGCAAAGAAAGTTATCCTTGAAGGAATGCCAAGTGCTGGAGAGATAGTAGTAAAATATAAAGTTAATGGAGAAGAAAAGAGCTTTATAATAAATGAATACAGCAAAAATGAAAATACCACAAGAAAGATTATAAATGTTGAAAGTGAAAAAATATTCAGAACAGCGATGGATAGCTCAACTATTAAAAGTAAATTAAATAAAATTGCCGATTTAAAAGAGATTAAATAGAAAAAGAAGAACGCCCTCCCTTCCACGATGGGAAGCATCGAGGAAGGGTGTGGTTTTTATAGCGAAGCAACAAGGTTCCCGGGTACCCACCCGATGGGAAGCATCGAGGAAGGGTGGGGTTTTTATAGCGAAGCAACAGGGTTCCCGGGTACCCACCCGATGCGAAGCATCGAGGAAGGGTGGGGTTTTTATAGCGAAGCAACAAGGTTCCCGGGCACCCACCCGATGTGAAGCATCGTGGAAGGGTGGGGTTCTTATTATTTGATTAAGTGAAATTAACTAAAAAAATCAAGTAAAAAAAATACTTGCTGTGCTGATGGCTGTTATTTTAAAAATATACATACGTTTTCTTATAATGAAAATATTTTCTTAATAAATTTTATTAAAATTTTAGTAATAATAAATTCGCTAGGATTTTACAGCTTTTTAATTAATAATTAAAAATAAAATTGAAAAAAAATACAATTTTTAACAAAAAGGTATTGCAAAAAGGTTTTTTATATAGTATAATATGATAAAGTTAAGTAGAAAAACGAGAAAGGAAGTGGAAGGGACACTTCTTAATTTTGTATTTTTTATCTAACACAATGAAGTGAACGGCTAGTAACGTAACTAATCTTTCACGATACGATTATGCTTCGTGCAAATACATAAAGGGGGATTTAAATATGAAGAAATCATCAAAAATCGTTGCTTTATTATTAGCAACAACATTTTTATTCTCCGCTTGTAGCGGCGGTAATAGTGGAAAGAAAGACAACACAAAGAAAGAATCCGGAGTTCAAGATAATTTAGTTATCGAAAACGAAGGAAAAGCGGTTGATAATGCTACACTTAAAATTGCTTATATCAGCGACTCTCCATTTACAGGTATTTTCCACCAAGCTTTTGCAAGCGGTAATCCTGATATGGAAATTTTGGGATATTCCACAAATGGAACATTCAAAGTTGATTCCAGCTATAAGTTGGTAAAAGGCGGTGCGGCAGATATTGAATTTAAACCGGAAGAAAAGAAAGCTATCGTAACTATTCATGAAAAATATACTTGGAATGACGGTACTCCTGTTACTTCTGCTGACTTTTTAGAATATTATAAAATTGTAGCTCATAAAGACTATACAGGTGTACGTTATGATGACGATATTGCAAATGTTGTTGGTATAGAAGAATATCACAAAGGTGAAACTAAAGAAATTTCAGGTTTCAAAACTATAAGTGATAAAAAATTTGAAATTAACTTCAAAGAATTCAATCCTGGTATCCTTTGGGGTGGTGGAATTCCTTTTGAACCGGTTCCAAGTCATAAATTAAAAGACATTCCTATTAAGGAACAAGAAGCTCATGACGTAACTAGAAAGAATCCATTATCACCTGGACCATACTATATTAAAGAAATAGTTCCTGGACAACAAGTTGTATTTGAAGCTAACCCACATTACTACAAGGGTGCTCCAAAAGTTAAAACTGTTATTTGGAAGATTGTTCCATCAGCTCAAATCGTTGCAGCTTTACAATCTGGTGAATACGACTTAACTGTTGGTTTAAACTCAGACCTTTATAGTAAAGTTAAAGCATTAAAGAATGTTAAAATAGGTATTAAAGATGAGTTATCTTATACTTATATAGGATTTAAACTTGGTAAATGGGATAAAGAAAAAGGCGAAGCTGTAATGGATCCAAATGCTAAAATGGCAGATGTTAAATTACGTCAAGCTATGGCTTATGCTATAGACAATAACCAAGTTGGTGAAAAGTTCTATGAAGGTTTAAGAAGAAATGCAACACAACTTATGATTCCTGCATTTAAAGATTTTTATGATAAAGATTTAAAAGGATATACTTATGATTTAGAAAAAGCTAAGAAACTTCTTGATGAAGCAGGATACAAAGATACTAATGGTGATGGAATAAGAGAAGATAAAAATGGTAAACCATTTAAGATTAAATTTGCTTCAATGTCAGGTGGAGCTATTGCTGAACCTATAGCTCAATACTATATCCAACAATGGAAACAAATTGGTTTAGATGTTGAACTTACAACAGGAAGACTTATAGAATTTAACTCATTCTATGACAAAGTACAAGCTGACGATCCTGAAATTGATGTTTATCAAGCAGCTTGGGGAACTGGATCTAACCCTAACCCAACAGGCCTTTACGGAAGAAAAGCTCAATTTAACTTCTCAAGATTTGCAACTCCTGAACTAGATGCTATATTAAATAAGATTAATTCTATTAAAGCAGTAGATGAAGAATACAGATCAAAAGCATACAAAGAATTTGCAAACTATATGTTTGAAAATGTTCCGGTTGTACCAACTCTATTTAGAAAAGGTATAGTTGCTGTAAATAACAGAGTTAAGAAATGGGATATAACTCCTGGTTCTGATTTCGGTCTATTTGATGTTGAATTAACAGCTACTGAACCTATTAAATAATAATTAAATTAGTATTTAAGAAACCACGAAAGTGGTTTCTTTTTTTGGTTATGTATCTAAATCTTGATTCAAATAACAAAATGTATAAATTATTAAAAAATTGTAACTTTTTTTAAAAAATGAAAAAGCAATATTTTTTTTGTTATAAATTATATAAAATTATTTATAAAACCGTATGTAAATGTTTTTAAAGTTGAAAACAAGCCATTATTACTCAAAGAATTTTTTTTGCTTAAAACAAAAACTTAAATAATTAATTTAAGTGATAACACTTTAGTTAATATCGAAACAATGATTATTTTTTAATTTATCTAAAAAAATATTTTATTTTAATATCTCTTATGCTATAATCTTTAATGTAAAGATAAGATATGTTTCTTTGAAAATGGGTTTTACTCAGATGAAATTGCATTTTCTCGGATTTTAAAGGGATTTTTGGGGATATGCTTATTAGAAAACGATTTATCTTGAAAAATATTAATTTTTTTCTCAAGGAGGACTTAAGATGAAAAAAGCGTCAAAGTTAACAGCATTAGCTTTAGCGAGTTTGATGATACTTTCAGGCTGTGGTGCTAAGGGTAATAAAGGCGGACAAGACAGCGGAAAGAAAGAAGATGCAGGATTTAAACCAAATCCAGTAGTTGAAAATGAAGGAAAGGCTATTGAAAATGGAACTTTAAAAGTTGGTATAATTGGGGAATCACCTTTTAAAGGGGTATTTCACGAAGCATTCGCTCAAGACAGTTTTGATATGGGTATTATGAACTGGGTTGGAATGGGTGGCTTCTTTGATGGAGACCCTGATCAAAAATTAGGAAATACAGGTTTAGGTAAAGTTGAATTTAAACCGGAAGAAAAGAAAGCAATCATTACAATTCATGAAAAAGCTACTTGGAGTGATGGAGTTCCTGTTACTGCAAAAGACTTTTTAAGATATTATTTAATAATTGGACATAAAGATTATGAAGGTGTTCGTTTTGGTGGGGATTACCTTAATGTTGTAGGTATGAAAGAATACCACGAAGGAAAATCTGATACAGTTTCAGGTGTTAAAGTTCTAACTGATAAGACTTTAGAAATTAACTTTAAAGAATTTGACCATTCAATTTACTGGGGTAAGGGAATTCCTTACAATCCTGTACCGGATCATGTTTATAAAGACATTCCTGTTAAAGAACAAGAATCACATGATGCTACAAGAAAACATCCATTATCATGTGGTGCTTATGTAATTAAAGAAATTGTTCCTGGACAACAAGTTATAGCAGAAGCTAACCCACACTATGCATTTGGTAAGCCAAAGACTCCAAGAATGGAAATTAAATTAGTTCCATCTGCACAAGTTGTTGCTGCAGCTAAATCCGGAGAATATGATATCATTGATACATTCGGTTCAGATTTATATGAAAAATTCAAAGCTTTAAAGAATGGTAAAATCGCTAGTAACTATACTGGTGGATATAGCTATATCTCATTCAAATTAGGTAAGTACGATAAAGAAAAAGGTGAAGTTGTAACTGATCCTAATGCAAAAATGGCTGATAAGAATTTAAGAAAAGCAATGGCTATGGCTGTTGATAGAGATACTGTAAACAAAAAATTACAACAAGGTTTAAGTGTTCCTCTATATCAAATAATTCCACCAATGTTCTCAACAATTTATGATAAAGACTTTGAAGGAATTAAATACAATTTAGAAGAAGCTAAAAAACTTCTTGATGAAGCTGGATACAAAGATACTAATGGTGACGGAATAAGAGAAGATAAAAATGGTAAACCATTAAAGATTAACTTTGCTGCAATGCAAGGTGGAGCTACTCAAGAACCTACTGTTTCATTCTATATACAACAATGGAAAGCAATAGGACTTGATGTTCAACTTGTAACTGGAAGATTAATTGAATTTAACAATTTCTACGAAAAACTTGGTGCTGATGACCCTGAAATAGATGTTTACCAAGGTGGTTGGAACACAGGTTCAAACCCTGACCCAAGTGGTTTCTACGGAAAACATGAACAATTCAACTTCCAAAGATTTACTTCTCCGGAATTAGATAAATTATTAGCTGACATCGTAACTCTTGACAATACTGATCCTAAAGTTAGATTAAAACATTACACTGACTTAAGTAAGTATTTAGTTACTGAACAAGCTATAGTAATTCCTACATTCTCAAGTACAACTAAATCATTTGTAAACAACAGAGTTAAGAAATATGATATTTCATTACCTAAAGAAGGAGTAGCTCCTTTCAGAAACTCTGATATAGAATTAACTAAAGAATCACCGGAAGTAGATAAATAGAAATAATTAAAAATATAAAAAGTGTGGAAGATTTCCACACTTTTTTTGTGAAACAACAAGGTTCCCGGGAACCCACCCGATGCGAAGCATCGTGGAAGGGTGGGGTTCTTATAAAAATTTTTAGAAAACTTTGAAAAACGGGGAAAACTCCCTTTTTTATAATGTTAGGGTGTGATATAATAAAGGTGTCTTTATGAATTATGATAAAGACACCTTTATTTCACCATAATTACCATAAAAAATAATCAAAAAGGAATTATGGTATAATAAAAAAGATTTAAACACAGTTTAAAATATATATTAATTTCATCACAATCAACAACAAAAAAATGTTGTAAAGAGGATTATGATATAATAAAGGTAAAAAAACAAAGTTTTAATCTATAAATATTTCATCGCAACCATCCTTAAAAAATAATTAGAAATAAGATTGGGATTCTAGTGTTTTGTTAAAAATAAAAAAATTATGTCTCAATAAATACATCTTTAAGTATTATTAAAGATATTTTTATTAAGTCATAATTTCGTAAGGAATTATAAAAAATATTTTAAGTAAATCACGATTATAATTAGACTTACATTTTAATATAGTAAATCTAATTATAATCAATTATATTACTTTTAGTTTAGTATCTTTACTTTTGAAGCAAAGATTTTTTTACACTTAATTATTAAAAAGGGATTTGTGTAATGGGTTTTATGCCCGCATACTTTTACATTTTTTGGGGAATTATGTTAAGTATGAATTAATTAGCTTATAAAAATAATAAGACTAATTTCAAAAATATTTTTTCTCTTGGTTAAGATATATATATTTTGCCATAGAAACCTTAAATAAAATTAAAAAAATTTTAAGTTTAAAAAATTTTTTTGTTTTTTTATAAATTTTAAAAGTAAAATATATTTAAATTGGATTTCTTCTTTGAAATCTTTTATAAATAAAAAATATAGGGGTGGTTGTATGATAGGTATTATAAGTGCTCTTGATGAAGAGCTAATGGAAATTATAGATAAAATTGAAACAAAAAAAGTAACAAGGGGTTGTTTTACTTTTTATCTTGCAAATATTTCTAACAAGGAAGTTGTACTTGGTATTTGTGGAGTTGGCAAGGTTAATTCTGCGATTTATACTCAAAGTATGATAGACAACTTTTCTCCTGAGATTATTATCAATATAGGAGTTGCCGGTTCTACTGATGATAATGTAAAGATTGGTGACTTAGTTATAGGAACAGAATATTTTTATCACGATTTTGATTGTACTGAAGCCGGCTATGTAATGGGACAAATTCCTGCTCTTCGTGATGTTAAATTTATTGCTGATAAAAAACTGGTAGATATTTCTTATGAAAAGGCTAAAAAGGTCTTATCTGAAAACAGGATTTTTAAAGGAATTATTGCGACAGGAGATATTTTTGTAGCTAAAAAGGAAATTAAAGATAGGATAAAAGAAAATTTTGATTCCCTTTGCTGTGAAATGGAAAGTTGTTCAATAGTACACACTTGTCACTTAAATAATGTTGGGTATTTAGCGCTACGTTCAATATCCGATAATGCAAATGAAGAAGCTGACTGTGACTTTGAGACTTTTGTTTTGGAGTCAGCAAAGGTTGTTAAGAGTATTATTTTAGATATTATTGAGGAAATATAAGATGATTGAAATTAAGAATTTAAAGAAAAATTATGGAAAATTTGTTGCGATTGAAGATTTTAATTTAGAGATTGAAGAGGGAAAAACATACGGGATTTTAGGTAGAATTAACTCGGGTGGAACTACAATTTTTAATATACTATGCAATTATACTTTTAAAGAAGATGGAATTGTTCTAATTGATGAAAAAGCTCCTGAAGATGCAAGAGATTTAATTTATATGTGTCCGAAGATGGAGTTTTATGAGGGATATACCTTAAGACAGGTTTTAAAAAATATAGCTGATTTTAATTCAGATTTCGATTTACCTTATGCATTAGAGCTTTGTGAGTCTTTTAAATTAGATTTGGATAAGAAGTTCAAAGCTGAAGAAAATGTTCAAAATTGCACAGTTTTTAAAACAATAGTTACTATTTGTATGAATAAAAAATATCTTCTTTTTAATAAGCCGGAAATTGGACTTTCAAGTTTGGATATTAGAAAATTAAGTGATATTCTGATGGGAAATTATAGAAGAAAGGGATATACTCCGATTATTCATAGTAAAAATGTAAATTATTTTTTTGATTATCTTGACTATATAATTATTATTAAGGACAAAAAGGTAGTACTTTTTGAAAGTAGGGAAAAACTGGAAAAAATGGTTTATTCCGTTTCCGGTTCGGTTGATTTAATTAGCGCGGTAGTTAAAGACAGAAATGTTTTGGCTATTAGAAATCTTAAAAATTTCTCCAAGCTAAAAATTGCCTATATTTTAGCGAAAGATGAGGACGAGATAAGAGCGCATGGAAGTAGAACTGTACCTTTAAAAGAAATTTATGAGGCAATAACTGCATCTGAAGGGGGTCATTAAAATGAGAAGTGGATTAAAATTTTCTTTAAAATCATTATTTGATACTTTCTTGATTGCGATTTTATTTTCGGTTTTGAGTGAATTTGTGTTTTTGGGAATCTCCAAGTTTTTAAATCTTGAAATATTTTTGACTACAGAAGTTTTTATGTCTATTTTGATTGCAAGTTTTTTGACTTTAATTTTTTCGAGAAAAAATATAGTTAATCAACTTTTTATAAATGGACTTAGTAGAAAGAAAATAGCAAAAATAATATATTTGAGTTGTATAATATATAGCTTAGTTTATTTTATATTATTTATTATATATGAATTTGTGTATGCAGAACTAATTATAAATATCTATGAATTAAATACAATTTTACATTTGATAGTAGTATATTTTTCAATCATTTTTATTATAGAACTTGCGACTTTTTTAGCTTTGCTATATAAAAATATTTCTATGAAGAAAGGAAAAGGTGTAAATAAAACTTTCTATAGATATGTTTACTCTTTTGTAATTATATTATTTACTTATGTTTATAGATTTTTTTATCCAAATATTTATGAATTATATACAGATTTGGTATTAGCACTTATAGCGGTATTGCTTTGTGTATTGCAATTTATACTTGCATTTATTAATAATAAATGGATATTAAATATAGATATAAGAGCTTAGGAGGTTTTATGGACGGATACATTTTAGCATTAGATCAAGGAACTACAAGCTCAAGAGCGATTTTATTTGACCATAATGGAAATATAAAGGGCGTATCTCAAAAAGAGTTCAAGCAAATTTTTCCAAAAGCTGGTTGGGTAGAACATGATGCTATGGATATCTGGGCAACTCAATCAGGGGTTTGTAGAGAGGTTTTAGAAAGAAATTTCGTAAGACCGACAGAAGTAAAAGCTATAGGAATTACAAATCAAAGAGAAACTACAATTGTCTGGGAAAAAGCCACAGGAAAGCCTGTATATAATGCAATTGTTTGGCAATGTAGAAGAACTGCTGAAATTTGTGAACAAATAAGAAAAGATGGATACGAAGATTTAATCTTTGAAAAAACAGGATTAAAACTTGATGCTTACTTTTCTGCTACAAAAATAAAATGGATACTTGATAATGTTGAGGGAGTAAGAGAAAAGGCTGAAAATGGTGAGTTATTATTTGGAACTGTAGATACTTGGATAGTTTGGAATTTGACTAGGGGAAAGGTGCATATAACCGACTATTCAAATGCCTCAAGGACAATGTTGTTTAATATAAATACTCTACAATGGGATGAAGAACTTTTGAAAATTTTGGATATTCCAAAATCTATATTACCTGAAGTTAGAGACTCAAGCGAAATTTACGGTTACACTGATGAATACACTTTTGGTGGAGCTAAAATTCCTATTGCTTCTGTAATTGGAGATCAACAATCCGCTCTTTTTGGACAGAATTGTTTTGAAAAGGCTGAAGCTAAAATTACTTATGGAACCGGAGCTTTCCTTTTAATGAACATAGGAAAAGAAGTTTTGAAATCTAAAAATGGACTTTTAACTACAATTGCGTGGGGCATTAATGGAAAAGTTACTTATGCTCTAGAGGGAAGTATATTTATAGCCGGAGCGGGAATACAATGGCTTAGAGATGAATTAAGGCTTCTTTATGATGCCAGTCTTTCAGAACAATATGCAAAATTAGTAGACGACACTGACGGAGTTTATATTGTTCCTGCTTTTACAGGACTGGGAGCACCGTACTGGGATATGAATGCCAAAGGAGCTATATTCGGACTAACCAGAGGAACTAAAAGGGAGCATATAATTCGGGCGATGCTTGAATCAATAGCTTATCAATGTGTAGATGTATTTAATTGTATTGAAGAAGATACAAATATAAAAATCCAAAACTTAAAAGTTGATGGCGGTGCAAGTGCAAATGGCTTTTTATTACAATTTCAATCTGATATGTTAAATACAGAAGTTACAAGGCCTAAAATCTTAGAAACAACAGCAATGGGCTGTGCATTTCTTGCAGGACTTGCAGTAGGTTTTTGGGAAAGCACAGACGAAATAAAGAATATTTGGAAAAAAGATAAAACTTTTTGCCCTGCATTAAGTGAAGAAAGTAGAAATAAAAAACTTAAAGGTTGGAAAAAAGCTGTAAAAAGAACTTTTGATTGGGATAAAGATGAAGAATAAAATATTACAAAAAATAGCTTAGATATAAAAACTAAGCTTTTTTTGTAAAAAGATTTTGTAATAAGAAAATTTATTATATAAAGATAAAAAATATGTCAAAAGAGTATTGACTATATAAAAAAATATTGGTATAATATTAAAACACTTATGCAAAAACTTAATAATATAACACAAAATAAATTTTGAAATATTTTTTGAAAAATTTTAAAAAAGTGTTGACAAATAAAAATAATAGTGATATAATATTAAGGTCGCAGATAGTGACACGAACCAAGAAAAGTAAACAGTGATAAAAACTTTGAGAGTACAAAGAAAAACAATAATTTGGTGTAACAAAAGTCAGCGAGAGCAGACGAACTTTTAATAGAGAGTTTGATCCTGGCTCAGGACGAACGCTGGCGGCGTGCTTAACACATGCAAGTCGAACGTGATTTTTGTAGAAATTCTTTCGGGAATGGAAGCAAAATGAAAGTGGCGAACGGGTGAGTAACACGTGAGCAACCTACCTTACACAGGGGGATAGCCGTTGGAAACGACGATTAATACCGCATGAGACCACAGTACCGCATGGTATAGGGGTCAAAGATTTATCGGTGTAAGATGGGCTCGCGTCTGATTAGCTAGTTGGAAGGGTAAAGGCCTACCAAGGCGACGATCAGTAGCCGGTCTGAGAGGATGAACGGCCACATTGGAACTGAGACACGGTCCAAACTCCTACGGGAGGCAGCAGTGGGGAATATTGCACAATGGGGGGAACCCTGATGCAGCGACGCCGCGTGAGCGAAGAAGGTTTTCGAATCGTAAAGCTCTGTCCTATGAGAAGATAATGACGGTATCATAGGAGGAAGCCCCGGCTAAATACGTGCCAGCAGCCGCGGTAATACGTATGGGGCGAGCGTTGTCCGGAATTATTGGGCGTAAAGGGTACGTAGGCGGCCTTTTAAGTCAGGTGTGAAAGCGTGAGGCTTAACCTCATTAAGCACTTGAAACTGGAAGGCTTGAGTGAAGGAGAGGAAAGTGGAATTCCTAGTGTAGCGGTGAAATGCGTAGATATTAGGAGGAATACCGGTGGCGAAGGCGACTTTCTGGACTTTTACTGACGCTCAGGTACGAAAGCGTGGGGAGCAAACAGGATTAGATACCCTGGTAGTCCACGCCGTAAACGATGAATGCTAGGTGTTGGGAGTCAAATCTCGGTGCCGAAGTTAACACATTAAGCATTCCGCCTGGGGAGTACGGTGGCAACACTGAAACTCAAAGGAATTGACGGGGACCCGCACAAGCAGCGGAGCATGTGGTTTAATTCGAAGCAACGCGAAGAACCTTACCAAGGCTTGACATATAGTTGAGTTATTGAGAAATTGATAAGTCCCTCGGGACAGCTATACAGGTGGTGCATGGTTGTCGTCAGCTCGTGTCGTGAGATGTTGGGTTAAGTCCCGCAACGAGCGCAACCCTTATCTTCAGTTACCAGCATGTAATGATGGGGACTCTGGAGAGACTGCCGATGACAAATCGGAGGAAGGTGGGGATGACGTCAAATCATCATGCCCTTTATGTCTTGGGCTACACACGTGCTACAATGGTTGGTACAACGAGAAGCGAGATAGTGATGTCAAGCAAAACTCTAAAAGCCAATCTCAGTTCGGATTGTAGGCTGCAACTCGCCTACATGAAGTCGGAGTTGCTAGTAATCGCAAATCAGAATGTTGCGGTGAATGCGTTCCCGGGTCTTGTACACACCGCCCGTCACACCATGGGAGTTGGCAATACCCGAAGCCGCCGATCTAACCGCAAGGAGGAAGGCGTCGAAGGTAGGGTTAATGACTGGGGTGAAGTCGTAACAAGGTAGCCGTATCGGAAGGTGCGGCTGGATCACCTCCTTTCTAAGGAGTACTAAGAACGACAGTTCAAAATAAATTCTTAGTTTTATCACT
>NZ_JBLKRS010000008.1:0-38167 GCF_047608425.1 Parvimonas oralis
AACTGGACAGGAAGTTTCACAGACCTTGACGAATATAAAGACGGAAAGAAAATAGTATATACAGTTAAGGAAAAAGCGGTAGGAAATGGATATAAGAGTGTAATAACAGGAAATGCAAAAGAAGGATTTGTAGTAACAAATGTAAGAACACCAAAACCAAGAATACCAAAGACAGGAGCAGGAAGTAATTCAGCACTATACACAGTATTATTGGGATTATCAGGAACAGCTTTATTCTCAGTATTTAGAAGAAAGAGAAAAGAAGAAATATAAGATTTCAAAAACTTTTAAATAAGAAGAGATAAAAAATACAGCATAGATTGTTGTTAATTGGAGGACATCTTTTAAGATGTTCTCCTTTTTTGTATAAAAAATCAATTATATCGCTTTGCAATTAAATCTTTATTGATGTTTTGACTATGAGTGAGATTGTTCAATTATACTTGAAAGATAATATCAAATTATAGTAAAATATAGTAAAGGATTATAATTTAAAAGGAGGTATGAGTATGGATAATTTACTAAGCGGTGTAGAAGATACTTTATATATTCCTCTTGTTGCAAGAATATATGTATCTGAGAATTTTCCGGAATTTTTCTATGATAAAAAAGCCTTGTCATTAAAGCAGTATATTCCTACAAATCTTATTGAAAAAAATGCCAGTGAATATTTTCATATGGCAAGTGTATGCAGACAAGATGTAATAGATAAAAAGATAATAAAGTTTCTTGAGGAAAACAAGAATTGTAATATTGTATTTTTAGGTGCAGGTTTAGAGACTGCCTATAACCGCATTAATAATAAAGAGGCTAATTTTTATCAAGTGGATTTACCTGATGTTATAGATATTAGAAAAAGAGTGCTTGGAAATTCAGAAAATGAAAAACTGATATCCGGAGATATGTTTACTCTTGAATGGATAAAAGAAATAGATACTAATTTACCAACCATGATTGCTGTTTCAGGTGTTTATCAATATTTTTATAAAGATAAAATTGTAGATATGATAAAAAAAATGAAGTATATTTTTCCTAAAGGAGAATTGGTGTTTGATGCAACAAATTCTAAAGGGCTGGAAGTTGCGAATAAATATGTTAAGAAAACGGGAAATGTAAATGCACAAATGTATTTTAGTATTGACAATGTGAATGAATTTGCAGATATTACCGGAACAAAATTAATTGAAGTTCAAGGATTCTATGAAAAAGCATTAAAAATTTGTTCAAATGCAAAATTAATAACTAAAATATTTATGTATTTTTCAGATAAATGGAATAGGACAAAGGTTATTCATTTGAAGTTAAATTAATGGGGGATTTATGGATAAGTTTATTATTTTAGGAATATTAGTATTATTAGGATTTGTATTTTTATATTTAATGTTTAATCCACTAAGAGCAAAAAAATATAATTTAAAAAGGTTAAATTTAAATGATGATAATAACTTAAATTCTGAAACTCTTGGGAAAGAGCTGTTTATAGCAAAAAGTAGTAGAAAGTTTATATTACCAACAGAATTTGATTTATGGACTGAGATTGTTCTTTTCGAAAATGGCATTATATTCAAAAGAAATAATAAAGAAAAGAAATTATTTTTTTCTGATATATATGAGATAGAGCCAATGCTGATAAACTCACTTTTTGTAAAGGGTAAATATTTTGGTTACATTTTTAAATGTAATGATAATAGCAAAATTATTGTAAAAAGTAATGATATAGAAGACTTAGAATTATTTATGGAAAAACTTTTTGATCTTTTTCCAAAAGAAATGGTAAGAGAAATTTAAAAAATTGTCGATGGGTTTTTAAACTTTATAGGAAACTGTCAAGTATTACAAAGCTGATATAGAAACATATCTTAAAAATGGAATAGTATAAGGCAAAAAAGAGATAAAATAAAAAGTTTGTGAAGGAAACTAAAATGAATCAATACTTGAAAGAAACTAAAATGCTGGATTTTTCAAATCCGAGTATTCAAAAGTTAATAGAGATGAAATGTTGGAAAGAAAAAAATAAATTTGACTGTCTTAAAGCTATTTATAATTTCGTAAGAGATGAGATAGCATTTGGGTACAATGTGGATGATAGCATCTCCGCTTCTAAAGTTCTAAAGGATGGATATGGTCAATGCAATACAAAAGGAACTCTTTTTATGGCATTGCTTCGTGCATGCGAAATTCCTTGCAGAATTCATGGATTTACCATAGATAAACAACTACAAAAAGGTGCAATGAGTGGATTTGTTTATAAAAATGCACCAAAGAATATATTTCACAGTTGGGTTGAAGTGTATTTTGAAGATAAATGGTATGAACTGGAGGCTTTTATACTGGATAAAAAATATTTATACAAGTTGCAGAAACGATTTGCAAACTGCACAGGATTTTTTTGTGGATATGGTGTTGCGGTAAAGGATTTTCAGCATCCAATAATTGATTTTGACAGAAACAACACATATATACAAAGCGAGAGAATAACTAAGGATTTTGGAGTATATGATTCTCCGGATGAATTATTGAAAAATCATCATCAGGAATTATCAGGCATCAAGACTTTTTTATACAGACATTTGGGAAGACATTTGATGAATTGGAATGTAAAGAACATAAGAAATTCCTAAATCCCGGTTGTCACAACAATAACTAAATATAACTAATACAGGGACAGTAAACCAAAAAAGTTTACTGTTTTTTTGTCTTTGAAATTTTATAATATGACAAAAAATGTCAGGTTGTGATATAATAGACATAGGTGATGTTAAGAAATGAGAGATAGTAGATTATTTAGAATATTATATTATGTTTTGGAAAAGGGAAAAGTTACAGCAAATGAACTTTCTGAAAAATTTGAAGTATCAGTGAGGACAATATATCGAGATATTGATGTGATTAGCTCTGCTGGAATCCCGATTTATGCCACACAGGGAAAAGGTGGAGGAATAGAGATAGCAGATGATTTTGTATTAAAAAAATCTTTGCTTTCTGAAAAAGAGCAGGAACAGATTTTAGTTGCATTAAAAGGTTTAGAGGGAATAAATAAACAATATGAAAATGAGCTTTTAACAAAATTGTCTGCCTTTTTCAAAATTAAAAATACAAATTGGATTGAAGTTGATTTTACAAATTGGCAAAGGGGTAATGAATATGACGAATTGTTTAATGATATAAAATCAGCAATTATAAATAAAAATATTATTAGCTTTACATATTTTTCAAGCAATGAAAAAGAGACAAGTAGAGAAGTAAAGCCGATTAGACTCTTATTTAAGGGTTGGGATTGGTATGTTTATACCTTTTGTTTACTTCGAAACGAATTTCGATATTTTAAATTATCAAGGATTAGGGATTTAAAAATTCTTGATGAAAATTTTGAAGATAGTTATGAAGATGTTGTTCTAATAAAAAAAATGGAGTATAAGGATACTGTCTATGTTAAGTTAAAATTTGACAGGAAAGTGGCTTTTAGAGTTTATGATGAAATGGGAGATATTAAAGAAGATGAAGAAGGTAATTTATATGCAGAAATAGAGCTACCAAATGATTATAATCTTTATAATTATATTTTTTCTTTTGGAGAATCCGTAGAAGTTTTAGAGCCGATAGAAATTAGAAATAATATTAGAGATATGATAAATAAAATGTCTAGAATATATAATATGACAAGAGGTGTCAGGTAATCTTTTGTATAATTAATATATAGTATAAAATAAGGAGGGTTATTATGGCTAGACCAACTACTAAAGAAGATTTAATTATTAGCGCAAAAGAAAATTATGAAAAGTTAAATGAATTGATTTCTAAATTGTCAGAAAAAGAGCTGAATACTCCTTTTGACTTTTCTGCTGACGAAAAAAAGAAAGAAGCACATTGGAAAAGGGATAAAAATTTAAGAGATATTTTAATTCATCTATATGAATGGCATATGTTAATTTTAAATTGGGTAAATTCCAATCAAAATGGGGAAGAAAAGCCCTTTATACCAAAGCCTTATAATTGGAAAACCTATGGTGATATGAATGTAGAATTTTGGAAAAAACATCAAAATACACCTTTAGAAGAGGCAAAGAAAATGATTAATAAATCTCATAAGGATGTTTTAGTTTTGGCTGAAAAGTTTTCAAATGATGAATTGTTTTCTAAAAATATTTTTAAATGGGTTGGAGGGAGTACATTAGGTTCATATTTTGTAAGTGCCACTTCAAGTCATTATGATTGGGCGATTAAGAAACTTAAAGCACATCAAAAGAATTGTAAAAATTAATTCTAAATAGAAAAGGGATTAGGATGCATTTTGTAAAAGTAAAAGGAATATTATCTTCTAAAAACGGAATGAATTTGTTTCGAGGTTGTACACATGGCTGTATTTATTGCGATTCAAGAAGTAAATGTTATCAGATGAATCACAGTTTTGAAGATATTGAAGTAAAAGAAAATTCAATAGAGCTTTTGGAAGATAGACTTAAAAGAAAAAGAAAAAAATGTATGATAGGTATGGGGTCAATGACTGACCCCTACATTAATGAGGAATTAAAACTGAATTATATAAGACAAGCAATAGAAATAATAAATAAATATGGTTTTGGACTTACACTCATTACAAAGTCATCAAATATAATCAGGGATTTGGATTTATTAAAAGAGATTAACTCCAAGACAAAATGTGTTGTTCAAATGACACTCACAACCTATGATGAAAGATTATGTAGGATAATTGAACCAAATGTTTCTACTACAAAGGAAAGAGTTGAAACCTTGATTAAATTAAGAGAAGCAGGAATACCTACGGTAGTATGGATGACTCCGATTTTACCATATATTAATGATACAGAAGAAAATGTTATTGGCATTTTAAATTATTGCAAAGAGGCAAAGGTAAAAGGAATTCTCTGCTTTGGAATGGGACTTACCTTGCGAGAGGGAAATAGGGAATACTTTTATTCTAAACTAGATAAACACTTCCCATATCTTAAAGATAGATATATTAGAGAGTTTGGTAATTCTTATGTTATTAACAGTAAAAATAATTATAGACTTATGAAAATTTTTCGAGACTTCTGTGAAAACGAAAAAATTATGTATGATTATAATAAAATTTTTAGTTATTTAAATACATTTGAAGAAAAAGAAATATCCAAACAACTAAGTATTTTTGATTTGTAATAATAAATAATTCGATAGATTTTATGAAAGAATATTCTTTTTTAGAGTATTCTTTTTTGTTGAAAATAAGAAGTAAAATTATGATATTTTCTACGATACATTTAGTTTTACTTGTAAACAAGCAAAACTATGAGATTTCCGCAGTCGATTGTACCCAAATCAAAGATTTGGACAATCTTTGCGTCAGACCTACTATAGATTATTTACAAGTAAATAATCTAAGTTAGGGCTAGATTGACTACACTCAGCTATGCTTCGTTTTGGTCGAAATGACGTATAAAGAAGAATGCTTTGTTTAGGAGCTATACGTTAAAAGTAAATAAACTTCAATTGTTTAAAAATTTATAAGAAGTAAAATGTTGTACGTCATAGCAACAAGCAAAGTAAATCCCCAAACACGTCATCTTGAGCGTAGTGTAACGGAGTCGAAAGATCTCCTAAAGCTCCGTGCTTGCAAAGAATAGTAGGTCTGACGGAGTTATTGTATTATTTGAAACAATGACTCCGGAAATCTCCTAAAGCCCCTTAACTATTAAATTTACAAAAATATTTCATATATCTAGTTTAGGATGTAAAAATAGAATTATAGATATTTCATTTGGGTAATATAGTAAAAGGAGGGTGATTATATGAATAAAAACAAATATCAAATGTTGGATTTTTTAGTAAAAGCATTTATAGCTGATTCGGATAATTATAAAAATATGGAAATTCCTGAAGATGAAACTCAAAAAAAGGTAGTTTTACGTTCTCTTATGAATATCCGTATACCAAGAAAAATGGATGATGAAGTTTTAAAAGTTCAAGATGAATATTTAAAACTTTGTGCAGAAGAAAAGGAAATTGTAGAGCTTAAGGATATTCCAATTATTAAAGATGTTTTTTCCATTTGGCAAGGAGATATTACAAGACTTAAGGTTGACACTATAGTTAATGCGGCGAATTCAATAATGCTTGGATGTTGGGCTCCAATGCATCTATGTATTGATAATCAAATACATACTTTTGCAGGAATTCAACTAAGGGCAGAATGTAACGAAAAAATGCAGGAACTTAAGAAAAAATATGGTCAAGATTATGAACAGCCTACTGCTGTTCCTATGCTTACAGATGCATATAATCTGCCTTCAAAAAAAGTAATTCATATAGTTGGTCCAATTGTTTATGGAGAGCTTACTAAAGAGCTTGAAAAAGAATTAGCTGACTGTTACGAAAAAACTTTGGATATGTGTTTAGAAAATGGACTTAAAAGTGTAGCATTTTGTTGTATATCAACAGGAGAATTTCGTTTTCCAAAGGAAAGAGCAGCAGAGATTGCAATTGATACAACTAAAAAGTGGGTTTTAGAACACCCTTTAGCTATGGATAGGATTATTTTTAATGTTTTCAAAGACGAAGATAAAAAATATTATGAAAAAATGATATAATACTAATGATTATACTATTTTAAAAAGGAGATAATTATGAGTTTTGATTTATTTGTCTTTGAAAAAAGAGAAGAGATAAAAACTTCTTTGGATGTATTTGCATATCAGGAGGAGTTTACAGAATATAAAGAAAATAAAGAAAATAAAGATTATGAATCTTTGGATGGCTGTTCTGATGTAATATCCTGTTGGGTTAAAAAGATGTTTGAAAAATTTCCACCAATAAGTGGGAAGTATGCTTTGCCTGATGAGATTGCCTATGCAACAGAGGATTCAGAAAATCATTTGACTGATTATAGCTTAGGAAAGAATGGAGTATATTGTGCATTCTCATACAATGTTGAAGATGAGGCATTGGAATTTGTAAAAAGTATTGCAGATGAATATGGTGTAGGAATTTATAATCTTCAAAGTAATGATGCAATTTTTTGTAAAGGGATTGACATATTAAAATGTAGAACAGAAAGCATAGACGACTTCGAATGTGATTGGGAAAATATTGAAAACTTTATTGAAAAATTTAATGATATTGACCGAGTAAATGAAAATGGAGGACTAACATTCATTACCATTTGGTATGAAACTGATGGAAAACAAAGTAATTTTATACAATGTACTCCTTGTTATAAAAATAAGGGATTTTTTTCATCATTATTTAGTAAGAAAATTTCAAATGAAATAGATTCTTATATTTTTGAAATAGAAAAAAATGGCGGGGTATATCAAACATTTATAGAAGATAAATCCGAACTTATAAAAGTTATAAAAGAATGGTGCATAGATAGAAAAGAGCCCGATATAAGAGAATATAAAAGGATTTTAGATTTGTAGGCAAAATATGAAAGAAAATTATAATAAAACAGATGGATACAGAGAAAGTATTCAAATGGGACTTAAGGGATTAAAGACTGTTGGGAAAAATATAACTTCTGAAAGTGAGTTAAATAAGGAAAAGATTGAATTTTTAAAAAATGAAATAGAAAATGCAGATGCGATTGTAATAGGAGCAGGAGCGGGGCTTTCAACTTCGGCAGGTTTGACTTATAGTGGAGAGAGATTTGAAAAATATTTCTTTGATTTTTCAAAAAAATTTGGAATAAGTAATATGTATTCAGGTGGGTTTTATCCTTTTCCGGATAGAGAAACACTTTGGGCTTGGTGGGCAAGGCATATATATTTTAATAGATATATCGAACCACCAAAACCGGTTTACGGAGATTTGTTTTCCATTATAAAGGACAAAGAATATTTTGTTATTACTACAAATGTAGATCATCAATTTCAAAGGGCAGGATTTGATAAAAAAAGACTTTTCTATACTCAAGGAGATTATGGATTATTTCAAAGTGTGAATCCACAAAATCAAAAGACCTATGATAATGAAGAATGGGTTATGAAAGCAATAGAAGTTCAAGGATTTAAGAAAAATGAAGAAGGTATTTTTGATATCCCTGAAAATAGGGAAATATCAATGAAAATTCCTACAGATATGATTCCAAAATGTCCTGATGATGGCTCTGATGTTACAATGAATCTTCGTGCTGATACTTCCTTTGTCGAAGATGAAGGTTGGTATAAAGCATCGAAAGAATATTATAATTTCCTTGAAAAGTATAAAGATAAACATATACTCTTTTTAGAGTTGGGTGTTGGAAATAATACTCCTGTAATAATAAAATATCCTTTTTGGCAAATGACTATGGAAAATAAAAATTCAATTTATGCCTGTATTAATTATAAAGAAGCATTTTACCCTGAACAAATAAAAGACAGAAGCATTTGTATTGACGGAGATATTGGAGAAATACTAAAGAAAATTATGGAATAATAAATAAAAGTTTTATGAAAGAATATTCTTTTTAAGAGTATTCTTTTTTTGTGTAAATAATATTTAAAAAATAAACAATGCACGTCATAGCAACAAGCAAAGTGAATCCCCCAACACGTCATCTCGACTGGAGCAACGCGAAATGGAGAGATCTCATAAAGCCCCTTTATTATGAATTAAATATTTGTAGTCAATAATACTGAATTAAAAGTGTGAGATTTCCGCAGTCGATTGTATCCAAATCAAAGATTTGGATAATCTTTGTGTCATATTTACATTTGATTGTTTACAAGTAAACAATCAAATGAGATTTCTCCATTTCGCTTCGCTACAGTCGAAATGACGTATAAGTAAGAATCTTCGTTTAGGAGCTTAACGTTAAAAGAAAATAATCTTCAAAAATAACTAAAAAATGCATAGAAAACAAAAAGCATCACGTCATAGTATGTTGCATAGGGAAAGCATCTAACACGTCATCTCGACCGGAGTGAAACGGAGTGGAGAGATCTCATAAAGCCCATTTATTATGAATTAAATATTTGTAGTCAATAATACTGAATTAAAAGTATGAGATTTCCGCAGTCGATTGTATCAAAATCAAAGATTTGGACAATCTTTGCGTCAGACCTACTATATATTATTTACAAGTAAATAATCTAAGTTAGGGCTAGATTGACTACACTCAGCTACGCTTCGTTTCGCTCGAAATGACGTATAGGGAATAATCTTCGATTAGGAGCTTAACGTCAAAAGAAAATAATCTTCAAATTTTAAAAGAAATATTTTAAAAAATATAAAAGGCATCAAAAAATTTTTTCATTTCATAAATATTTCATTTTCATTTCATAAATATTTCATAAATCTGGTTTAAAATAGCTACTGTAAAGAAAATGCTTTGAAATTAAAATAAATTTGAGAGAGGGGAGCTGAATAGGACAGTGGTAAAAAATGCGATAGCATATGTTTTAAGAAAAAAGAATAGAACTCTGATAGTTTTTATTATTTTGACAGTAGTTCTTTCATGTTTATACGCTTGTCTAAATATTTTGAAATCAGGAGCTAGTTTGGAGAAGTCTTTGTATAAGTCTTCAAATTCATCTTCATCCATAGCCAGAAAGGATAGTCAGGGATATTTTGATAGAAATGAGTTAAAAGGTATAAATGATATAAAGGAAATTGAAGAGATAATTACTCAATATGAAGGCTTGGCAAGATTGTCAAATACAAATGCAGTTGACAGCGGGCAACAAATCACAAGAGATGATATTCCAAGTTACTTAAAAAATATTGTATCAATTCAAGCTACAAGCAATGTAAAAAGAAATGTTTTGTTTAGTAGTGGAGTTTTTACAATAAAAGAGGGAAGAAATATTGAAAAAAATGATAAAAATAAGATTTTAGTTCATGAGGAGTTTGCTGAAAAGAACAAATTAAAATTAGGAGATAAAATTAGTTTAGAATTTGTAGATCCAAATAAAAATGATAAAAGCAATAAGCAAACTGAATTTGAAATTGTTGGAATTTTTTCAGGAAAGAAACAGGAGACACAAACAGGATTGTCTTCAGACTTGAGTGAAAATATGATGTTTACGGATTATGATTCAGCACAAAAGGCTTTAAATGCTGAAGGAAACAAAGAACTTGTAAATAAGATGACATTTTTTACAAGCACTCCTGAAAAGATGGACGAGGCAATAAATAAAGTTAAAAAGCTTAATGTAGATTGGGAAAAAACTTATACTGTTGATAAGGATTCAAACTCATTTAAAGAAGCTTTAGAGTCATTAAGCGGAGTTAAGCATATTATAAGAATAATGACTTTTGCAATTATGATTGGTGGTTCTGTAGTTCTTTCATTGATATTGATATTATGGTTAAGAGAAAGAATTTATGAAATCGGAATATTATTGTCCATAGGTGTAAGTAAATTAAAAATTATAGGTCAATTTATTATGGAATTAATATTTATATCAATTCCGGCAATTCTGGTATCTTTGATATTTGGAAATTTGGTAGTAAATCAAATTATCGGAGGATTGATTAGTTCCGATGATACTACATCAATTACATCCAATTTCGTAAGTAATGGATATAATATGAACAGTTTAATAACTTTTGCACAAAGTTATGGAGTTTTATTGCTAATTATTGTTTTATCAGTAGTTTTTGCATCAGGATTGATTTTAATTAAGAAACCAAAAGAAATATTATCACAAATTAGCTAGGAGGAAATAAATGAACACATTAGAAATTAAAAATGTAACATATAGTTATGCGAATTCAAAAGAAAAAGTTTTATCATTAATAAATCAAGGATTTGAACTTGGAAAATTTTATGCGATTATCGGTAAATCAGGAACAGGAAAGTCAACTTTGCTTTCACTTTTAGCAGGTTTAGATAAACCGAACAGCGGAGAAATTTTGTTCAATAACGAAAATATAGAAAAAGCAGGTTATAGTAATCACAGAAAGAACAATATATCTTTAGTATTCCAAAACTACAATCTTATAGATTATCTATCACCATTAGAAAATATCAGATTGGTAAATAGTAAAGCATCTGAAGATATCTTGCTTGAATTGGGACTTGATAGAACTCAAGTTAGAAGAAATGTAATGAAACTATCAGGTGGACAACAACAAAGAGTTGCTATTGCAAGAGCTTTAGTATCAGAAGCACCGGTTATTTTGGCAGACGAACCTACAGGTAACTTGGATGAAACTACTGCAGGAGAAATAATAGAAGTATTGAAAAAACTTGCAAAAGAGAGAAATAAATGTGTAATAGTAGTAACTCATAGTAAAGAAGTTGCAAGTGCAGCTGATACGATACTTGAGCTTAATAATAAAAGATTAAAAGAAGTAACAAAAAGTAATTAGGAGGTAAGCAATGTTTAAAAATGCTTTTGCGTACGTAACCAGAAAGAGTTTAAAATCATTAATTATATTATTAATTATCTTATCAATGTCAGCACTTAGCTTGATAAGTTTATCTATAAAAGATGCTACAAATAAGGCATCAGAAGAAACTTTTGGAAATATTACAAACAGTTTTACAATGGAAATAAATAGAAGAGTAAATCAAGGTACTGCCAGAGGTGGTGGTAATGTAAGAGGTCAAGACATCAAGAAAATTGTTGATTCAGGACATGTGGATAATTTTGTTAAAAGAATCAACAGTGTTGCCAATCTTGACGACAATTTAGATATAGTTCAAGCACCGGGTGCTGGTCAAAACGAATCTGCAGAAAGAGCTAAAAACTTCAAAAGAGCAGTTATGTTAACAGGTGTAAACAGTTCTCAAAAAGAAACAAAATTTGTTTCCGGAGCATATAAATTAGTTGAAGGGGAACATTTAAATAGCGAAGATAAAAATAAAATTTTAATGCATAAAGATTTAGCTGCAAAAAATAATTTAAAAGTTGGAGATAAGATTAAATTAAAATCCAATTTATATGATGCAGATAATGAAAAGAGAGCAAATGAAACTGTAGAAGTAGAAATTAAAGGTCTTTTTGATGGACATGGAAAAAGCGCTGTAACTTATAATCAAGAGCTTTATGAAAATACTTTAATTACAGATGTTCATACAGCAGCCAAAGTTTATGGAAATACTGAAGATACAGCAACATACCAAGATGCAACATTCTTTGTAAAAGGTAATAGAAATTTAGATCAAGTAATAAAAGATCTTAAAAAATTGGATATTAACTGGAGATCTTATAATTTAATTAAGAGTTCTTCAAACTTCCCTGCATTACAAAAATCAATTTCAGGAATATATTCAATTGCAAATCAATTATTTGCAGGTTCTCTAATATTTGCAGGTTTAGTAGTTACATTACTATTATTCTTGTGGATGAATGCCAGAAAGAAAGAAATTGCAGTATTGTTATCAATAGGAATTTCTAAAACTAAGATATTCGGACAATTTGCCATTGAATTGCTTTTCGTTGCAATCCCGGCATTTATAGGTTCATATTTCTTGGCAGGTTATACAGGAAAAATGCTTGGAAACAGTATTTTACAAAAAGTTACAGGAAGTATTGCAAAACAAATCGCAAGACAGTCAGCATCAACTAAATTAGGAGGCGGAGCTGAAGTTGACGGATTTAATAAGACATTAACAAGTTTAGATGTCAGCATTAATCCAAAAGCCCTTCTTTATGTAGTATTGTTCATGTCAATTGTACTTGCAATTGCATTGGTAATCTCTTCTTCAAATATTTTAAGAAAGAAACCAAAAGAATTATTAATTGATACAAAATAGTTTTTATCATAGGGGGTACTTCGTAATATTCTAATACGATAGCAAAAATTATCGGTGTATATACATCGATAATTTTTGTTTTTTATGGTAAAATAGTATTAGTAAATTTTTTTATAAAAGGAGGGCTTATGAGAATATTAGTTGTCGAAGACGATCAAATTATCAGAGAGGGAATCTGTGAGTATTTATCTGCATTCGGTTATGACATTATTGAAGCGAAAGACGGACAGGAAGCCTTAATAAAATTTAATAACAATGAGATTAATTTAGTAATTTTAGATATACAAATTCCTTTCCTAAACGGGTTGGAAGTCTTAAAAGAAATCAGAAAAAAAAGTAATTTGCCTGTGCTGATGCTTACAGCATTTAATGATGAGGAATATAAGATAAATGCTTTTTCAAGTTTGGCAGATGGATATATGGAAAAGCCATTTTCACTTCCTGTTTTAAAAGTTAGAATAGATTCTTTAGTTAAAAGGCATTATGGAAGTCATGAAAAATTTGAATATAATAATGCCGAAGTTAATTTCACAAGTTACACAGCGAAATACAATGGCGAAGATGTGGATATAAATGCAAAAGAACTTGAGATATTAAAATATTTATTGGAAAATGAAGGACATGCTTTGACCAGAGCACAGATAATAGATAATGTGTGGAAAGAAACGGATGAAATTCCTTTTGACAGAGTTATAGATGTCTATATAAAAGAGTTGAGAAAAAAACTTGGTTTGGATTGTATTGTAACAATCAGAAATGTTGGTTATAAATTGGAGAGAAAATGAAGAATTTAAAAATATTTCCAAAAATGTTTTTGCAGACATTCGGAATTCTCGGAACTGTAATTGTGTTAATACATTTATTGGTGTTTTTTATTTTTCCGAGAACTTATTTAGAGACGAGAAAGCAGGAACTTTATTCAAAAGCCGATGAAATCTCAAATAATATTATGGGAAAGGATTTAAAATTTGTAGAACAGTCTTTGGAATTTTTTTCTAAAAGTAGTGATATAAAGGCATTTATAAAAGGAGAAAACGGAGATGACGAAGTCCAAATAGGCGATGATATCAATGTGAATTTAAAGAGCGGAGACAATTCTTTAATTATTGAAGAAAGGGAAGTAGAATTAAAGGGTGGTAAAAAAATCTCCATACAATTTATTTCTACCGCAGATATGAAAAAGGATGCTAAAGAACTCAGCTTTAAATTCTTGCCTTATTCATTAGCTATATCTTTTATTTTTTCAATCATAGTTTCACTTATTTATGCAAAGGCGATAACTAATAATATAAAAGAAATAAAAAATGTTACGAAAAAAATGATGCGTTTGGATAGAACTGCTTATTTAAAAATTAATTCTACAAATGAAGTTGGAGAATTAAAGGAACAGATTAATGATTTGTATAGTACTCTGCTAAAGCTGATAGACGATTTAGAGCTTAAAAATGAAGAAATAGTAAAATTAGAAAAATTAAAATATGATTTTTTTAGGGGAACATCACATGAATTAAAAACTCCTTTAGCAAGTCTAAAAATAATATTGGAAAATATGAAATACAATATTGGAAAATATAAAAATAGAGATTTATATATCGAAAATTGTATTGACATAGTCGATCATTTGACAAGAAGTATTTCACAAATGCTGTCAGTTTCTTCGTTTGAACATTTGAAAAATGATGAAGAAATAATAGTTGTCAATGATATATTAGAAGATGTCTTGAAGCAATATATGTTACTTGCAAATCATAAAAATATAAAAATCAATAATAATCTGAAAAATGAAAAAATCTATATAGGAATGACTGCACTTAAAATTGTACTGTCCAATTTAATAAACAATGCAGTTAAATATTCCGACGAAAATGGTTTAATTAACATTGGAACAAAAGATGATTGGCTTTATATCGAAAATTCTTATAAAAATAATGACGATTTGGATGTAAATAAAATATTTGAAATTAGTTTCAGCTTAAATAAAGAAAACAGTAATGGTCTGGGCTTATATATTGTTAAAAATATTTTATTGAACTATGGAATAAAATACAAAGTAGAAAAAAGCAAAACGGGAATTGTATTTTTGATAGAATTATCAGGCAATATGGATAAATAAATTTTTGTTTCATAATAAAGGAGCTTTAGGAGATCTCTCCACTTCGTTTCGCTTTGCTCAACTACGGTCGAGATGACGTGCTGGGGGATTTGCTTTGCTAGTTGCTATGACGTGAATTATTTCACTTCCTAGAAGTTTTTAAACAATTGAAGTTTATTTACTTTTAACGTATAGCTATTAATCGAAGATTTCTCTTTATACGTCATTTCGACCGAAACGAAGCATAGCTGAGTGTAGTGAATCTAGCCCTAACTTAGATTATTTACTTGTAAATAATCTATAGTAGGTCTGACGCAAAGATTGTCCAAATCTTTGATTTGGGGACAATCGACTGCAGAAATCTCATACTTTTAATTCAGTATTATTGACTACAAATATTTAATTCATAATAAAGGGGCTTTAGGAGATCTCTCGACTACGCTCAAGATGACGTGTTATGGGATTTGCTTTGCTTGTTGCTATGACGTGAATGTTTAATTTTCTGTGCTATATAAAATTTTTCAGGTTTATTTACTGTTCACGTTTAGCTCTTAATCTAAGAATTTTCCTTATACGTCATTTCGACTGGAGCGTTAGCAAAATGGAGAAATCTCATACTTTTGATTGTAAACAATCAAAAGTAAAATGTATCGAAGATACATCCATTACCAAAACAGTAAATTAAATTGGATTTACAAAGTATTATAGTTTTAAATTTTAAATAAGAACCCCACCCTTCCACGATGCTTCGCATCGGGTGGGTGCCCGGGAACCTTGTTGTTTCACAATAAAAAAAACAGACATTTTTGTCTGCATTTTAAGGAGCGAGAGCTCCTTTTTTAATTTCATCATTTTGTTTTAATAATTTTTTTCTTATCACTAAATAGCAACAGATATGTGCTGTCGTTGTCAATGCCCATGAAATCGGATATGAAATGTAAAGGGATTCCTGTGTCCTATAAATTTGAAATATAGTAAATATCCAAATTACTCTGAATAGACAAGCACCTGTCAAGGAAACAATCATCGGCAAAATGGAATAACCCATTCCTCTTAAGGAACCGACTGTTACGTCCATTAGTCCACATAGTAGATATGTTGCTGATACAATTTTCATTCTGTTAAGTCCGTACATAATTACTTCAGGATTATCCGTGAAAATTCCAAGAAGTATATTTCCTAAAGAATATGCACCAATTCCAAGTACAAGTCCAACAACTGTAACAATTCCAAGACCTTGTAATAAAATTTTATCTATTCTATGATATTTTTTTGCTCCCATATTTTGACTTGTAAAACTCAATGTCGATTGATAGATTGAATTCATTGACATATATACAAAGCCCTCAATATTTATTGCAGCGGTATTTCCTGCAATAACAAGTTTTCCAAAAGTATTTATTGAGGATTGAATTAATACATTTGAAATACTAAATACAATACCTTGAAGTCCAGCTGGAAGTCCTATTCTTAAAATACTAATAACTTTATCTTTTTGTAATTTTATTTTTCTTAAATTAAGATGCATATATCCTACAGTTTTTGATAAGAATGATATCATCATAATTGCTGAAACATATTGAGAAATTATTGTCGCTATTGCAACTCCGTCAACACTCATTTTTAAAATTATAACAAAAAATAGATTCAATATAACATTTAAGATACCGGAAACTATTAAAAAGAATAGGGGTCTTTTTGTATCTCCAATGGATCTTAAAAGTGCCGCTCCAAAATTATATATGGCTGCAGCGGGACTTCCCAAGAAGATTATTTTCATATAAAGCACGGATAAATCTATAATTTCATCAGGAGTTCCCATAAGATGTAACATAGGTCTTGAGGCAATAATTCCAACAAAAAGTAAAATTGTTCCGGAAATAATTGCAAGAGCAATTGCATTGTGAACAGTATCGGATGCGTTTTTATAATCTCTTGCACCACAATATTTTCCCATTGTTACACTTATTCCCATAGAAATCCCAATTAATAAACTCACAAGTAAATTAATTAGTGATGAAGTCGCTCCAACTCCTGCAAGTGCTGTGCTTCCAGAATATCGTCCGACAACTATTATGTCTATTGTATTAAAAAGTAATTGAAAGACACTTGTAAAAATAATTGGAATTGAAAAGAATACCATTTTTTTCAAGGTCTTTCCATTTATCATATCTATTTCATTGCTTTTAACCATTATATCCTCCGTAAAAATATCTAAAATTATTCTAAAATCATAACATATATTCACAATTTTTGCAATAAAAAATATCGAGTTATTTTTTTGTATTTAATTTAGTGTATATTTTTGATATTCAATTATAATCAATTTAATATATGAATTAGATTTCGTTGGAAAATTTGTGTTTTCAGTCTATATGAAGTACATATGTGATATTAAGTTTTTTATTTAATAAGCCATATGATAAAACTATATTGTTTCACATATATAAATAGAAAAAAATTAATGAAAGTGATATAATAAAAAAGAATAGAAAAGTAGAAATAGTACATAATTGTTGATAGTTATATGATAATTAGAAATGCTCATAGTATTACAATTATTACAATACTAAATTAAAAAATTGATAGGAGTTTTATAAGGAGAATATATTATGAATAGTGGAATATCTATCGGTAAAGGTATTTTATGGGTATTAGTTTGGTTTGGATTTATGTTTATATATACTACTCTTGATATTGTGATATGGAGAAAAATTGCTTCGAATTACAGTAGAATTTTGAATATAATAACTGTTGCATTGAGCATGGTTGTATTTTTTGTTTTATTGGAAAGAAAAGAGAATTTCAAACTTAATTTACTAGAAAATATTTCTATTCAAGGAATAGTAATAGCTATATGTTGTTCAGTATTATTCTATTTTCTTTTAGATAAAGGATTAGATCCTATATTTGAAAGTATTTTTCCATCGAGTAAAGAAAATTATCAACAGACAATTCAATCAATAATTTCCTCACCTATTGTAAGTCTAATTGATTTTTGTATATTTGCTCCTATTCTTGAAGAACTTTTAATGAGGGGATTTATACTAAACGGTTTATCCGTAAATTATGGAATTATTGTTGCTTTACTTATATCTTCGATACTGTTTGCATTATTACACTTTAATATTGCTCAAATAATTCCTTCATTTATTTGTGGGATAATATTAGGTTTGATTTATTTATATACAGGTTCAATACTTTCCTGTATATTTGCTCATATGGGATATAATTTAATATCATATATTATGATAATTTTACCCATTTACAATAAGTAAATGGTTGTGATAACTTTATTTTAATCAATAATCTTTACTACAGAAAAAATATTCCCAAGTCTTTAATTTGTTATAATCGACTTTGGGAATATTATTATTATATTATTTACTTTTATATTTAATTAACTTTTTTTCGGAATGAATTTTTTACTACATTCGAGTTATTTATTTTTGTTTAGATTACATTTAAGTCCCTTTTATCTACTTTTGTTAAGTATCTTGTAAAAAATTTAATTAAATTTTCTGTCATACAATAATGACGCATTTAAAATTACAAGTATTGAGCCTAGATTGTGCACTATTGCACCAACCAATGGATTTAAAACTCCAAGTACTGATAAAATTACTGCTACAAAGTTAATTAAAAGAGATGCTACAATATTGAATTTTATAGTCTTTACTGTTGCATTTGCAAGTTTTTTCAGATAAACTATTTTTGAAACATCATGTCCCATTAGTACAATATTTGCACTCTCAATTGAAATGTCGCTACCTGTTTTTCCCATTGCGACCGAAACATCAGATAGTTTAAGAGCAGGAGCATCGTTTATTCCGTCTCCAATCATACAAACGACATTATTTTCTTTTAGACTTTTTATATTTTCAAATTTTTCTTCAGGAGAAAGCCCTGCTTTTACATTTGTAATTCCAACTTTTTCTGAAAAATATTTTGCGGTTGAAAGATTGTCTCCGGTTAAAAGTAGTGGTTCAATTTCAAAGCTTTTTAACTTTTCAACCATTTCTTTTGCGTTCTCTCTTAGGGTGTCTGATAGAGTTACTATTGATAAAACTTCTTTTTCATCGCCGAAAAGAATTATGTTTTTAGCTTCACTTGAGTATTTTTCAATTTTTTCTTTTACATTTTCTTTGATATTTATATTATTTTCTTTAAAGTATTTTTCATTACCACAGAAGTATTTATTTTCTAAAATCTCTCCTTCAACACCTCTTGCAATTTTCATTTTAAAGTTTTCAACATTTTCTTTTTTAATATTCTTTTTATCTAAATATTCTGTTACAGATTTTGCAATAGGATGTTCACTTTTTGATTCTAAACTGGAAATTAAGGACATTATTTTTTCGTCAGAAAACTCTGAAAAATTTTCTATATCATTTACATTTAATTTTCCATAAGTTAAAGTTCCTGTTTTATCAAAAGCTATTTTATTTACTTTTGCAAGTTTTTCAAGGGCATTAAATGTTTTTATTATTACACCATGCTTACTTGCTTGACCGATTGAAGCCATAACTGCTGTCGGAGTTGATAAAAATAGGGCACAAGGACAAAATACAACTAAAACTGTAACTGCTCTATTTATTGAAGTGTATAAATCAAATTTAGATAGCACCATTATTACAAAAGTTGCAATTGCAATTAAAAGTGCAGTAGGAACGAGTTTAACTGCAAGTCTGTCAATTACTGTTTGCATAGGAGTTTGTTCTTTTTCCGCTCTTTCAACCAAGTCGATAAATTTTTGCAAGGAAGAATTTTCAACATCTTTTGCTATAATGTCGATACTTCCGAAACAGTTCATAGAACCACAGAAAACTTCATCTCCAACGGTTTTGTCAACCGGTAAACTTTCTCCTGTTAGAATTGATTGGTCAATAGAAGAAAAACCCTCTTTTATAATTCCATCAACTGAAATTATTTCTCCAGGCATAACTCTGATTAAATCTCCGTTTTCAATTTCTTCAATCGGAACTTCTTTAACAGTATAAGAATCATTAGTTTTAATAAGTTTCTTTGCTTTTTTTGGAGCGGAAGAAATTAAATCATTAAGACCTTTTTTGGCTCTGTCAACCGTATAGTCTTCCAAAAGCTCTCCAATTGCCATAAGAATTGCAATTTCACCTGCTGCAAAATATTCTCCAACAAATACTGAAGCAATTACTGCAATTGAAATTAAAAGTGAATTTTTAATTTTAAATTTTATTAAGTTTTTAACAGCACCTACAAAGAAAGGAAAAGCGGAAATAAAAATACTTATCCAAACGGGCTTAAACACAGTTTCTATCTTTAAGAGATTTAAAACCACATTTAATACAAAAAATGCTATTGAAATTAGAGTAAAGTTTAAACCGCTAAAAAGTTTTGAAATTTTGTTTATCATATAATCCTCCTTGATTTTTTCTGTCTATAATGCTACAATTAATTTAATAACGAACACTTTGTTTGATTTAATTGTACCACTATAGATATTACATATCAATAAGCAATTAATCAAAATAGTAATACTTTGAACATTTTTTAAAAAATGTATGGGGGAGTTTATGAATAGGCAACAAATTAAAACTAGAAAAGCAATTTTTATGGCATTTACAGAGCTTTTATCAAAGAAAAATTATAATAAAATAACTGTACAGGAAATTATAGACCTTGCAGATATAGGTAGAAGTACATTTTATTCTCATTTTGAAACAAAGGATGATTTATTAAAAGAAATTTGTAGAGAATTATTTGAACATATTTTTTCCAATGATTTGAGTAGGGAGTGTTCAAAGGTTTTTGAAAACTCAAAGAGAAATCCTAAAATTTTAATTACACATATATTATATCATTTAAAAGAAAATAAGGAAAAATTTATAAAAGTTTTAAGTTGCGAAAGCAATGATTTATTTTTAGAATATTTTAAAACTTATCTATTTAAGATGATAGATGAATATATTGTTATTGACAATACGGAAGATGAAAAATTTAAAAAATTCCTAAAAAATCATATCTGTTGTTCATTTGTGGAAACTGTTAAATGGTGGATAAATGATCAGATGAAGGAAAGTCCTGAAGAAATTGCAGATTACTTTTTTAGGGTTGTAAATCCAATATTATAAGTATAAAGCAAAAAGTGTAGATATAATGTCTACACTTTTTGGGGGAATGTTATGAAAAAAGCTTAGAATGCAGGAACAACAGCTCCATTATATGTTTTATTTATAAATTCTTTAACTTTTTCGCTTTGTAGGGCTTTTAAAACTTTTTTGTAAGTTTCGTTATTTTCTTCTCCGGTTCTAACCGCAAGTATATTTGCATAAGGAGAGTCTTTTCCTTCGATGAATTTAGCATCTTTTGTTGGGTTAAGACCGGCTTCAATTGCATAGTTTCCATTTATTACAGCACCGTCAACGTCTTTAATAACTCTTGGTAATTGAGCAGCTTCAACTTCAGTAAATTTAATTTTCTTTGGATTTTCAACAATATCTTTTACACTTGACAGAATATTTGTATTGTCTTTTAATTTAATTAAACCATTTTTATCAAGTAAAATTAAAGCTCTTGCTCCGTTTGAAGCATCATTTGGAATAGCAATTTCAGCACCATCTTTAATTTCAGTTTTTCCATTTAAGTATAATCCCATTGGTTCAACGTGAATATTTCCAAGAGATGATATTTTAGTGTTTTTTTCAGAATTAAATTTATCTAAATATGGTTTGTGTTGGAAAAAATTAATATCTAATTCTTTTCCGTCTAAAGCTAAATTAGGTTGAACATAGTCTGTAAAAGTTACAATTTCAAGCTTAATTCCTTCTTTTTCTAAATCTTCTTTAACTAATTCAACTAATTTTTGATGTGGTTCCGGAGAAACTCCGATTTTTACAACTTTTGTTTCTTTTTTTTCTGTATTTTTATTGTCTGAGCTCTTTGCTCCACAAGCTGTAGTTAAAACTACAACTAATCCTAAGGCTAATGCTAATAATTTTTTTCTCATATTTTTTCTCCTATATATTTAATTTTTTATTAATTTTTTTGGAAATCAAATTTCCTAAGATTTGAACAATTTGTACTAATAGTATTATTACTATAACGGGAATTGTCATCTCTAAATACTTAAATCTGTGATAACCGTAAGTTATAGCCAAGTCTCCAAGACCTTGTGCACCTATAGTTCCTGCCATTGCTGAATAACCAATTAAGTTTATAATCGTTAAGGTAATTCCGTTTATTAAAGTTGGCAAAGATTCGGAAAGCATAATTTTAATAATTTCAAAATCACTTGAACCGATTGAAATACTTGCTTCAATAGTTCCATAATCAACTTCCTTTAAAGCATTTTCAAAAATTCTAGCTACAAAGGGAATAGCTGAAACAGTTAATGGAATGATTGCGGCTGTTGGTCCTATCATTTTTCCTGTCAAAACTTTAGAAACCGGTAAAATATAAACTATCAATATAAGAAATGGAACAGATCTAAAGATATTTACAATAAAACTTAAGATAGAATAAACAAATTTGTTGCTCTTTATTCCATTTTTATCTGTAATAACTAAAATAACTCCTAAAAATCCTCCAATTATAATTGAAAGTAATGATGAGAAGAATACCATATAAATTGTCTGAAAACCTGCTTTTATCAATGAATTTGTCATTCTAATTTACCTCCTCAACTAAAACTTTTTTATCTTCAAGGAAGTTTTTAATTTCATCAACTCTGTCTTTCTCAAAGATTTCTACTATTAAATGTCCTACCTTACCTTCTTTAATCTTATCGATATTTCCACTTATTATATTTATATCAAGATTTTTTTGACGTATAAGTTCTGATATAATAGGTTTTGTTGTAGTTTCCTTTGTAAAACCAAGTCTTAGAATACAACCTTTATAATCTGCTACCGGTAATTCATCATAATCTTCAAATTGTGGAAGAGTTTCAATGAATTTCTTTGTAGTTGCAGTTTTCGGAGAAGTAAATAGTTTTAAAACAGTATCTTGTTCTATAATTTCTCCATTTTCTATAACCGCCGCTCTATCACATATTGCCTTAACAACCTCCATTTGATGAGTAATTAAAACAATTGTAAGATTAAATTCATCTCTGATTTTTAAAAGTAATTCTAAAATTGACTTTGTACTTTGCGGATCTAGGGCAGAAGTTGCCTCATCACATAGTAAAATTTTTGGTTGAACCGCCAAAGCTCTTGCAATGGCTACTCTTTGTTTTTGACCACCGGAAAGATTTGCAGGATATTCATATATCTTTTCTTTCAAATTAACATATTCCAAAAGAGTATTTACTCTTTCTTCAATATCTTTTTTCTTCCACTTATTTATTCTTAGTGGATAAGCAATGTTCTCAAAAACATTTTTTTGATAAAAAAGATTGAAAGATTGAAAAATCATAGCCATGTTTTTCCTAGCTTCCTTAAGTTCTTTGCTATTCATCTTTACAATATCTTTACCGTCTATAAAAATATTTCCTTGAGTTGGCTCTTCAAGTCGATTAATACATCTGATTAAAGATGATTTACCGGCACCGCTCATACCGATTATACCGAATATTTCTCCCTTTTTGATTTCTAAATTAATATTAGTAACAGCCTTAAATCCATTGTCATAAATCTTGACTAAATTCTCAATTTTAATCATACAAACCTCCTTTTCTATATTTTCGAAAAATTATTATTGTTTCAAGGTATAAAAAAAAATCTCTGATAAGAGATTTTGAAACTAATTTCTTATCTTCCGAATACTCGCTGGAATTAGCACCTTATTTTTAAAAACAGGTTGCCGGGCTTCATAGGGCCAGTCCCTCCGCCACTCTGGATAAGTGTTATTTAATATTGTTGCTAAATTATAGCATAATGGAATTTTAATGTCAACACTTTTTAAATAATTTTGTTAAAAAATATTTTAATACAAGAAAATAGTTAATATATAGTCAATATAATAATTGCTTATTTGAGATATTAATTAAAATATGATAAAATATAAGCAACTTTATTTTTTATGGCAAAAAATTTTACCATAATATTATATTTATCAGGAGGAAATTATGAAGTGTGTAATGTTTGATATGGACGGGACTTTGATAGATTCCATTGGGGGTTGGTTTGGAAGCTGTTCTTATTTTCTTAAAGAGATGAATTTAGAAGAGACTGATGAACTAAAGGAGTTGTTTAAAGGAAAGAAACTTTATGCAAGGGGAATAGCAATAAAAAATTATTTTAATCTTGATTTAACTCCGGACGAAATTTATGCAAGAAATTTAAAATATGTAAAAGAAGGATATGATGAAATTTATGGCGCAAAAGAGAATGTAATAGAAGCTATGGATTATTTAAAGGACAAAGGTTATAAAATTTCTTTAAATACCGCTACAAATATCGGTCTTTGTAAAAATTGTTTAGAAAGAACGGGACTTATGAAGTATTTTGATTATATTCAAACTTGTGATGATTGCGGATATCTAAAAGATGATGAAAGATATTATGATTGGGCAATAAAAAAGCATAATGAAGATGTGAAAGAAATTATATTCTTTGATGATACTGAAGCACCTTTAAAAACCGCAAAGAAAAGGGAAATAAAAACAGTTTTAGTTTATGAACCTTTAACTAATGGAGAGTTTTTTGATATGACTACAGATTTTGATTACAAAATGGATACTATTTCCATTGAAAATTTGAAAAAAATTGGACTTTAAATTAAATTATAATTAAAAAAGAGCTATGTTATGAAAACTGAACATAGCTCTTTTTGTTTAATTTTTAAATTATTTTAAATAATTTTCAAACCAATCGAATATTTCTTTTAATCTTCTTATTCTATGCATTGGTTTACCACTTCTTGAAAGCTCGTGATTTTCACCTTTAAACATTACAAGTCTTGCAGGTACATCGTGATATTTTAAAGCAGAGAACATTTGAATTCCCTCCGGTATCCAACATCTGTAATCTTCATCTGAATGGATGAAAAGTGTAGGTGTTTGTGCCTTATTTGCATATTTAAGTGGGGAATGATACCATAATTTTTCGTAATTATTCCAAGGAGTTGCAGAGATTTGATCATCAATGAAATAATATCCTATATCTGTAAGTAAAAATTCAGAAGTCATATTAGAAATTGAACGTTGTGAACAAGCAGCTTTAAATCTGTTTGTATGTCCGATTGCCCAATTAGTCATAAAACCGCCGTAACTTCCACCCATGATTGCAAGTTTTTCTTCATCAAGTGCAGGATAGTTTTTAATTACAGCATCTGTAAATTTCATTAAGTCATCAAAGTCAATTTCTCCATATTTTCCACGAATATCCGCAAATTCTTTTCCTCTACCATCTGAACCTCTAGGATTTGTGAAAAATACAAAATATCCGTTATTTGCTAAAAATTGCATTTCGTGATGGAATACTTTTCCAAAAACTGTTTTAGGACCACCGTGAACATGGAGTACACCTGGATATTTTTTCTCCGGATCATAGTCAACAGGCTTCATAACATATCCGATAAAGCCTATTCCATCATTTGTAAATGAAATTTCCTCAATTTCAGAAAGTGAATATTCTGTCGTATCATTATGGAATGAAATTCTATTTTCTTCTTCTGTTGAAATTTCGTAAATATCTTGTAAATTAGATTCTTTTAGTGCGACAGCATAAATTTTTCCGCCTTCGGAAACATCAAAACAGTCAATTGAACCTGATTTTTCGTTTAATCTTTCAAGATTTCCATTCTTATCTATTTTATATAGATATGAACTGTTTACTTCGGTATTTATGAAATACATAAATCCATCTTTAACTAAAGTGCTTTTGCCACCTGTTAATCTCATATCAGTTCCAACAGAGTTGTTCATACACATATCAAAATTGTCATTTACAATTTTTTCGAAAGATTTTTCCGCAATGTTTATAATATAGATATTTGAATTTTCATTCAAACCATATTCTTTCATATCTGTTGCCATAGCAATAATATTTTCATTATCAATAAAGTTTGCATAAGCAAAAGAATAGCCTTTTGCCAAAATATCAATTGCTTTAGTTTTAATATCTAAAATTTTAACCTCATTTACAAGTGGCATTTTTCCTGTATAAGATGTTGTGATAAATACAGCTTTAGTCTTATCTTCATTTAATTCTAAACCGTAAATATCGGTAATATCATCACTTAATGGGATGAATTCAGAAGTTTTTTTGTTGAAAAGATAAAGTCTGCTTCTGTTTTCGTTAGTAAAACCTATATTATTTCCCCAGAAAGGAATTTCAGTTGCAACAAGATAATCTTTAGAATCATCATATAATTTTTCTTTGTTTTCTTCTTTACTATCTTCCTTTTTTGATTCTTTTTCTATTTTTTCCAATTCTTTTGTTCTGTTAAAATTAGCTAAAACTAAAAATTCATCCTCATTAATTTGTTTTATTGTATTTACTAAAGCAGGAATAGTAAAGTCTAAAACAGCTTCGCCACCGGAAGTACATATTTTATAAAATTTAGTTGAATCCGAATCGTCTTTTTTGCCTTCTCTATCACTTGCAAAAAGAATAGAACCGTCTAAAAGCTCAATAAAAGAACTTTCCCTAGCACCATTAGTAAAAACGAAAGATTTTTTAGTTTCTAAATCCATTTTATAAATTCTATGCTCATAAGAATTCTTTTCTAAATTCATATTAGAAACTGTGTAGAATAGATTTTTTTCATCTTTACTTAAATGTAAATTTCCTAAAAACTTAAAGTTTTTAAATTCATCAATTTTTATACTTTTCATATTGCCTCCTTAAACAAAAATTCACAATAATTTTCATTGTTTTAATTTTTCTAATGAAAATACCTTGCAATTTGATTATACTACAAAAACAAAAAAAACACAAAATTTATTTTTATAAATACTACTTATATGATAAAATATTTATATTAAATGAAACTTAAAAAATGGAGGGAATATGAAAATAGGATTGGTTTCTTATGAGTTTAAGAATGGGGAAATTGAATATAATATTGAAAAAATAGAAAAGGCGATTATCTCTGCTAACGGAAAGGCGGATTTACTTTGTTTTGGAGAAACTTTTTTGCAAGGATTCGACTCTCTTTCTTGGAATTATGAAACAGACAAAGATGTTGCAATTACAAAGGATTCTGCAATAATGGAAAAATTAAAAAAACTTAGTGAAAAGTATAAAATTGACCTTGGTATCGGATATATTGAAAGAGAAAAAGAAAAGATTTATTCTTCTTTTGTAGTAATAGAAAAAGGAAAAATAATTCATAACTATAGAAGAATTACAAAAAATTGGAAAGAGTATTCCATTACAGATGAACATTATTGTGAAGGAGAGATTTCAGATACATTTATTTATAAAAACAGAGAATTTAAAATTGCTCTATGCGGAGATATGTGGATTTGCCCTGAAAAGTTTAAAACAAATGGAATTTTACTTTGGCCTGTTTATTGTAATTTTACAAAAGATGAATGGAAAAATACTGAACAATATGATTATGCAGTTCAATCCAAATCTGCATCAGATAATGTGCTTTTAGTAAATTCTATCACAAAAGACGAGCCAATAAGTGTTGGCGGGGCATATTATTTTAAAAACGGAAAAATTGAAAAGAGTTTAGAATTGGAAAAAGAAGATATTTTATTTGTTGAGATATCCGATTAAAATTGATTTGTTTATTCTGTAAAAATGAGAAATATATTAATATTTTGTATAGATTAAAACTTGACTTATACGGAAAATATATTTGAAGAGAATTTGTAGCATTAGTAATCATATATAGTTAATATAAAATAATAAATAAGACTTAAAATCATAATAAAGTTAAAATTGCTATAAATGATTAAAAATTTCAATTAAAATGCTAAAATTTTGACAAAAAAGTGGATTTTTTATACTGTTTTTGGTATAATAATCGAATGGAGTTATTACTAAAAATAATATAGATATAAAGTAGTTTGTATTACATAAATATACTATATTTATAGAATTTTAATTGTTATCAAAAAATGAGATTTTATTTTTAATATTGAAATATCAAATATCTTAATATAGATTAGGAAGGGGAAAAATTATATGAATAAAAGGACGACATTACAAAAATTAACAGCTTTTTTCTTAGTTTTTATAATGCTATTAGGGATAATTGTTCCGAATACTGTTGTTTTTGCAGAAGGAAAATTGAATAAAGATACAATTACAGATTTTAAAAAAACTGATAAGGAAACTGACGAAAAGATAAATTCTAAAGAACAAGAAGATAAAAAGGACAATAAAATTGAAGTCAAAGACGATAAGTTAGAAGGAAAAGAAGAAAAAGAAGACAAAGTTAAGTCTATATTTAATAAATCTTTAATTAAATCTGCTTCTCTCAATAGGGGAATTCCAATGGGAAATGGTAAACTTGTGGTATATGATGACAGCCATAAGATTAATGATGCATCAAATGGAGATGGAACATCAGTAAATAAATATAATTTGGCAACTATGACAAATACATTGTTCACCATAAATTATACTCCTTTCTATCAAGTAAAAGACGATGGTAATACTGAGTTTGGTGACCAAAGAATTGTTGTAGATATACCAACCTATGGATTCAAACTTGCTAATCCCGGAATTGAAGGAGTACAATTTGAAAAAATTACAATGCTAGATGCAAAGGGCAAAGTAATTCCATTGGATGCGGTTTCACAAAAGAATTATGATAAAGTTACAAAAATTATATATGATATTAATGATAAATTTCTTGGCTCTTTAGGTGGAGGATCAAGTTTAGTATTTAATATTGCTTTTAATAGACGCAGTTTGACTGCTGAAGAATGTGAAAAATGGATAAATGAAGGAAAACTTGAAACAAATCTCAATGTTTCAGCTTGTGAGGGAGAAAACAACACACCGATTAACAGCACAGGCAATCCATCTGAATACAAATGGAAAATGTCTCCAATTAATTATGAAGATACTAAAACTACAGTAACAGGAAATCGTCATCTAAATACAAGCAGTATGGCGAAGATAGCAAATTCCTCATTTATAAATTTTTATGATGACAGCCCTCAGAGTGGTCCGTTTATGGGAAACTGGGACTACTATTATTACAAGCAGGGAACAATTCATGATGGAGATACACCTCTGATGAAGCTAAAACATATTAAGCTTTTCGTTCCAAAAAAAGAAGATGCTGATGGAAATTTTATTTTAAAGCAATTCAAGGGGAGGAAAGCTTTATATGAAAATGAACTTGCTTCTAATTTTACAATCAGTGAAGTAAAAAATGATAATGATGGTAAAGGAAAATACTATCTTATAACACCAAAAAAACCTATATATAATAACGGAAGCAATCACAAATGGAAAGATGCATTTACAAATGGATTTTCGCCTATATGGCAAGTTCCTGATGGAATAGATAATATTGGCTCTGACACTTTATATGAGGCTTCAACACCTGAATTTGTTTTCGAAACTCCAAATGGAATAGATGGCAAAAAGGAAGTTGTTATAAGCGAGGCTAATCAAGGGGTAAAGATTAAAACTTTGAAAGCCCATACTGTAGATGGTTATGCCATACATTCTTTTACAGGACAAGGATATCAACTATTTAAACATGGAGATAATTTTTATACTGCAAATGCAGTATCTCCGGATGCCAATTATTCAAATGTCGGTTATGCTCGTTTAAGTAATGAATATTATATTCTAAAGGATGCAAATGGAGATTGGAATGAATATTTTCCAAAGAATAAAACGGGTGCTACAGTTGAGACCTATGAATTTCCAAAAGAAATTCAGCCTACTGCATGGACGGGAACTACAAGCACATGGTCATTATATTATAAGGTAGAAAAGGTTGTTTATACCACAGAAGATGGAAGAGTACATGAAGTGGCAGTAAATTCCTATGTTCATAGAACAAATGATATAAATAATTTCCCTAAAGTAAATTTTGATACTTCCGGCGGAAGAGTTACTAAAGTTCAAGTGTATTGGGAACAATTAAATAATGAAATTTTTAATGCAGACACATATTATGGTGGAAGATATCATGCAAGTACACATAGATTGACAGAGGGGCAAAGTAAATTTGATTTTTATGTAACACCGGATGCATCCGGACTTTTACAAGTAAAATATTCTGCCAAATCAACTGATTCAAATGCGGATGCAAATGACAATTTTGATTATGAAGCAAGCAATTCTGTAAAAAATCCTGTTAATAATGTTAGCGGAAAAGCAAAGGATGATTTCTTTTGGGTTACAGTAAAACCAAAAAAATGTACACCTTTGAAGGCGGAAAGTACAGGGGATAGATTAAAAGAAAAAATTCTTTTCCCTAATCAAGCGGAAAATGGAACTTTTTATGATACATGGACTTTATTCTTTGACTATGGAAAGAATAAAGAATTTTCTCCTGTTACAAAAAATCCTAGAATTGATTTGACAGTAGGAACTTTAAATCTTAAGGGATTGGATACCAAGGTGGATAAAACAGGACTTTTGACCGGAAAATTTACAGCTAATAAATCCTTAAGCGGATGGAAAATAATTTATAAAACCGCGGACAATATGTTTGGAGTAGAAGGTGCAGAAAAAGTATATAATATTGGAAATATTGAAGATGGAACAAAAATAGATCTTGGTATTAACAGAGATACAGAACATTTGACAAGTATTGTTTTAACTTATGATGGAATGTATAATATGGATTCTTTTGCAGATAAAGAAAATGGAAGAGTTGTACTGTTCTCCAATATTGAATATGAACTTAGAAATACGGACTATAAAGGAAATCCGTTGACTCTGGAATCTGATAAGGGAGTATTTTACAATGCTAAGAACTTTTTTGTTCAAAATTTGGAAGGGAGATATTATAACGATAACTGTAGTGATGGTAATCATATTCACGATGCCGGAAAAGGACAAGCTTTTGGAGGTAGGGGATGGAATTCTATAATATTACCACAACGTTATGGTCTTCTTACAAGAACTTATATTGTTACAAATAAGACTGTCAATAATGTAATTGAACCTGCAGGAAGTGAAACGAATAATTCTATTTCACAGACCGGAACAAGCATACAGAAGGTAACCTTCAGAACAAAAGCTTATGCTTATGCAATGAATTCAGATATGCCTGAGAAAGGGAAAATGCCTTATGGTATTCCTGAATCTGCCTATGTAGAAATCACAGATAAACAGTTTTCAGCAGATGTGGATAATTGTAAATTTTTAGGATATGACAATGCATCCGGCAATGTAAAAATCGAACAGATTAAGGATGCAGATGGAAAATTATGGATTAAGATGTCTATTACTGACAAAGGAATAGATGAACTAGACAGGAAAATTCGAAAAATTACAACTGGTGATTGGCATCATTCATTCTATGATTACTATAATGATGGTGCTCTAAAGTTTTTGGAAGATTCTATTGTAATTGCATTAAAGAGTTTTAGATATACAAGTGTTACATCTCCCGGAGAAAATGAACATCATCCATACGGAATGGTTTACTATGATATGAGTAAACTTGAGAGTAAACTTGACGGTAGTAAAAAAGAATATTATAGTTATGCAAAGATTGAAGGAGATTTGTTTAAGCTAACTGAAAATGCAGCAAATGCTCTTAATGCTACAAAGGAAAAGAAACTATTTGGAATAGATTTGAGTAAGGTGGAAGTTATTGTATCCAAGAATACAGCGGTAGGATCAAATATATTTCCCGGAAAATATGATAATATCGTATATGGAACAGCGGGAAGTAAATTCCCAACACAGACTTTCTATCCTGATGAAATAGATAATTTACGAGGAGATTTCTTCGTTCAAGCTCCGGATTCTGATGGATTTAAGGATTTTAAGGCTATTATTGAAATTCCTAAAAAAGGTAAATCTATTTCTTATACGCAACAAAATGAAACTGTTCAAACTCCGAAAACAGAGGTTAATATGTATTTGACAGGTGAAGTTGCTGTAATGGGAGATAGTCGTCCGGGTAAACAGGAATTCAGTTATAGTATAGATGGTGGAAATACATTTGTTTTAGCAGAAAATATAACTGATTGGTCAAAGGTAACTCATGTTAAATTTGATTTAGGAGAACTTCCAAAAGGTAGTCAGGTAAATATTAAATTACCGCTTAAAACACATGCTAAAACTACAACTGATGAGCTTCAAGCATACATTGGGGGAAGTTTTGAAGCAACTGACTATACAGGATTTAAAACGACCGGATATATAAATCCTGCAAAGTATATTTATGGAAATTTTGCAATTATTTCATCAGATGTTTGGTGGGATAAGAACGAAAACGGAAAACTTGATGATGGAGAAACAAAAGCAAAAGATATTAAACTTGAACTATATTCTCCAAATCGTGACATAACTATTAATAATAAGTTAATTCCTGCTAATACTTTGATTCATAGTACAACAACGGATGAAAATGGAAGATATGAATTAAAGAGCTTTATGCTTGATGCCGGTCAATGGATAAAGGTTACTATGCCAAATGGTGAAACTAAACTTACATTGAAGGCAAAAGATTCGGATATGTTAAAATCAAAGAACTCTGATTTTGACAGAACAAGCTATAAAACGGCTGAATTACCGGAATTGGTAAGAGAAAAAGCACTCGATGCTATCGGTTGTGGACTTATCAAAATTCCAAAGATAAAAACTGAAACAGTTAATCTTCATGTTGGAGAAGAGTCAAATGAAGGAGCAGGTAATGCTGTGGCAACAAGTGACCATCCTACTGTAACTCCTGAATTGAAATATCTTGAACTACAAAATGATGTAGCGGATGTTGATAGTCAGGGAAAAGTTAGTGGAAAGACTACAGGTAAAATTAAAGCCGAAGTTACAACAACCAACACATTGGCAAGTACTAATCAAGCAATACCTGAAGATACTGTAAAAGCAGAATATGATATTATAGTTTACGGAAAAGTAAATTATAATAAAAATCACGCTGATGTAAAGGGAGAAGCACCAAAGGATAATAACGAATACTATCCATCCGTTAAAGCAGACGGAAATGATGCTGATACTGATAAAGTGACTGTTTTAAATGCCGGTACGATGAAAAGAGCCGGATATATCTTCAAAGGGTGGAATACACAAGCTGACGGCAAAGGAACTATGTATTCTATAGGAGATACATTTAAAACAGGAATTCTTGATAAAGATATTGAGTTATATGCGATTTGGTCTTTAATATGGACTCCGATGGAAATTCCTACAAGAGATTTAAAGGTAACAAAGACTTGGGAATTGCTTGAAGGACATACAATACCTGTTAATGAAATTCAAGTAGAATTATTTAAAGATAATGTTTCAACTGGTAAAAAACTTACTTTAAATGAAGGAAATAATTGGACAGTTACTTTTGAAAAATTACCAGTATCATCAACTTTAGGTGGAACAAATCACAACTATACAGTTAAGGAAGTTGGCGAAAGTGGTTCAGCAACTAAATTAGATAATAGATGGTTTGGAGTTAGTTATGGCGGAACAATGAAAGACGGTCTTACAGTAACTAATAAAGAAAAACTACCTTGGACACCGATGATACCGCCAACAAGAGATATCAAAGTAACAAAAGAGTGGAAAAACTTTTTAGGAAATGATGCAGAAGCAACTGTTGAAAAGATAGAAGTTGAATTGTATAGAGACGGAGAAGCTACAGGAAAGAAAGCAGAACTAACAAATGAAAATAACTGGACAGCAACTTTTGAAAAACTTGAAGTGGCAGATAAACTTGTAAGTACAAACTACTATCAATACACAGTTAAAGAAGTTGGAGAAGATAAAAATGCAATTCAACTAAATAATAAATGGTATGGAGTTGCTTATGCTGGTACAATGAAAGACGGCTTTACAATAACTAATAAGGAAAAAATGCCATGGGCACCGATGATACCGCCAACAAGAGATATCAAAGTAACAAAAGAGTGGAAAGATATTAAAGGTAATATTATTGAAGCACCTGTTGAAAAGATAGAAGTAGAATTGTACAAAGATGGAGTTGCTACAGGAAAGAAAGTAGAAATTACAAAAGCAAATAATTGGACAGCAACTTTTGAAAAACTTGAAGTGGCAGATAAACTTGGAAGTACAAATTACTATCAATACACAGTTAAAGAAGTTGGAGAAAATGGTTCAGCAATTCAACTAAATGACAAATGGTATGGAGTTAGTTATGGCGGAACAATGAAAGACGGTCTTACAGTAACTAATAAAGAAAAATTACCTTGGACACCAATGATACCGCCGACAAGAGATATCAAAGTAACAAAAGAGTGGAAAAACTTTTTAGGAACTGATGCAGAAGCATCTGTTGAAAAGATAGAAGTAGAATTGTATAGAGACGGAGAAGCTACAGGAAAGAAAGCAGAACTAACAAATGAAAATAACTGGACAGCAACTTTTGAAAAACTTGAAGTGGCAGATAAACTTGGAAGTACAAATTACTATCAATACACAGTTAAAGAAGTTGGAGAAGATAAAAATGCAATTCAATTAAATAACAAATGGTATGGAGTTGCTTATGGCGGAACAATGAAAGATGGTCTTACAGTAACTAATAAAGAAAAGTTGCCGTGGGCACCGATGATACCGCCAACAAGAGATATCAAAGTAACAAAAGAGTGGAAAACTATTTTAGGTACGAATGCAGAAGCATCTGTAGAAAAGATAGAAGTTGAATTGTATAAAGATGGAGTTGCTACAGGAAAGAAATTAGAATTAACAAAGGACAATAACTGGACAGCAACTTTTGAAAAACTTGAAGTGGCAGATAAACTTGGAAGTACAAACTACTATCAATACACAGTTAAAGAAGTTGGAGAAAATGGTTCAGCAATTCAACTAAATAACAAATGGTATGGAGTTAGTTATGCCGGTACAATGAAAGACGGTTTAACGATAACTAACAAAGAAAAAATGCCGTGGACACCGATGGAAATTCCTACAAGAGATTTAAAGGTAACAAAGACTTGGGATTTGCTTGAAGGACATTCAATACCTGTTAATGAAATTGAAGTTGAATTATTTAAAGATAATGTTTCAACCGGTAAAAAACTTACTTTAAATGAAGCGAATAATTGGACAGCTACTTTTGAAAAATTACCTGTATCAGCAACTTTAGGCGGAGTAAATCACAACTATACAGTTAAAGAAGTTGGAGAAAATGGTTCAGCAATTCAACTAAATGACAAATGGTACGGAGTTGCTTATGCCGGTACAATGAAAGATGGCTTTACAATAACTAATAAGGAAAAAACACCTTGGACACCGATGATACCGCCGACAAGAGATATCAAAGTAACAAAAGAGTGGAAAGATATTAAAGGTAATGTTATTGAAGCACCTGTTGAAAAGATAGAGGTAGAATTGTACAAAGATGGAGTAGCTACAGGAAAGAAAGTAGAACTTACAAAAGCAAATAATTGGACAGCAACTTTTGAAAAACTGGAAGTGGCAGACGGACTTGGAAGCACAAACTACTATCAATATACAGTTAAAGAAGTTGGAGAAAGTGAAAATGCAATTAAATTTGGTAGTAATTCATACAATGTAAGTTACAGCGGAAGTATGAAAGATGGTTTCAATATTACTAACAAAAATGTAGAAATTCCAAAACCTCTTAAACCTAGTACAAAATTACCTAAAACAGGAAGTTCAAATGACTTATCTCTATACATTTACTGTATATTAACATCAGTAACACTATTAGGACTAATTGCTTATAGGCGTAATAAATATACAAAATAATGTATAATATAATCTGCAAATAACCTGATTATAAATTAAATGGCACAATAAAAACAGATAGCAATAAAAACTATCTGTTTTTTTGTCATTTTTTTTGTTTTGTGGTATAATATAATGCACTATAATTGATTTGAAATTTATTATTTTTGTTTATATATCTTTTGGGGAGATTGTAAATAAAAAATATATTTCAACATCATAATATCGAATTATAAAGAAACATAAATAAGGAGGAACATTTATGAAAAGCTTAACGAAAAGAAGATTAAGTTTTCTTTTAGTATTTGCTATGATTTGTTCGGTTTTATTGCCTTTTAGCAATAGATCAAACGCAAAAGAAGTAGAAGGAGATGTAATTAAAAAAGCATCAGTTACAGATGCAGACGGTAATCCTTTTAAGCCGGGGCAAAAAATTGGAGCATGGCAACCGTTCAGGATATATGCAGAATTCGAATTGCCTGATAATGTTGTAAAAGAAAATGATACTACTACAATGACCTTGCCGATAGGATTTAACACTTCACCGCCTGACCACTTTGATATAAAGGATGGAGATAAAGTCATTGCGCATGCAAAAATGTATAATCAAAATCCTGCAAAAATAGTACTTACATATACTAAATATGCAGAAACTCATTCAGGTGTTAAAGGAAAATTTTATTTTAATGTTTCTGTTAATAAAGAAACACAAACTGGATCAGGGGAGCTTCCTGTAACTTTAACAGTGAATGGAAAGATTATTCCTGCAGGGAAAGTTGACTATAATCCACCACATTTTACGAGTCAACAATTAAGTAAGGTTGGCTGGATGACAAGTGATAAAACTAAAGGAAGATATGACATTAGGCTTAACCAAAACAATGTAGTTCTAACTAATGCCAAATTCATAGACACAATTCAATCAGATAGTGTTGAATTTGACGAAAATAGTATTCAAATTTTTCAGGGACAATGGGAAAACAAGATAACTGATATGAATTTTAATAATAGAAAGGATGTAACTAAAGAATTTAAAGATGCAGGAAAAATTAAATTCGAAGGTAAAAAACTTACAATTGATATTGGAAGTATAGGTGCTGAAAATATAAACAGAGGATTTCAAATTTTTTATGAAGTGAAGTTAAAATATGACCCGGTAGCCGGAGAAGAAATTAAAAACAAAGCGGAATTTACAAATGGTGCGGATAACCATGAAGAAAACAGTACTTATAAAATTAGAGATGCCGGCGGTACTGGTGAAGGATATGTATTTAAAATTAAAGTTCAAAAGACAGGTAAGGATAATACACCATTAGCCGGTGCTAAGTTTGATGTTATTCGTGTTCGTAACAAGCAAAAGGTTGGAGAAATTGTAACAGGACAAGATGGAAGTGGTGAAATTGGAAAACTACTTAGAGATGAGTATCAACTAGTTGAAACTGAAGCTCCAAAAGGTTATCAAAAATTAACAAATCCTATCACTGTTAAGCCTGAGGAGTTTGGAACTACTAAAGTTGCAATAAAAAATATTGAAAACAAACCTGAAGAAAAGATAAAAGTATCAGGAGAAAAGACTTGGGATGATAACGACAACCAAGATGGAAAGAGACCTGAATCAATAACAGTTAAGTTAATGAAACAAGTTGAAGGTGGACAACCTGAAGTTGCACAAACAAAAGTAGTAAAAGCTGATGCAACAGGAAAATGGACTTACTCTTTTGAAAATCTTGATAAATATGAAGACGGTAAATTAATCACTTATTCTATAGATGAAGAAAAAGTAGATGGTTATGATAAGGTTCCATCAAGAACAACAAACGGACCGGACTACAATTTGACAAATAAACATACACCGGAGACAGTAGATGTAAAAGGTGAAAAGACTTGGAATGATAATAACAACCAAGACGGAAAGAGACCTGAAAAAATAACTGTTAAGTTAATGAAAAAAGTTGGAAATGCAGAAGCTGTAGTTGCACAAACACAAGAAGTCAGAGAAGGTGCTGACAAAAAGTGGACTTATGAATTCAAGAATTTACCAAAATATGAAAAAGGTACAGAAATCACTTATTCTATAGAAGAAGAAGCTGTAGCAGGTTATGTAGGAGCATTATCCGGTTATAATCTTACTAATACTCATACACCGGAGACAGTAGATGTAAAAGGTGAAAAGACTTGGGATGATGCAAACAACCAAGATGGAAAGCGTCCAAAATCAATTACAGTTAAATTAATCAAACAAGTTGAAAACGGACAGCCTGTAGAGGTACAGAGAAAAGAAGTTAAAGAAGGTACTGATAAGAAGTGGACATATGAATTCAATGATTTACCAAAATATGAAGATGGTAAATTAATCACTTATTCTATAGATGAAGAAGAAGTAGCAGGATATACAAAAACTATAGATGGAAATAATATTAAGAATTCATATACACCTGGAAAAACAAAAGTATCAGGAGAAAAGACTTGGGATGACAATGATAACCAAGATGGAAAGAGACCTGAAAAAATAACTGTAATCTTGAAGAAAACGGTAGATGGAAAAACAAGTGAAGTAATACGAAAAGATGTTACACCGGATACTGATGGCAAATGGAAATATGAGTTTGCAGACTTACCATTATATGAAGGTGGAAAACCAAT
>NZ_JBLKRS010000009.1:0-29648 GCF_047608425.1 Parvimonas oralis
AACTGGACAGGAAGTTTCACAGACCTTGACGAATATAAAGACGGAAAGAAAATAGTATATACAGTTAAGGAAAAAGCGGTAGGAAATGGATATAAGAGTGTAATAACAGGAAATGCAAAAGAAGGATTTGTAGTAACAAATGTAAGAACACCAAAACCAAGAATACCAAAGACAGGAGCAGGAAGTAATTCAGCACTATACACAGTATTATTGGGATTATCAGGAACAGCTTTATTCTCAGTATTTAGAAGAAAGAGAAAAGAAGAAATATAAGATTTCAAAAACTTTTAAATAAGAAGAGATAAAAAATACAATATTGATTGTTGTTAATCGGAGGACATCTTTTAAGATGTTCTCCTTTTTTGTATAAAATTTTTTATATTATATAAATATGCTATTTTTTATGATATAATAATTATAAAATAACTAAAAAGTTGGAGGAAGTTATGCTTCATATAGAAAAGGTAAACAGAAAAAATATATGGGAAATACTTAAATTAAAGGTGTCTGAATCACAAAAAAATTTTGTTGCATCTAATGAAGTAAGCATTATTGAAGCATATTTAACTATTACTGCAAAGGGTGTTGTTTTTCCCTTTGGAATCTATAATGACGATATACCGATTGGTTTTTTGATGATTGGTTATGATGTGGATGAAACTTGGGAAAATGTTCCAAATATAGCAAAGGGAAACTATAATCTTTGGCGTTTGATGATTGATGAGACTTATCAACAAAAAGGTTTTGGAAAAAAAGCTATGAGAATTGCTTTGGATTTTATTAAATCATTTCCTTGTGGTAAAGCAGAATATTGTTGGTTGTCTTATGAACCCGAAAATAAAACTGCTAAAGAGTTGTATCATTCGTTTGGTTTCGTAGAAAATGGTGATATGGATGGAGATGAAGTTATTGCAATACTAAAACTTTAGGATAGACGAAATATAAATTTATAGGAGAATTAGATATGACAAAAGAGGAAAGAGCAAAAAAATGGTTTAAGAATATTTCAAATTCAGAAAATATAAATATGGAGAAAAAAGTAGAGATATGTAATGTTGCTGCAAGATGGACAGCTCTTATATTTATAGGATTAGTTATGGTAGAGTTTGTTTTGTTATCAATGGTAAATAATGGAGTAATTTTAAATTATTTAGCTGATATTTTAAATGGAATGAGCAAGGATTTACATGGTAGAGGTCAATATAAAATTTTAGCAATTGCGGGAGTGACATTTTCTTTGCCTCTTATAATTTTACCTTTAATTATTGCTATTACTTTTAGAAATAAATATATTAAATCTAAAGCAGAAAATTATTTGTATAGAAAATAAAATTATCACAAACTGAGGCTTTATATGAATATTAGATTTGAAAGAGGATTAAGAAAAGAAAATGCCACAATCTTATGTAAATGGTCAAATGACAGAGGAGAGGCTTTTCAAGAACAATGGATGGGACTAAAAATTTCGTATCCTTTGACTTATGATAAAATTAAAGAAATGGAAAATATATTTTCTATATTCAATGAAGATGAATTTTTAGGAATAATTCAGCAAATAAGAGTTGAAAAAGATAATATACACATTGGTAGAATTATAATAAATCCTAAAAAGCAAGGAATGGGTTTTGGAAAAGAGGCAATAAGAGGTTTTATAGATTTGATTTTTAAAGATGAAAGTATAAAAAGTATTTCTTTAAATGTTTTTGATTCTAATAAAAATGCAAGAAATATTTATACTAAACTGGGCTTTGAAATTGATGAAGTTATTGAAACACCAAAACTTAAATATTTAATGAAAAAATATAGACAATAAAATTTTTAAAACAGCAATTCAAATTGATTGCTGTTTTTCTTTTCCAAAATTAAATTTACAACGCATTTATTTATAATCAGAAATATGATATAATAAAAGTACCTTTATGCCTTGAAATAAATATAGATTTTTCATAAAGCATTGAGGAATATTTTATTAAAAAATGATTTTGATATAGAGGTATAAAATGCAAGATAGAAAAGTATTTTTATATTATTTTTTAGCTGTAGGAATGATTTTATTTCCTATTTTAAATTTATTAAGTTTTGTGCCCATGGTTATTTTATATAAGAAATCGAACTTTAGGACTTATGTTTTATTCTCCGGACTGTTTTTCGTGTTATCTTTATTTGTTTTGGGGAATTTTACTTCATTAATACCTATTTTTATTTCTTTTATAATGATAAAAGGTATGGATGCCAATAAAGACGGATATGTTATTTTACTTGGAAGCTCTCTTGCTATGACTATTCTTATAGTAAGTGATTTCATGCTTTTAAAATTAAATGCAAATTCTTATGAAACATTTTTAAAAGTTATGACTGAATTTTTAGAATCTTATCCTAATTATAAAGAAGTTTTAAATATAGAAAGTGTTGAAGTTTTTGTAAATAAAATGATGACGATTTATCCTTCAGTTTCTTTTGGAATTTCTTTTATATTTTGTGCTTTGGGTTATTCGTTTTTATCTAAAAGAGTATATAAATTTGATAGAAATTCAGATGATTTCATAACACCATTTGATTCTAAGTTTGCATTTTTCAGTATAGCAATTTTAGCTGTGATGATTTTTGTAAATATTAATGGTGTAGAAAAATTTTATGAGGTTTATTTGATTTGCTTAAATTTACTTATAGCATTTATTAGTATTATGATAGTTCAAGGTTTTATAAAGTTAAATGCATTACTAAGTAAAAAAACAAATAAAATAGTGGCAAATATTCTAAGTTTTATTTCAATATTTTTTGCTATTATTTATTCAGTATATTTTATTTATGGAATTTATAGTTCAATTAAGCGAGGTGTGAAATGGGAAAGAAATTAGTTAAATTATCAGATTTTTATGTTTTATTTTTATTTATGATGATAATTTCGGCTTTTGTGCTTTATTTTCAATTTATATTTGGGATTATATCCTTTTTATTAACTTTGATTTCATTTGTTTTAATTTTATATTATGTAAAGAATAAAAATGTGGAATATGAAAATGATGTAAATCGATATAGAGATTCTCTAGATAATATTGCAAGTGAAGTTGTTTATAAGATGCCATTTCCTGTAGCTGTATTGAATAATAAAGGTAGAGTTAAATGGTATAGTCCGGAATTTTCAGCACTTTTTTCAGGACAAGATATTGTAGGAATTGATATAAATTCAGAAATTTCAAATTTTGATATTTCCGAAGTTTTGAAAGAAGGAAATGGAAAAGCAAGTTGGGAAACAGAAAAATTTAATTATATTGTTTATTATAATGTAGTAAAAGATGAAGATAATGGCGATGTAAATGTAATTATTTATTTAATAGACAATTTAGAATTTTCAAAACTAAAAAAGCAATATGAAGATGAAACTTTAAATTCAATTTTAGTTTATATTGATAATTATGAGGATGTAAGAAGTAATACTAAAGAAGATTTTAGAACTTTGTTACTTGCTGAAATGGATAAGACTATAATAAGCTATTTCTCAAGTTTAGGTGCAATTGTCAGAAAGTATGATTCAGGAAAATACATTATTATATCAAATAATTCAATTTTACAAAAAATTAAAAATGATAAATTCAGTGTAATGGAAAAATTAAAAGCTATAGAAGTTTCCGGGAAAATAAAGCCGACTTTAAGTATAGGGGTTGGACTTGGTGGAAATAATCCTTTTGAAAGATATAAGGAAGCTTTAACTGCTCTTGATATGGCATTAGGACGCGGAGGAGCACAAATTGTCTTTAAAAATGGAGAAGATTTAGAATTTTTCGGTGGTAAAAATAGTAAAGGTGTAGAAAGAAATAAGGTAAAGGCAAGGGTTATTTCTCAAGCACTTGAAGGTATAATAAGAGAATCTTCAGAAGTTTTTGTAATGGGACATAAGAATCCTGATATGGACTGTTTTGGAGCGGGACTTGGAGTAATGGCAATTTGTAAGGAATTGAAGAAAGATTGCTATATGGTTTTGGAAGATGTTCCTGTTACAATTAGAAATGTATATGACAGAGTTAGAGTTGGAAATCCTGAATATATTGATATGATGATTTCTCCTGAAAAAGCCTATGATATTTGTAGAGATACAAGTTTAGTTATTTTGGTTGATAATTCCAGAAAACTTTCGACAGAAGCACCTTATTTATTAGATGTTACTTCAAAAATTGTCGTAGTAGATCATCATAGGATAGGAAAAGATTTTGTTGAAAATTCAATGCTGACTTATCTTGAGCCTTATGCGTCATCCGCTTGTGAACTTGTAACTGAAATAATTTATTATATGTTTGAAAAAATTGATTTAGATAAATTAATTGCAGAAGCTTTACTTGCCGGAATTGTAGTAGATACTAAAAATTTCTATTACCAAACAGGAGTAAGAACTTTTGAAATGGCATCATTCTTGAAACGTTTTGGAGCTGACAGTATTGCAGTTAAACATCTTTTCAAAGATAATTTCAATACAATTAAGTTAAAATCAAATGTTTTATCTAACGCGATTTCATATAGAAATTACATTTGTATTGGAGTTTTTCCTGAAGAAATTGAGGAGTCAATGTTAATTGCGGCACAGGCTGCAGACGATTTGCTTGGCGTTTTAGATATAGAATGCAGTTTTGTTTTAACTAGAGTTTCAGGACAAATCCATATAAGTGGAAGAAGTCTTGGTAAAATTTCAGTTCAATTAATTTTAGAAAAAATAGGTGGTGGAGGACATTATACTTCTGCCGGAGCAAGACTTGATTGTTCTATGGATGAAGCAATTGAGAGATTAAAGAAAGCTATAGATGATTATTTATTGGAGGAAGATATAGATGAAAGTAATTTTAATTAAAGATGTAAAGAGTTTTGGGAAAGCAGGAGAACTTGTTAATGCTAAGACAGGTTATGTAAGAAACTTCCTAATTCCAAATGGATTAGCTAAAGAAGCTACTAAAGAAAATCTTGAAATTTGGGAAAAAGAACAAGCTGAATTAAAGAGAATTGAAGCTGAAAATATAAAAAATGCAAAAGAGTTAAAAGATGTTTTAGAAAAATTAGAAGTTGTTATAAAGACTAAAACAGGAAATGGTGATAAACTATTTGGTTCGATAACTTCTCAAGACATCAGTGATGCTTTGAAGAAACAACATAAAATTGAAATTGATAAAAGAAAAATAGAATTAAAGGAAAATATAAAATCACTTTGCACTTTGACTGTGCCTGTTAGGGTTTATCCTGAAATAGTTGCAACGGTTAAAGTTTCTATTGAAAAGGAGTAATTTATGCATAATATTTACGACTTAGAAGCTGAAAAATGCGTCTTGTCGATAATGATTACAGAGCCAAATAAAAGGGAATATGTTTTTGAAAAATTAAAGAGACAAGATTTTTATTTAGGTTGGCATAAAGATATATTCAGTTCAATCTTGGAATTATCGAGAGAAAATACAAATGTAGATCCTCTTACAGTAATCAATAAAATGGAAGCAATGGGCTTTGATACTGAAGCCAACAATGGAATTGTAGGAGTTGTTGAAATTGTAAATACAGTAGCTTTTTCATCAAATATTGAAAATTACTGTAAAATTGTAAAAGATAAGGCTGATACCAGAAATTTACTTTTTATTCTGGATAATATAAAAGATAGAGCTTATAAAAATGAAGATTATGACAAAGTTTTAAAATCAGTTGAGAGTCAAATTTTTGAATTATCTCAAAATGAAAATAGAACGGGACTTACTCATATAAAAGATACACTTACAGAACTTATAGATATACTGGATAAAAGAAGTAAAAATAAAGGTTCAGTAACCGGTATTCCTACCGGTTTTGCGGATTTGGACAGAGTTTTACTTGGAATGCAAAGAAAAGATTTAATCTTACTCGCTGCAAGACCTTCTGTAGGGAAAACGGCATTGGCTGTTAATATCGCTTTAAATGCTGCACAAAAAGATTATAAGGTTGCGATATTTTCTTTGGAAATGAGTAAAACACAATTAGCTCAAAGAATGTTGAGCTCTCTTTCGCTTGTTAATTTAAAACAATTGATAAGTGGGGATATAAATGAATGGGATGATATTTTTGATGCCAGTTCCATAATTGCAGGAAAATCTATTTATATGGACGATACTGCCGGTATTTCCATAACGGAGCTTAGAAGTAAATGTAGAAGACTTAAGGCTGACGGCGGTCTTGACTTTATTATGATAGACTATTTACAACTTATGACTTCTGAAGGTAGAAATGAAAATAGACAACAGGAAATTTCTACAATTTCCAGAAATTTAAAAGCCTTGGCAAAGGAATTGGACGTTCCTATTTTAGCGTTGAGTCAATTATCTCGTGATAGCGAAAAGAGCGGAAGAAAACCTAAACTTAGTGACTTAAGAGAATCTGGAGCAATTGAACAAGATGCTGACGTTGTAATTTTACTTTATAGAGAAGATTATCAAAATGAAGAAGCGGAAGTTAAAAATCAAATTGAATTGATTATTGCAAAGCATAGAAACGGAGAAACCGGAACTGTTGAGCTTAACTTTATCAAGGAATGTACCAGATTTATTGATTTACAAACTGATAGAGATAAGGAGCTTTTTAATGGATAATTTTTTAATTGAAGATGGTGATATTAAAATTAAAAAATTTGAAAAGAAGAATATTCGAGATTTCAAAAAATTTTCGCCTTATGATGATATATTGCTTACCGATTATAATCTTTGTTTTTTGACAGAATCAGATTTAAAAAATTGGGAAAAGAAAATTAAATCAAAGAAGAATAATTATTTTGCAGTTTTTTTAAAAGATATTATGATAGGATATATTTCTATTAGTAGAATAAGTTTTTTGAACAGTAATTTTGAATTATCCCTTAGTTTTGATGAAAAGTTTTGTTCAAAAGGTTATGGTTTTAAATCATTAAGAATGTTTTTAGAATATTATTTTGAAAATTTCGACAAATATTCTATTTGGTTAAATGTAAATGCCTTTAATCAGAGAGCTATAAAACTCTATGAAAAAGTCGGTTTTGAGAAGATAAGTGAATTTCTTGGGGATTTTGAAGTTCAAAAAATGCAAAATTTAAAGAGATATGAAGAAACAAAGGAATATTTTGAAGAAAAGAGCGGAATAATTTATTCCAAAATTTTCACGATGAAATTAGATAGATTAAAATTTTTAGAAAGGTGGGATAGGAGTGGAAATAAGTTTTAAAAAGTCAATAATTCAACCCGGAGTAACTCCTATTGAAAATATGTTTTTGGATAACTACTTGCCAATCGCTGATGAGATTTCGCTAAAAGTTTATTTATTTTTATATAAAAGACTTTTTGGATCATATAAGAGTGAATTGACAATAGAATCTATAGCAGATGAGCTTAGATTTTCTAAAGTTCAAATTATGAATGCTCTAAAATATTGGAAAAATAATCAACTATTGGACTATTCTTTGAACGAAGATGGATGTGTAGAAAAAATAGAATTTGTAAACAATTTTGCACTATATGCCGGTGGCATCTATGATGATAATGTAGAAGAAGAAAAAGAAAAACCGATGATTGACAATAGAGAGTATTTTGAAAAAATTGAAGAAATTACCGGTTTAAGTTTAAAGCCTTATGAGATAACTAAAATTATTTCACATATTGAAGAAACCGGACATGGTATGGATTTGGTTTATAAGGCTTATGAGTATGCCAAAAGCATTGGAAAAAGTATGTCGGTAGATTATATTATCGGTATTTTAAGAGCTTGGAAGAGGGATAATAATATTTCAACAGTTGAAGATTTGAAATGTTTTCTTGAAAATAAAGACAAAAATAAAATTAAAAGATATAGTAAAAATACTAAGAAATATATAGAAAAAGAACATATATTAACAGAAGAAGAAAAAAGAGAAAAAATGAAAAACGATGAAAATTCAGCAACATCACAATTGCTCGATAGGTATTAATTATGAATTTAGATGAATTAGTTTTAAAAAGTCTTAGTAAAAGACCTTTGTTAAGAGAGAAAATAAAAGAAGAAAGAAGAAGAGAGCTTTATTCTTCCATTGAAAATATTGAAAATTTAATATCGAAGAAAAATGAATTAGCAACTAAAATTATGAAGTCCACACTTTTAAATTTGGATTGTTTAAAAGATAGAGTAGAATTTGAAAAAATTGAAAAAAGTATTGATGAACTACTTTTAAAAAATGGATTTTCAAAAGAATATTTGAATAAATATTATGTTTGTGAAAAATGTAAAGATACAGGATATTATAATGGCTCCGTTTGTAGTTGTATAATGAAAGATTTAGTTGAGGACAGAGTTTTAGAGAGTGGATTTTCAAATAAAAAAAGAGAACAAAATTTTTCTAATTTTGATTTTTCTCTATTTGAAGGCAATTTTGAACATGTTAATAGACTTGTAAATTCCAGAGAATATATGGAAAAACTTATAAATTTTTCAAAAGATTATTGTGATAATCTTAAAATTAAAGATTATGGAATATTCTTTTATGGCAAAAGCGGTGTAGGAAAGACATATTTTGCATCTTCAATGGTAAATTATCTATTGGATAAGGGAAAAAGGGCATGTTTTATAACTGCTACGGAATTTTTTGAACTTATGGCAAATTATAGTTATAGCTTTTATAGAGATAAAAAGGAATTACAAGACAGGATTGATTTTGTAAGAAATGTAAATTTTTTAGTGATTGACGACCTTGGAAATGAAATTTCCAATAAGAATAATAACAGTTTTTTAAGTTCACTTTTAGATTATAGATTCGAAAAGGGTTTAAATACAGTTATAACTTCAAATCTTTCTGAATATGATTTAGCTGAATACTATGATTCGAGAATTGCAAGTAGAATTATGGGAAATTTTAAATTTTTTGTTTTTCCACCCTCTGATTTAAGAGAAAAAATTGGTAAAAATATTAAATTATAGGAGGTAGTTATGAGATTTAATTGGGAACAAAAGAATACAGTAAATGTTATAACAGGTGTTTTAATATTTACGATTTCCATACTTTGTTATTTTATATTTTCAAATATGAAATCCATAATTTCATATACTGCTAATATAAAATATATTTTGATGCCTTTTATATTGGGTGGAGCAATTGCATATATTCTAAACTTTTTTGTGAAATTTTTTGAAAATATATTTTTAAATTTTGAGTTTTTTAAAAAACAAAAGTATAAAAATATTAGAATGTTATCAATGCTTTTAACTTATTTTATATTTTTTGCATTTATAGTTTTACTTTTAAAATACATTATTCCGCAATTTTATTCAAATATAAAACTATTTGTGGACAGGACTCCGTTTTTTATAGATATGGGAGTTGAAAGAGCAAAGTATATGTTGCAAAATATTGAGATAAGTTCGGAAATTAGATCTTTTATCAATGGTAAATTGACGGAGTTTGCAACTTTTTCTACAACATTTTTAACAGATATGATTCCTTGGGTTGCAACTTTTGCAACAAGGGTTATATCCTTGTTTTTAAATATAATTTTAGCTATAATAATATCGGGGTATTTGCTATATGATAAGGAAAATTTTTCAAGAATTTTGAAAAAATTTATGATAGCAGTTTTTCCCGAAAAATCAAATAGAATTACTTTTAAAATTGTAAAAAGATTTGATTATACTTTAAGGTCTTATCTTTTGGCAAAGGGAATTGGAGCGATAATTGTAGGAATAACTTTTTATGTAATTTTATTAATTATGAAGCTTGATTATGCACTTTTATTTGCATTTACACTAGGTTTTACAAATTTAATTCCATGGTTTGGATGTTATCTTGGTGCAATTCCTATAGTTATAGTATTACTTTTCACTTCAACATTTAATACTGCTTTATGGTTTGTAATAATTGTAGTGATAGTATCTATGATAGATGCAAATGTAATATCTCCTAGAGTTTCAGGAAAGAGTTTAGGCATAAGTTCATTTTGGGTTATCTTTGCACTTGTGCTGGGCGGTAGTCTATTTGGAGTTATAGGATTTTTACTTTCTGTACCGGTGTTTGTAGTAATTTATACAACATTGAAGGAATATATAGAAAGTAGATTGGAGAAAAAAGGATATTCTGTAAAAAATCCTGCTGAAGAATTTGAAAAGAAAGAGGTATAATTATGTTAGATATAAGAAGAATTAGAATGAATAAAGAAGAAGTTATTGAAAGTTTAAATTCAAGATTTGGAAATTATAATATAGATAAAGTTCTTGAGCTTGACGAAAAGAGAAGAGAAATAATTTTTGAAGTTGAAAATAAAAAAGCGAGACAAAATGAAGTTTCAAAACAAGTTCCAAAGTTAAAAAAAGAGGGAGTAGATGTTTCAGAACTTTTTAAAGAAATGAAAGCACTTTCTGATGAAATTAAAGAGCTTGACATTAAAGTAAAAGATTTGGATGAAGAAATTAGAAAAGCACTTTTAAGTATTCCTAATACACCAAATAAAGATATTCCGATTGGAAAAAGTGATGAAGATAATGTAGAAATCAGAAGATTTTTAGAACCTAAAAAATTTGATTTTGAAGTTAAAGCACATTGGGATTTAGGTGTGGATTTGGATATTTTAGATTTTGAAAGAGCAGTTAAAATATCTGGATCAAGATTTTCAGTATTTAAAGGTTTGGGTGCAAAACTTGAAAGAGCATTAATAAACTTTATGCTTGATTTACATAGTGGACAAGGCTATGAAGAAGTTGGAGTCCCTGTTTTGATTAACAGAAATTCAATGTATGGAACAGGACAACTACCTAAGTTTGAAGATGATATGTTCCATGTTCCTTCAAAGGATTTATTTTTAGCACCAACTGCTGAAGTTCCTGTTACTAATCTTTTAGCAAATGAAATTTTAGAATTTGAAAAACTTCCAACTTACTATACAGCTTTTACTTATTGTTTTAGACAAGAAGCGGGCTCCGCAGGTAGAGATACAAGAGGTTTAATCAGAAATCATCAATTTGATAAAGTTGAAATGGTTAAATTTGTAAATCCTGAAAATAGTTATGATGAATTGGAAAAACTTACAAATGATGCTGAGGAAATTTTAAAACTCTTAGAAATTCCATACAGAGTAGTTTGTTTATGTACTGGAGATATTGGTTTTACAAGTGCAAAGACTTATGATATAGAAGTTTGGATGCCAAGTTATGGAAGATATGTAGAAATTTCTTCTTGTTCAAACTTTGAAGATTTCCAAGCAAGACGTGCCAATATAAGATTTAGAGACGAAGACGGCAAAGTTAAATTCGTTCATACATTAAATGGTTCAGGCTTAGCAGTTGGAAGAACTTTTGCTGCTGTTTTGGAAAATTATCAAAGAGAAGATGGAAGTATAGAAATACCGTATGTTTTAAGAAAATATATGGGCTTAGATGAAATAAGAAAATAGGGGAATATTATGAAATTTAAAAAAGCATTACTTAGTTTAGTATTAATATTTTCAATTTGTTTTGTAGGGGCTGGAAAGTCTTTTGCAATATTTGGAATTGAAAATAAAACTACTGCATCTTTAATTGGGGATGCTAACTCCGGAGCTTTATTTGTTGCTGAAAATATAGATGAACCTTTATCAATAGCAAGTATTTCAAAACTTATGACTTATTATTTAGTTAAGGAAAGTATTTCCGAAGGCAAAATAAAAATGGAAGATAAAGTTAAAGTTTCTAAAAATGCGAGTTCAGAAGAAGGATCAAGTTTAGATTTAAAATCAGGAGAACAAATCAGTATTAAAGATTTACTTGATGGGCTTATGATTGTTTCAGGAAATGATTCTGCTGTAGCACTTGCAGAAACCATTGCAGAAACTGAAAGTAAATTTGTAACGATGATGAACGAAAAGGCAAAGGAACTTGGACTTCAAAATTCTACTTTTACAAATGCTTCAGGTCTTATGAAAAATGGTCAAGACAATAAAATGTCAACAAGAGATGTTTTTCTACTTTCAAAAGCTATAATTGAAAAATATCCTGAAGTTTTAGAATATGCAAAAACTACGGTTTTAGAACAACCTTCAAGAAATTTCAAAAAAGAAAGTACGATTCCTCTAGTTGGACAAGTTGAAGGAGTAGACGGTTTAAAGACAGGACATACTGATGAAGCAGGATATTGTTTAGTTTCTACAATGAAAATAAAAAAAGGCGAAAGTGAATTTAGAATAATTTCCGTTTTAATGGGAGCAAAAACCAAAGCTGACAGAGCTCAATATATGAAAGATATGCTAAACTATGCAAAACAAAATATAGAAACTAGAAAAATTATTGATTCACAAAAATTTGTGAAAAAAGTTGAATTAAAATCTTCAAGTCAAGGTTATGTAGAATTGGTTGTTAAAGAAGATGTTGACAGAGTTTCAATGAAAGGAATAAATTATGAAACGGAAGTTAATATCGGAGATGTTAAATTACCTCTAAAAAAAGGAGATAAAGTAGGAGAAATCCAAGTTAAAAATTCCAAAGAAGTAATTGCGACAGTTGATTTAGTTGCTAAAGAAGACTATTCAAAGGCTGGAGTACTTACCAGAGTAGGAAGATTCTTCACAACAATTTTAGAAGTTGTAGAAACTGTTTTACCATAAATATTTTAAAATAAATCCGACTGAATGGTCGGATTTTTTCATTAGTATTATTAGAAGAATTATTAATAGAGTTAGATAGAGAAATTTTTATCACGTAGTTTAATATTTTTTAACTTTTTATTATCTCAATAAAGCTATGTATTGTGTGTTCACTGTATTAAATGATATAATAATAAAGTATTGTTTATTTTTCATAATATTATTGGAGGATTTATGGAAGCAATTTTAGTAAATATGTGTATGATTTATGATAAAGATAAGGATAAAATTTTAATTTTGGATAAAGTAAAAAAACACGGTTGGGAAGGTCTTACTTTTGTCGGAGGACATGTTGAAACGGGAGAAGTCCTATATGATTCCTGTGTTAGAGAAGTTTTTGAAGAAACCGGATTAAATGTAAGGAATTTAAAATTAAAAGGAACTGTCAGCTGGATTGACGAAATTAATAATAAGAGAGAGTTAGGATTTTTATATTATACTGAAGATTTTTCAGGAGAATTGATTGAAAATAATATCGAGGGAAAACTCTTTTGGATGGGAGTTGAAGAATTTAAAAATGCTGATGGAAAGAGTTATAGCATAGATAAAATATTTGATTTATACTTAAATGATGATTATACCGAATTGATGATAAAGTGGAATCAAAACGATGAAATTGTATCTGAAATATTTTTCTAATATAGGAGGAGGTATAGATGAATTTTATTAAAGGTATTATTTTTACAATTATTTCTGCATTTGTTTTCGGCTTTACGCCAATACTTGCAAAACTTACTTATGCCGGAGGAAACAATGCTATTACTCTAACATTTTTAAGAGCGTTTTTAGGATTGCCGTTTTTATATGTTGGAATGAGAAAAAATCATACTCCTATGAAGATTACAAAAAAAGAAATTCTTCATTTTATTGTCCTTTCTTTCTTGGGTATAGGAATCACGACAACAGCTCTTTATGGATCATATAATTATATTTCTGTCGGTATGGCAACTACAATACATTTTATCTATCCTTGTGTTGTTTATTTTATTTGTATTTTATTTTTTAAAGAAAAAGTTACTTTAAAAAAGATTTCTGCACTTATTTTTTCAATGATAGGGATTGTAATGTTGGTTGATGAGGTTACAGGTGGAAGCACATTCGGAATATTTTTAGCAGCTTTATCAGGTATAACATATAGTTTGTATTTAGTGTATTTGGATAAAAGCGGTTTTAAATATATGGATCCTTTTAAATGTACCTTATATATTAGTTTATTTAATATAGTAGGGCTTTTTGTGTTTGGCAAATTTAGTGGTCAACTTACTTTTGCACTTACACCTATGGCTTGGGGACTTACAATTTTAATTTCATTTTTAACTTCTATTTTTGGAAGTGCTTTTTTACAACTTGGAGTTAAATATTGTGGTGCTACAACAGCCTCAATACTTTGTACCTTTGAACCGATAACAAGTGTAGTTTTAGGGATATTTTTTCTTAATGAATCTATGACTATTTTTAAAGTAATAGGTTGTGGATTGATAGTTTTAGCAGTATTATTATTGTCATTAAATAATGACTTGAGAAGGAAAAGAAAATAGTGAGTGAAATACATTTTTGAAAAATATTCGTTAAAACACAAAAATATTAAGGATAGCAATAAGCGGATAGTGAGGTAAGATGAAGATAAGAATTGATAGATTTCTCTGCCATATGGGAATTGGCTCGAGGAGTGAGATAAAGAAATCTTTAAAAACTTGTAGAGTTAAGTTAAATGGAAAATTTGAAAAGAATTCAAATACACAGGTTGATATTGAAAAAGATGAAGTTTTATTTGATGATGAAATTGTAATCTATAAGGAATTTACTTATTTGATGTTGAATAAACCTAAGGACTATATCAGTGCAACCTTTGATTCAAAACTTCCTACAGTTTTGGATTTATTAGAATTTCCATACTCTAATATGGAATTGTTTCCAGTTGGACGACTTGATATGGATACAACTGGATTTTTGATTTTAACAAATGACGGGAAATTTTCCTACAATGTTACAAATCCGAAGAAAAAAGTAAATAAAAAATATTTTGTAACTTTAAGAGATGATATTACAGAGGAACAAATTGAAAATCTTGAAAATGGAATTTACTTTGAAAAAGAAGACTTTACAACGGAAAATGCAAAGGTTGAAGAAATTTCAAAAAGAGAAATTTACCTTACAATTTCTGAAGGTAAATTTCATCAAGTAAAGAGAATGTTGGAATATGTTGGAAATGAAGTTGTAGAACTAAAAAGAGTGAGCATTGGAAATTTGAATTTAGATGAAGAGCTTAAACTTGGAGATTATAGAGAAATTACAAATAACAAAATAGAAGAAATATTTAGATAAAGTTTTGATGATTGTCAAAACTTTTTTTATTGTTATTTTTGTGATAAAATAATTATAAGATATTTATTTTTAGGAGTTTTTTATGAAAAATTTAGAAAATGTTAGTAATAATCATAGAAAAGAAGATTTAAAATTACTTTTTTATGGAATTTTAGTTGGAATAGTTGCAGGGGGATTTTCAAGTTTCTATCGTTATATTATACACGGAATAGAAGGAATTTTAGGAGTAATTATAAATTTTAGTAAAAGTCATTTTTATATTTATCCTATTATTTTTATTGTACTTATTGTGATTTCTTTTTTAGTTACGAAGATTAAGAGAATGTCAAAATTTTGTGGTGGTTCCGGAATACCTCAAGTAGAAGCTGAAATAAAGGGATATATCAATCCAAATCCTGAAAAACTTTTATTTGCGAAAATTGTTGGAGGAGCTTTAACAGCTTTAGCAGGTTTTTCAGTGGGTCGTGAAGGTCCTTCAATTCAAATTGGTGCAATGAGTGGAAAGTTAGTTTCAAAAAAATTAAAGAAAAATAAAACTGTTGAAAAATTTTTAATAACTTGTGGTGCAAGTGCAGGACTTGCAGCAGCTTTTAATGCACCTGTAGCAGGAATATTATTTGCAGTTGAAGAAGTGCATAGACATATCAGCAAAAAACTTTTAGTAGCTTGTATGGCTTCTACAATAACTGCAGATTTAGTTTCAAAAATATTATATGGAACGGAAACAGTTTTTAGTTTTAGTCTGGCGGAAAAATTACCATTAGTGAATTATTGGACTTTGATTTTATTTGCAGTTGTTTTATCTCTTTTAGGAGTGCTTTATATCTTTTTAATGGAATTTTTTATGAAAGTTCAAGATGGATTTAAGATAAAACAAGAATTTAAGCTAATACCATATTTTTTACTACCTATATTAATTTTAGCCTTTATGCCTAATTTATTGGGTGGTGGCGGATTTTTGATGAAAGAGCTACAAAGTGTTGATTATCCAATTTATATGCTTATAATAATTTTTATAGTAAAGTTATTATTTTCAATAATTTGCTTTAGTTCAGGAGTTCCGGGTGGGATTTTCTTTCCAATTTTAGTTTTAGGAGCAACAATCGGAACGATTTTTGGAAAAATCATAGATCCTGTTTATATAAACAGTTTTATAATTCTTGGAATGGCAGGATATTTAACTGCAATAGTTAGAGCACCGCTTACTTCAATAATTTTAATTTTTGAAATGACAGGTAATCTTTCATATTTATTACCACTTTCAATAGTATGCCTTATAACTTATTCTGTTCCGAATTATCTAAAATCACTACCTATTTACGAATATCTTTTAGAGAGATTAATGGAAAAAGAAAATATCGCTACTTCAAAAGATGGAGAAAAAATGACTATGAGTATAGTTGTTGAAATCGGAAGTGAGATAGAAAATAAGAAAATAAAAGAAGTGAAATTTCCAAAGGGAATGTTAATTATAAATATTGACAGAGGAGTCGAAGAGATAATACCAAACGGAGAAACTACAATAATAAATGGAGATGTTATAAATATACTTGTAGGAGAAAACAAATTATTTGATACATTTAATGAATTACAAAAGATTTGCCAAAATAATTAAATTATTTAGGATGATAAATTTTTGAATTTTTTTATATTTAGAATTATTGATTAATAAACGGGGGTGATTTTATGATTAAAATGTTAACTTTAGATGAAATAGAAAAGTATAAAGGAGAAATGGCAAAGATATACAAAGAGGTTTTTAAAAGTGATGATTTTTCAGCTAATTTTTTAATCACCAGAATTGATGACAGTTTGAAAAATAATATAAAAATAGTTGGTGCTTTTGAAAACGAAAAGTTAATTGGATTTGTATATGGTTTTGATTTTTTAAAAGAAAATTGGTGGGCGATGCAAGTTGATTCACAGTTACCAAAAGGAATTGACTGGTATAAAAATACTTTTGAGCTAAATGAATTAGCAGTTCTTGAAAACTATCAAGGAAAAGGTTATGGAAAAAAATTGATGAAATGTCTTATTGAAAATTTAGGCAATGATAAAATTTTATTATCCACTAAGAAATTTAATAATGATAAAATAATCAATTTTTATCATAAATTAGGATTTGAAGATTTAGTAAATCCATTTGAATATCCTAATGGAGATTATGAAACGTCAATTATATTATGTTTTAAAAAATAGTTTTAAAAAAGATTAAATAAAATAATAGTAAACCCTAAATCCATATAAAAGATATAGGGTTTTTTTATGTAATAACGTCATTATATAGATATTTATTATCAAAAATATTTGACAACGATTGCCTAAGGTGGTAAAATAAAATAAATAAGAAATAATTATCGAAATTATTTTTGGTTTTTTCTTATTAAAAATATATTTTAGGAGGTTTTTTTTATGATTACAGATGGATTTCAATTTATTGCTCTGTTATTTTTTGTTTCAGGTATATTGATTTACCTAGAAAAGAAGTTTAAGAATGGAATATTTTTTAAATATGTTCCTGCTTTGGTTATTATCTATTTCGGTGCTATGATTTTATCTACACTTGGTGTTTGGGATATGAGTGCAGAAAGTGTATCGAAAGCTAGAAGTGTTTTAAAAGATGCAATATTACCGTCAATGATATTTTTAATGTTGTTGAGAGCTGACCTTAGAGATATTGCAAAACTAGGTCCTAGAATGATAATTTCATTTTTCACTGCAACATTTACAATAATGATTGGTTTTGTTGTTGCATTCTTACTTTTCAAAGGAAGACTTGCATCCAATGCACCTTTAACTTTTGGAGCACTAGCAGGAAGTTGGGTTGGTGGAACTCAAAACATGGTTGCAGTACAACAAGCTGTTGGTCTTGAAGGTTCAGGAATGGGTTATACTTTATTGATTGACTCAATAGATTATTCAATATGGATAATGTTCTTATTATTCTTAGTTCCATTTGCTGATAAATTTAACAAGTGGACAAAGGCTGACACTTCAAAAATTGATAATATTAATGAACATCTAACTGCAAAATTTTCAACTATAAGTAAAGAAATAACTTTCCAAGATATGTTTTTCTTATTAAGTGTTGCACTTGGAGTTACTGCTATTACAGGAATAATTGGAAAAGAAATGGTGAAAATTCCTGCACTTGCATTTATGGGAGCAACTGGTTGGACTATAATTATAACTACAATTTTGGGAGTTATTTTTGCAATGACACCACTTGCAAGAATTCCTGGTTCTCCTGAAATTTCAAATGTATTACTATATATGTTAATTGGATTAATCGCATCAAATGCAAACTTTATGGAACTTACACAAGCTCCTGCATATATTTTAGCTGGTTTTGTAATTCTTATAATTCATGGAGTTTTAATGGCTATTATCGGAAAAGTATTCAAACTTGATTTATTCACTTGTGGTATAGCTTCTCTTTCAAATATAGGCGGTGTTGCTTCATCTCCTGTACTTGCAGCGGCGTATTCACAATCATTAGTACCTATAGCTGTGTTGATGGCTTTAATCGGAGTTATTACCGGAACGTTTTTTGGAATTGGAGTTGCAAAATTCCTGACACTTTTAGCTTAAAAAATTTTAATTAGAATGGTTGATTTTATTGACCATTCTTTTTTTATGCAAATTATAAATTGTAAAAACTTGTAAAATAAATATTTTTGTTATATACTATTTTGTGAAGATTTTAAAAGGAGTTTTGTATATGAAAAAAGCAATGCAAATGTCTGAATCTATTGAAGTTGCAATTTTTTTAGCCTTAAGTGGTGGACTAATGGATGCATATTCATATCTTTTAAGAGGAGAAGTTTTTGCGAATGCACAAACCGGAAATATGTTATTGTTAGGCATATATGCTTCTCAAGGTAATTGGGCAATGTGTTTGAAATATGCTTTTCCGATTTCTTTTTTTACTTTAGGAATTTTTTTATCGGATTTATTTAGAAAAAAAGGTGATTTTAAATTACATTGGCGACAAAATGCATTAATTTTTGAAATATTTTTACTTATTTGTGTAGCTTTTATTCCCGAAAATATGAATGAAACAGCAAATGCAATTACATCTTTTGCCTGTGGAATACAAGTTCAAAGTTTTAAAAAAGTTTGTGGTATAGATTTTTCTACAACAATGTGTATTGGAAATTTAAGAGGTGGAACTCATAATTTGGCAGAGTATTTTTACACAAAAAATAAAAAGTTTTTAGAATATAGTTTAATGTACTTTGCAGTTATATTATTCTTTATTATCGGAGCGATTATAGGAAGTAAATTTAGTGAATTTTTTGGGTTAAAGACAATTTTGTTAAGTGCTATTTCACTTGTTATTTGTGTATTTATTATGTTTATAGATAGAGAAAAAAAGGAGAGAGATTTTGTTTAATATAGTTTTATTAGAACCGGAAATTCCTTTCAATACCGGAGCTATTGGAAGAACCTGTGTCGCAACAGACACTAAATTACATTTAATAAAACCACTAGGTTTTTCACTTGATGACAAGATGGTAAAGAGATCAGGACTTGATTATTGGGATAAGTTAAAACTTTTTGTCTATGAAAATATTGAAGATTTTTATGAAAAAAATCCGAATGCAAATATCTATTTTGCAACTACAAAGGCAAAAAAAACTTACGATAAGGTTGATTATTCTCCGAATGATTATATAATGTTTGGGAAAGAGAGTAAGGGAATACCTGAAGAAATTCTAGTTAAAAATGAAGAACATTGTGTAAGAATACCGATGTGGGGAGAAATTCGTTCTCTTAATCTTTCAAATTCGGTATCAATAGTATTATATGAAGCACTAAGACAACAAGATTTTTCAGAACTTGAAAAGTTTGGGAATTTACATAGATTACATTGGAGTGAATAATGGACGAAGAATTATATGAATTATTAAAACAAAAAAGAAAAATAGAAGCTGTAAAGTACGTTAGAAACAAATACGATATAGATTTTAAAAGAGCAAAAGAAACAGTTGATAATTTAACTGAAAAAGTAGCTTATTTTGAAGGAAAAAATCTTGGATTATACTCAGAAGATTTTTCTGATAATAAAAATTTAGATACTTCTGAAATATCTGATGACAATTTATATGCTTTGATAAAAGAAAATAGAAAAGTAGAAGCTATAAAATATGTAAGAGAAAAATATAATTTTGATTTAAAAACATCAAAAAATATAGTTGATAGTTTAGATATAAATAATCTAATGGCATTTACAGAAAAAAATATTGTTTCTGCATCAAAAACTGATTTTTCTAAATGTGGAAGTGGTTATAGAAACGAAAGTTATTCCTATGAAATGATTGATGGAAAACAACATTTCTTTGCATATAAAGATGGAGAAAAAAGAGAAGTCGGTAGGACTGCAATTCCTAGTGAAATATTGAAATGGTTTGAAAAAGCTGGAGAAAAAGCTTCAGATGAATATGAAGATAAAGAATATAGGAAAAAAAATATCTTTTGGGGAATTTTGTTGGTAGCATTAATAGTTGGAATTTATTTCTACTTTAATTAAAATTTGACATTTTAAAGAAATCGAATTTTTGACTATTGGGATGGATTAAAACTGTTTGTCTATGAAAATATTGAAAATTTTTGAAATCTATATATTATATTGGAGTGAGCAATGGACGAAGAATTATATGATTTATTAAAACAGAAAAGAAAAGAAGAAGCTGTAAAGTATGTTAAAAATAAATATAATATGGATTTTAAAGACGCAAAAGAAACAGTTGATAAGATGACAAAAACCTTGGAATTTTTTGAAGGTAAAAATCATGGTTTATCAAAAACTGATTTTTCCGATATGTTTAAAAATTCAATAATATCTAGGATATATGATAATGATTTATATGCACTGATAAGAGAAAATAGAAAAATAGAAGCTGTAAAATATGTAAAAGACAAATATAATTTTGATTTAGAAAAGGCAAAAGCTATGGTTGATACTTTAGAGCCGGAGATGTTTACAGAAAAAAGTATTATTTCTGCATCAAATTCTAATTCATCTAATTTTGAAAGTGGTTATAGTATTGGAAACTATTCCTATAAAATGATTGATGGAGAACAACTTTACTATACTTATAAAGACGGAGAAAAAAAAGAAGTAAATAGGGTTTCAATTCCAAAAGATATACTTAAAGATTTTGAAGAATCTGCAGATGAATACGAAGATAAAAGAATAAAAAGAAAAAATATTCTTTTAGGAATACTTTTAGTGATTATAATAACTGGAATACTTATTTACTTTAATTAAAATTTGACACTTTAATTTGTTTGTGTTACAATTTAAGTGATGTAGAAATATATCAAAAATTAATAAAAAATTCAGGAGGAAGGAATGTTAATTAGATAACTATTATGAGACAGAAATTTAATAGCTTTTTAGAGCTTAGTTTTTTGTTGCCATTTTAGTTATACATTCCTTTTTGTGTTCTTTTTAGAACTCCTTTTTGAGTTGGAAAGTGAATGTTGAAATGGCAATAAGTGGATTGCCATTTTTTTGTGGCTTAATTTAGGAGGATATATGCTTAGTATAAAAAATTTAACGATACATTTAGTGAATGATTTAAGAACGGTAATTGAAAGTTTCAGCTTTTCTTTAGAAAGAGGAATGAAGGTTTGTATAATTGGAGAAGAGGGAAACGGAAAGTCCAGCATTTTAAAGGCGATAGTAGATGATGAGGGATTGAAAGAATATGCTGAAATAAGTGGAGATATAAATAAGCAAAATGAAGTTATAGGATATTTACCACAGATTTTAGAATCAAAGATTTTAAATTTTTCAACAAAGGAATATCTTGAAAATAAAATTAAAGAGGAATTTTTTGACTACAATTTATTTTACAAATTATTAAAGGAGTTAAATTTTGATGAAAATTTAATAAATGAAAAACAAAAGATAAGTGAATTATCAGGTGGAGAAAGAATTAAATTTATTTTACTTTGTGAACTTATGAAAGAGCCGACTTGTCTTTTATTGGACGAGCCTAGTAATGATTTGGATATAAATTCTATTGAATGGATTAAGAATTTTATAAAAAACATTGATATTCCAATAATATTTATTTCTCATGATGAGGATTTAATTGAAAATTGTGCAAATGTAATTATTCATATTGAACAGCTTATGAGAAAACAAAAACCGAAGATTTCGATTGAAAAGTTGGATTATGAAAATTATGTTGAGAATAGAGGAAATACTATTGAAAGACAGGAGAGAATTGCAAAAAAACAAAGAGAAGAATTTGATAAGAAACAAAGAAAATATCAGAAAATATATGAAAGAGTGCAACATGAAATCAGAAGTACAAAAAATGATTTTTGGGGGACAGAGCTGAAAATAAAAATGCATACTGTAAAATCTATCGGTAGAAAACTTGAAAAAGAAAAGGAGAATTTACTTGATTTTCCCGATTATGAAGAATCTATTTTTGTAAAATTTGATGAAAATGTAAATTATTCAACAAAAAAGGAAATTTTAGATTTGAATTTGGAAAAACTTGTCATCGGTTCTAAAATTTTGAGTGAAAATTTGGAATTAAAGGTATTTGGTACTGATAAAATCTGTATAATCGGAGAAAATGGAATAGGAAAGACAACTCTTTTAAAGATAATTTTGGAAAATGTAAAGAAAAATATAAAGATTGCCTATATGCCTCAAAATTATGACGATAAGATGAATGTTGATATGAGTATTATAGATTATTTGAGTAAGACTTACGAAAAGGAGGAGACTACAAAAATAAGGACATTTTTAGGGTCAATGAAGTTTACTGCAGATGAGATGTTTCATAATTTAAAATCACTTTCCGGAGGACAAAAGGCGAAAATTTACTTCTTAAAAATGATTTTAGAAAATCCTGAAGTTTTAATTTTAGATGAGCCTACTAGAAATTTATCTCCTTTTTCGTCAGTAGAAATCAGAAAATTATTAAAATCCTATAAAGGCTCAATAATCTCAGTTTCTCACGATAAAAAATATATTAATGAGGTTTGTGATAAGGTTTATAGGCTTAACAAAAATGGATTGGAGCTTGTAATTTAAAAGTAAGAATTCATTTAATCAAAATTTTGACTACTTTTTGTATTTATGGTAAAATAAAAGTTAATTAATTAGGATTTTAACATAAAAACGGAGGATATATGGATAAAATTTTTGATATTTTGGAAGGTATTTTTTCAGTTGAAACCTTTGGAAATTTAAAGCTATACGACTTGATGGCGATTATTTTTAAATATATTTTTGTAATTATTATCTATTATTTTATTTACAATATAATTAAGATGATATACTTTGATATAAGCACTACAAGTGAGATGACTGAAGTTTCCAACACCTATCTGAAACTTATAAACAGAAAAGAGAGCCTTCCTTTTAAGGTTCATGAACATTATTATATAACTGATGAAACTACATTGGGTCGTGGAGATTCTAATGATATTGTAATAAATGATAAATTCATTTCTAAAAATCATATGAGAATTATTAAAGATGACGGAATTTATTTTATTGAAGATTTAGGTTCTGCAAATGGGACTTTGCTAAATGGAGAACCTATTACAGAGGCTATTGAACTTAAAGATAAGGATTTAATTGACGTTGGTCGAATTGAGTTCTTATTTGTAAATGAGGAAGTTGATGATGATTAGTAAAGTATTGAAGTCAAGATTTAGAACTCTAAATGTAAATTCCTATGTCAGTACAAAGAGTATTCAAGGTCTTTTACTATTCTTTCAAATTTTAGGACTATTTCTAATAATGGCTAGGGATTTTGCTAATTTTGACAAAACTAAATTATTTTTTATGGTTGCCTTAATTGGTTTTGTATATATTTCAGGGAAATTGGTACAAAAGTTTACAAGGGGCGATTATTATATAATGCTTATTGCAAATATGTTATTTTCCATTGGAATTTTAGAGATTTACAGGCTGAATAACAAATTGGCATATAGACAAATTATCTGGTTTTGTATAGGAATTGTAGCCTTTTGGATTGTATATTTAATTTTAAAATATATAAAAATTTGGAGTAAAATGTATTACTTTTATGCCGGAATTTCTTATCTTTTATTTATTGCAACTATTTTATTCGGTAGAAGAATTAATGGTGCAAAGAACTGGATAAGATTAGGTTCGAATTTTGCTTTCCAACCATCCGAGCTAATAAAGATTGCATTTGTTTTCCTTATTGCAGCTTTTTATAAAAATAGGGATAAGTTTGAAAAAGATATTTTGAAGAGATATAGTCTTCATTTCTTTTTCTATACTTTTTTAGGATTTTTATTTTTACAAAAGGACTTGGGTACTGTACTTGTGTTTTCAGGAGTCTTTATCTTTGCACAGTATATGTATGAACCGCATAGAAAATATATGTTTATCAATCTTATAATTCTTTCTTTTGGAGCTGTTTTAGGATACATTTTATTTACCCATGTTAAGGTAAGAGTAAAAATATGGCTGGATCCTTTTAAATATGCCGACGGAATGGGTTACCAAATTATTCAAGGTTTCTATGCTATAGCAAGTGGGGGATTTTTCGGGAAAGGTCTTGGACTTGGCAGACCTGATTATATTCCTTTTGCGGAAAGTGACTATATATTTGCAAGTATTTGTGAAGAAATGGGAATTTTAATGGGAATGGGAGTAGTTATGTTGTTTTTAATCCTAACTTATAGGGGAATAAAAACTTCTATGGAACAACATAATAAATTCTACAAATATGTAGCTTTCTGCCTTTCATTAATTTTCGCTTTTCAGTCATTGATTATGTTTGGTGGGATTTTAAAACTTATTCCGCTTACGGGAATTACAATTCCTTTTGTTAGCTATGGAGGTTCTTCAATTCTTTCAAGTTTCATTGCTTTGGGAATTTTACAATATGCCTCTGAAGAAAATATATAGGAGAATAATATGGTTGAAATTAAAAGATATAAAAGAGTTTTAACATTTATAAGTTTATTATTCATTTTAATTCTTGGATATATGACCTATTTTCAAGTTATAAAAGCTGATAAACTTAAAAACTCTGAAGACAATAAAAGAAATTGGGTTGATGATAATAAATTAAAAAGAGGAAATATTTTAGATTCTGAAGGAAATATTTTAGCTGAAACTAAAGCTGACGAAAATGGGGATAAATATAGATATTTCCCATACGGAGAAGCCTATGCTCATATAGTTGGATATAACAGCAAAAAATATGGAAAGACCGGAATCGAGAAAAAATTTAATACAACTCTTTTAAATAAACAGGATAAAACTCCTATCGGTGAATTAAAGAAAATTTTGATAGATCAAAAAGAGGGTAACTCAGTAAAATTGACTACAAATTCTGAATTGCAAAAATATGCTTCTTCACTTTTAGAGGGACATAAGGGCTCTATGATTTTGATGAATCCACAAACAGGTTCAATAATCACAATGGCGGACAGACCGACCTTTGACCCGAATACAATAGAAGCTAATTGGAAAAATATAATTGCTGATGAAGAAAATGCACCCCTTTTATCAAGAAGTATTGCAGGACTTTTTCCTCCGGGATCTGTTTATAAATTAATAACAGGAACTGCTTTACTTGAAAAACTTAGCGGAAGTGACTTAAATTATAATGACAAGGGTTCAACAACTATTGACCATTACAAAATAAACAACTACGCAAAGGAAGCAAATGGAAATATAGATTTGAGAAAAGCATTAGTTAAATCTTCAAACACATATTTTGCTGATCAGGTACAAAAAATAGGTGTTGATGCAATGATTGATGTTAGTAAAAGATTTATGTTCGGTCAAGAGATTCCTTTCGAATTAAAAACTGCTATTTCTCCAATTCCATATAATGATAAAACTACTGCTTTGGAACTTGCAACCGGAGCATTCGGACAGGGAAAAGACTTAGTTACTCCATTACATGTAGCAATGTTTACAAGTGCGATTGCAAATGGCGGAAATATGATGAAACCTTATATTGTAGGAGAAATTTTAGATCCTAATGGGAAAATAATAGAAAAAACTACACCTGAAGTTTTATCAAAAGTTGCTGATAAACAAGTAATGGATACAATGAAAGATTATTTAAAATCTTCAGGAGATAAAAACTTTGTTGGATTTATAAGAGGAAAGAAAGTTGCAGGTAAAACCGGTACCGCTGAAAAAACAAAAGATAAAATTCACTCTTGGGTAACTCTTTTTTATCCTGTAGATAATCCTACAATTGTATGTACAGCATTTTTTGAAGAGGAAAATAAATTAGCGGCTGAAATGATTCCACTAGTAAAAAAACTAGTTAATAAGGCAATAGAACTTGGATATTAGGAGATTTTATGAATTATAAAGTGCTATTTAGAATTGAAAGATTAAAACTCATAGATAAATTAAAAGCTAAAATTGTAAATTACAGAAGATATTGTGAAGAAATGGGAGATACTTGCGAGATTGAAATTGTTTGTGCAGGTAATGTAGTTACATATTTTTTAGAAGAAGATGAGTTTTTTAAGGATGAAAGTTTACAAGTTAAATTATGTAAAAATGCTTTAAACGGATTAAAACCGAATTATGAGCAAAGAAATATTCAAATAGTATCAGCCGGAATAGGAGAAATTATTAAAAGAAAATCTGAGGGCTGGATTGAATATACAATAGATTAAAGTATTTAAAAAAGAATGTGCAAACATTCTTTTTTTTTTATAATAAATTACAAATGTTTAGAGATTAAAATTTATAAAAAATTTCTTTATCCGTAAAATTAAAAAATATTTAGAAATTTTTATATATTATGGTAAATTTTTATATAGATTATATTAAAAAATTTTATCAAATAAATCTATATAAAACTTGACAAATATACATATAAGTATATATAATATAAATTGAGATTGAGTATTCATTATTTTATTAAAAAATAATTTAAGTATTTAGTTTTGATTAGTAGAGTAATGCGAGATTTGTTGATGTACTTTACTACAATTATAAAAAATTAATATTAAATTAATATTTATGGAAGGGGAGAAAAATGAGAATTTTAAGGAAATGCAAGAAGATGATTATAGTATCGCTAATATTATCAATACTAATGCCTGTAGTTTTATCAGGTATATCTTTTGCTCAAAGAAATGATAATAAATCAAGTGGTACTCATACTACAGTTGGAAGCAAGAAAAATTTAAAACGTGCCAACAATTCACCTGTTATAGGAGTTGATCATCCGACAAAGCCTGGAGAGGTAATGCTGTTTAAGGAAGTAAAAAAAGTTGAGGGAAAACTTAATACTTTTGATGTAACTCTTCGTATGGAAGCTAAAGATGTCAGCAAAAAATCAGATATTGTTTTAGTTATAGACCGTTCAGGTAGTATGAATGACAATTCTCGTATGAAAAAAGCAAAAGAGGCTGCACGTGAATTTATTGATAAATTATTGCCAAGTAATAATACTCGTATTTCTATTGTATCTTTTGCATCTGATGTTAGAACAGATCAAGGATTAACAAATAATAAGGAGAATTTGAAAAATGCTGTAGATAGGATTTATGCAGATGGTGGAACATTTACACAGTCCGGAATTAAACAAGCGGAAGCTATTCTTGCAAATTCCAATGCAGACAATAAACATATTGTTTTTCTTTCAGATGGTGAACCTACTTTCAGTTATTTAATTGGTAATGGATATAATGCAGATGATTATTTCTCTAATGAAATTAATCCTGATATTAATATTCCTAAAGAAGCATTTACAGACGAGAGGATAGGAAATGGAAATGGTTTAATTTGGAAAAAATGGAAACCTTTTAAATATTATTTGTATCACAATCATGGAAATAATGCAATTGCGGAGTCAAAATATGCTAAAACTTCGGGTTATAGTATTTGGTCTATCGCTTTAGAAGCGGGACAAACAGGAACTAAAGTATTGAATGCCGTAGCATCTCCGGGACAGTCTTACAATGCAACACCGGCAGAATTAAATAAGATTTTTAATGAAATAGCAGGAAAGATTTCATCTGCTATGAAAGATGCTCATGTTACCGATCCGATGGGAGCCGGATTTCAAATTCCTGTAGGAGAAGTTTCTAATATTAAGGCAGTTCCGGAAAATCCTGCACCGACTTATGATACAAGTGTAACTCCACACAAACTGATATGGAATCCCGGAACAGTAACTACTCCAATTGAGGAGGGTTCAGATATTAAGTATGCAGAGTTAAAGTATCGTGTTGTAATTAATGACGATATTTTAAATGTAGAACCTGATGCAAATGGACATTATGATACAAATGGAAATGCAAGTGTAAGTTATATAGATATTAATGGAAATAAACAAACTCCTGCTTTTCCAAAGCCAAATGCAAAGCCTGTAATCATAAAAATGGAAAAAGTACTTTTAGATTCCAGAGGAAATAAAATTCCAAGTAGTGATGGCAGAAAATTTAATTTTAATTTAAAATTACAAGAAGATAATACATTTAATCAAGATTATGAAGTTAAAGGCAATGCAGCAAGAGTTATGGCTGATTTGCGTATAGATAAGCATTATACACTTACTGAAAATAAATTTTCTGGAAGTCCTTCAAGTGAACAAAATGATTATGATATTGATGTTAAATGGAAAACTTGGGATGGAACACAAAGTGGAAAAGGTAATGATAATAGTTTGTCTAATTGGCTTGTTCCAAAAAATGCTAATGGAGAACCGTTAAATACGACAATAACCGTAACAAACAAAGAAAAAGCAAATGGTAAACTTACTATAAAGAAGACTTTTAATCCTGATGAAGAAATTTATGCTAGATTATCAAATATTAATAATTTATCTAATCTGAATAGTTTATTGCCTAAAAACTTACGTAGTGGTGAACCAAAGTATACTATAACGGTAGTAGGAAAGTCACTATATTCAGATGAAGAAATTTTTAGACAAACTTATGAACTTAGTGTAGGAGAAACGAAAGAAATTACAGGACTTCACTATGGTAATTATAAGGTAACAGAAGAAGGAAAAACTCCTGATTTTATTGACAGTGACGGAGTAAATGATGGAATTGTTTCAATTAAAGTTGATAAAAAGGAAGCTTCTGTTGAAATTATTAATAGACCTGAAAATAACGACTATACTACGGATTTTGAAGCTAGTAAAACTTGGGTAAATGGACCGACAGCAGATCATACTGCACCTGTATTTAAACTTTATGCAGATGGAAAAGATGTAACTGATGATAATGCAGATAAATTAGAAATTACTCCTAATAATGGAACAGCATCTCAATTTACTTATAAATGGACAGGAGTAAAAAAATATAATACAAGTGGAAAGTTAATTAATTATACAGTAAAAGAAAAAGACGCAAATGATGATAATGAATTTAAAATTAACAATAACACTTATACAGTAACACAAAATGGAAACAGTATAACAAACACATATAAGCAACCTACAGACGGGAAAGTAGAAGTAACAAAAGAATGGGACGGACCGGAAGAAGGAAAGCTAAAGAGACCTGAAATAAACTTAACTCTTTACAGAAAAGTAGCAGGGGGAGAAGAAGAAAAAGTACCTGAAGCAGAAGTAAAAGTAATAGATGGAACAACAACAACTGCAAAATGGGAAAACTTAAAGACAAAAGATAACAATGGAAAGGACTATACTTTCATTGTAAAAGAAAGTTTCAAGAATGCAGATGATGTAAATAATGGAAACTGGACTATAG
>NZ_JBLKRS010000010.1:0-5099 GCF_047608425.1 Parvimonas oralis
CTTCTGTGTTCGAGATGGGAACAGGTGTATCCTCCTAGCCATCACAGCCATACTTATTTATTTACTTTTCTTTGCCGTTAAGCTCTGAGCTTTCACTGTCGAAACTTACCATTTGTTTCACAAATGGAGTTTCTTAGCATCTGACCTACGACGCAATCTCAGATTGCTGTTAGGTCATGAACTTCTGTGTTCGAGATGGGAACAGAGTAGCCTCTTAAGCCTTACAGCCATACTTGTTTACTTTTCTTCTTCTTTTCAATATATTTCTGTTTAATACCCTTCCAACTAAAGAGTATATATTTCTGGTCAAGCTTTCGATTTATTAGTATCAGTTAGCTTTGATGTTGCCACCTTTACACCTCTGACCTATCTACGACATTTTCTGTATCGAATCTCTCTTGCATTTCTGCAACAGGAAATCTCATCTTGAGGGGGGCTTCGTGCTTAGATGCCTTCAGCACTTATCCCTTCCAGACTTAGCTATTCAGCATTACCATTGGCATGATAACTGATACACCAGCGGTCTGTCCATCCCGGTCCTCTCGTACTAAGGACAGCTCCTCTCAAATTTCCTACGCCCACGATGGATAGGGACCGAACTGTCTCACGACGTTCTGAACCCAGCTCGCGTGCCTCTTTAATGGGCGAACAGCCCAACCCTTGGGACCTACTCCAGCCCCAGGATGAGACGAGCCGACATCGAGGTGCCAAACCTCCCCGTCGATGTGAACTCTTGGGGGAGATAAGCCTGTTATCCCCGGGGTAGCTTTTATCCGTTGAGCGATGGCCCTTCCACTCGGTACCACCGGATCACTAAGTCCTAGTTTCCTATCTGCTCCACTTGTTGGTGTCGCAGTTAAGCTCCCTTTTGCCTTTGCACTCTTAGAATGATTTCCTTCCATTCTGAGGGAACCTTTGAACGCCTCCGTTACTCTTTAGGAGGCGACCGCCCCAGTCAAACTGCCCAACTGACAGTGTCCTTATACTCGCTTCAGAGTATCAAGTTAGAAATTTAGTATCAAAAGAGTGGTATCCCAACAGCGACTCCACGAAAACTGGCGCTCTCGCTTCTTCGTCTCCCACCTATCCTGTACATTTAATACCAAATTCCAATGCCAGCCTACAGTAAAGCTCCACGGGGTCTTTCCGTCCTATCGTGGGTAAGTCGCATCTTCACGACTACTACAATTTCACCGGATCCTTTGTTGAGACAGTGCCCAAATCATTACACCTTTCGTGCGGGTCGGAACTTACCCGACAAGGAATTTCGCTACCTTAGGACCGTTATAGTTACGGCCGCCGTTTACTGGGGCTTAAGTTCTATGCTTCGATTGCTCTAACATTTCCCCTTAACCTTCCAGCACCGGGCAGGTGTCAGCCCCTATACTTCATCTTTCGATTTAGCAGAGACTTGTGTTTTTGGTAAACAGTTGCTTGGGCCTATTCTCTGCGACCACTCTATGCTCCTTGCGTTTGCATCTCACATCTAATGGTACCCCTTCTCCCGAAGTTACGGGGTCATTTTGCCGAGTTCCTTAACAAAGGTTCTTCCGCGCGTCTTAGGATTCTCTCCTTGCCTACCTGTGTCGGTTTTGGTACGGGTATCTTCTCACTCAATAGTACCTTTTCTTGGCAGTTTGGAATCTGTTGCTTCACTACTTATTTTTCGCTCCCCATCGCATCTCGATATTAAGAATAGGGATTTGCCTCTACTCTCTACCTACTTGCTTAGACGTGCTCTACCATTCACACGCTCAACATATCCTCCTGCGTCAGTACTTCTCTCAAACATTCAAAGATAGTACAGGAATCTCAACCTGTTGTCCATCGCTTACGCTTTTCAGCCTGGGCTTAGGTCCCGACTTACCCTGAGAGGACGAGCCTTCCTCAGGAATCCTTAGGCTTTCGACGGGAGGGATTCTCACCCTCCTTTTCGCTACTCATGCCAGCATTCTCTCTTCTGTAAAGTCCACTTCGTCTTACAACTTAGCTTCGTCCCTTACACAATGCTCCTCTACCACTAATTTAATTAGTCCACAGCTTCGGTATTAGATTTTAGCCCCGTTCATTTTCGGCGCTCTACCACTTGACCAGTGAGCTATTACGCACTCTTTAAATGTATGGCTGCTTCTAAGCCAACATCCTGGTTGTCTAAGTAGTAAAACATCCTTTCCCACTTAATCTATATTTAGGGACCTTAGCTGGTGGTCTGGGCTCTTTCCCTTTCGACTATGAAGCTTATCCCACATAGTCTGACTCCCAATCATCATTTATCAGGTATTCGCAGTTTGATAACTTTCGGTAATGTCTAACACCCCTACGGTATTCAGTGCTCTACCCCCTGTAAACTAAATTGAGGCTAGCCCTAAAGCTATTTCGAGGAGAACCAGCTATCTCCAAGTTCGATTGGCTTTTCACCCCTATCCACAAGTCATCCGATAGCTTTTAAACGCTACCCGGTTCGGTCCTCCATGAAATTTTACTTTCACTTCAACCTGCTCATGGATAGATCACCTGGTTTCGGGTCTATGGCATACGACTTTTCGCCCTATTCAGACTCGGTTTCCCTACGGCTCCGTAACTTCATTACTTAACCTCGCCGCACACCATAACTCGCTGGCCCGTTCTACAAAAAGTACGATATCATCTCTCTTAAGACTCTATCTGCTTGTAGGCATAAGGTTTCAGGTTCTATTTCACTCCCCTCCCGGGGTTCTTTTCACCTTTCCCTCACGGTACTATTCTCTATCGGTCACTGAGTAGTATTTAGCCTTAGGGGGTGGTCCCCCTATATTCACACAGGATTTCTCGTGTCCCATGCTACTCTTTTAAAGTCAGATTCAGTCAGATTTCGTTTACAAGACTTTCACTTTCTTCGGTTGATCTTCCCAGACCATTCAACTATCCTTCTTCTTCCTTAACTTAATTTGGGCTCTTTCCATTTCGCTCGCCGCTACTTTGAAAATCGAATTTTTTCTTTCTTTTCGTCTGGCTACTTAGATGTTTCAGTTCACCAACTATTCCCTCTTGTTGCTATGTATTCACAACAAGATACTTGAGGTTTGCTCAAGTGGGTTTCCCCATTCGGACATTCCCGGATCAATGGATATTTGCTCCTCCCCGAGACTTTTCGCAGCTTGTCACGTCCTTCTTCGGCTCTCAGTGCCAAGGCATTCACCTTATGCCCTTGGTCGCTTGACCAGAAATATATTTCTCTTTAATTGTCAGGTTTCTTGGTGGAGATGAGGAGATTCGAACTCCTGACCCCCTGCTTGCAAGGCAGGTGCTCTCCCAACTGAGCTACACCCCCAAAATATTTTTTGCGATAGTAAAAAATGTTTTGGGGGTTTTGCGTACCCCTTTTTCTTTTATACTATCATTTTGGTATTTTCTTTTAGTTAGCCTTACAGCTTTTGGTTTAAAATTAAAAAAATCGAACCAAAAAACAGTGATAAAACTAAGAATTTATTTTGAACTGTCGTTCTTAGTACTCCTTAGAAAGGAGGTGATCCAGCCGCACCTTCCGATACGGCTACCTTGTTACGACTTCACCCCAGTCATTAACCCTACCTTCGACGCCTTCCTCCTTGCGGTTAGATCGGCGGCTTCGGGTATTGCCAACTCCCATGGTGTGACGGGCGGTGTGTACAAGACCCGGGAACGCATTCACCGCAACATTCTGATTTGCGATTACTAGCAACTCCGACTTCATGTAGGCGAGTTGCAGCCTACAATCCGAACTGAGATTGGCTTTTAGAGTTTTGCTTGACATCACTATCTCGCTTCTCGTTGTACCAACCATTGTAGCACGTGTGTAGCCCAAGACATAAAGGGCATGATGATTTGACGTCATCCCCACCTTCCTCCGATTTGTCATCGGCAGTCTCTCCAGAGTCCCCATCATTACATGCTGGTAACTGAAGATAAGGGTTGCGCTCGTTGCGGGACTTAACCCAACATCTCACGACACGAGCTGACGACAACCATGCACCACCTGTATAGCTGTCCCGAGGGACTTATCAATTTCTCAATAACTCAACTATATGTCAAGCCTTGGTAAGGTTCTTCGCGTTGCTTCGAATTAAACCACATGCTCCGCTGCTTGTGCGGGTCCCCGTCAATTCCTTTGAGTTTCAGTGTTGCCACCGTACTCCCCAGGCGGAATGCTTAATGTGTTAACTTCGGCACCGAGATTTGACTCCCAACACCTAGCATTCATCGTTTACGGCGTGGACTACCAGGGTATCTAATCCTGTTTGCTCCCCACGCTTTCGTACCTGAGCGTCAGTAAAAGTCCAGAAAGTCGCCTTCGCCACCGGTATTCCTCCTAATATCTACGCATTTCACCGCTACACTAGGAATTCCACTTTCCTCTCCTTCACTCAAGCCTTCCAGTTTCAAGTGCTTAATGAGGTTAAGCCTCACGCTTTCACACCTGACTTAAAAGGCCGCCTACGTACCCTTTACGCCCAATAATTCCGGACAACGCTCGCCCCATACGTATTACCGCGGCTGCTGGCACGTATTTAGCCGGGGCTTCCTCCTATGATACCGTCATTATCTTCTCATAGGACAGAGCTTTACGATTCGAAAACCTTCTTCGCTCACGCGGCGTCGCTGCATCAGGGTTCCCCCCATTGTGCAATATTCCCCACTGCTGCCTCCCGTAGGAGTTTGGACCGTGTCTCAGTTCCAATGTGGCCGTTCATCCTCTCAGACCGGCTACTGATCGTCGCCTTGGTAGGCCTTTACCCTTCCAACTAGCTAATCAGACGCGAGCCCATCTTACACCGATAAATCTTTGACCCCTATACCATGCGGTACTGTGGTCTCATGCGGTATTAATCGTCGTTTCCAACGGCTATCCCCCTGTGTAAGGTAGGTTGCTCACGTGTTACTCACCCGTTCGCCACTTTCATTTTGCTTCCATTCCCGAAAGAATTTCTACAAAAATCACGTTCGACTTGCATGTGTTAAGCACGCCGCCAGCGTTCGTCCTGAGCCAGGATCAAACTCTCTATTAAAAGTTCGTCTGCTCTCGCTGACTTTTGTTACACCAAATTATTGTTTTTCTTTGTACTCTCAAAGTTTTTATCACT
>NZ_JBLKRS010000011.1:0-3489 GCF_047608425.1 Parvimonas oralis
TTTTACAAGAATATGAATTAAAAGCAAGTGATAACTGGAAACATACCTTTACAGGTTTAGATAAATATGAAGATGATGGTACACTAATTAAGTATGAAGTAGTAGAAAAGAATGTACCTGAAGGATATACATCAGAAGTTACAGGAACGATGGGAGACGGATTCACAATCACAAATACAAATGTAGAAAAAGTGGAAGTATCCGTAACAAAGAAATGGGTAGGACCTGCGAAGGATTCTATTATTGTAGAACTTAAAAAAGTTGGAAGTAATGATGTTTTACAAGAATATGAATTAAAAGCAAGTGATAACTGGAAACATACATTTACAAATTTACCAAAATATGAAGATGATGGAACAGAAATCAAATACGAAGTAGTTGAAAAATCTGTTGGTGCAGGATATATATCATCTATTGAAGGAACAATGGAAGATGGCTTCACAATTACAAATACAAATGTAGAAAAGGTAAATATCCCTGTAGAAAAGAGATGGGTAGGAGATGTAGGAAATTCTGTACTTGTAGAACTTAGAAAAGTAGGAAGTAATGATGTAATCCAAGAACACGAACTAAAAGCTAGTGAAAATTGGAAGCATACATTTGAAGGTTTAGACAAGTACGAAGCAGACGGAACAGAAATCGAGTATGAAGTAGTTGAAAAGAATGTGCCTGCCGGTTATGAAGTTAGTTATGAAAAAACTCAAAATGGAACTATCATAATTAAGAATACAAAGATAAAAACAGAAGTTAAAGTAACTAAAGAATGGGTTGTTGATGAAGATGAACATCCTACAATTAAATTACAACTTCTAAAGAACGGACAAGCAGAAGGAGAACCAGTTGAATTAAGCAATGGAAATACTACTTATACTTGGACAAATCTTGATAAAGCAGATGCACAGGGAAATGATTATGTTTACACTGTAAAAGAAGTAGGAGAATTAGGAAATCATATTAAGCTTGGAGATAGTTGGTATAAAGTAATTTATGGTGGAAATCAACAAATAGGATTAACTGTTACAAATAAAAAACTTATACCATGGACACCAATTGTACCGCCAACAAGAAATCTAAAGGTAACTAAAGAATGGTTAGGAACAAATGGAAATCAAATAACAGCACCTGTAGATAAAATTGAAGTTGAATTATACAGAGATGGAAAAGCAACAGGACAAAAGCTTGAACTGAATAAAGAAAACAACTGGACAGGAGAATTCAAAAATCTAAAAGTGTATGAATCAATAGAAAATTCAAAAACTTATGAGTACACAGTTAAGGAAGTTGGAGAAAAGAATAATTCAGTTAAATTTGATGATAAGATATTCAAGGTAAGTTATTTAGGAAATATGAAAGATGGAATAAAAGTAGTTAATACAGAAAGTCCAGCTTTACCACCTTCAACACCTTCTGAAAAACCTAAAAAACCAAAATTAGCTAAGACGGGAATTGCAACAAGTACATCAATTTATTCAGGAATTTTAGCTATATCAGGTGGAATAATGTTATTCTTGAAAAAAAGAAATCAAAATAAAGATACAAATATATAAAATTTGATTTAAAAATGATATATGATTATAATAAAAAAAGTTAAGTAACTAAGGTTAGGGAGTAAAAATTAAAAATTACTCCCTAACTTTTTTATTGTGGAACAACAAGGTTCCCGGGTACCCACCCCGATGCGAAGTATCATGGAAGGGTGGGGTTTTCACTGTGCTTTTTTAAAAATAATTGAAAAGATAAAAATATTAAGGAAGTTTATTTGTTTTATAGTTAAGAAAATTATAAGAAAACATCTAAATATAAATAGTCATAAAGTCACAGGATGAGATTGATAAAAAAGAATAATTATAATAGGTAAAACGATATTTTTATATAAAAATAAATATTAAAAAAAGTGTAAAAATAGTAGACAGTTTATCTCATATTATGCTATAATTTAGCTAATAAAATTTAAAAAATTTAGTTATTAATTTTAAATATTAATTGGAAGAAATCGAATGCATTTTTAATTATTTTTATATGATAATTTAAATTTGCTGATAGTTTTTACATAAAGTTCAGTAATTCAAAGTTTTAGGACTATTTATAAATGTAAATAGTCTAAACTTTAATATGGAAGGAGTAATAAAATGAAAAAAAGAAGTAGGCAAATTTTTAAAAGTACAGTTTCGTTTTTGATTATATTTTTGATGGTAATATCAAGTGTGATTCAACCATCTTCAAAAACTAAAGCTGATGGTTTTCCTAATGATGCTACAGGAGTATCGCCGGATGGTAAATATTACTCAGCAGGGAATAAAAATCGTTTAGGGATGGTTACATCGGATGAATCACATACTCCAGTCGAGCTATTCGGTTTTTGCATGGCAAATAGCAAAAAATATCCCGGATATGATGCTGCAAAGGATGAATATTTTGGTGTATATGAACAAATGTTAAATCTAAATAAGGAGAGTTTTAATAAACTTGTTAGAGATAATCACTTACCAGGGGTTGTTTCTACAGGTCATGATGAACTTTGGAATAAAGTATCTAAACTTATTTATATTTATTTGAAAGATCCCACTGATGTTATCGGAAGATCCGGGTGGGCAACTCCACAAGATGCAATTAATGAATTTTATACTGTTGTTCAAAATGAAATATGGCGTTATACAGATGGTTACAAAGTTGATAAAGATAGTAACCAATATTGGTTTTATAAATACTCAAAACAGGGTCAAAAAGCAGTATACTTATTGCGTGAAGCCGTAGATAGTATCAATGTGCCTGCTGATTTTGAACTTCGTGGTTATAAACCCGAGGGGGTTCAAGGTCAAATCGGATATCAGGCTATTGTAACCGGTAGATTGAAAAAAGACCAACCAGTTGGAGAAATAAAAACAACAGTAATGGCTGGAGGAAAAACTTCAACTGAAAATGAAGTTGCAACATTAAAAGCAAAGGATATTGAAGGTGGGGTTGAAGTTTCAGACAAGATAACATATAAGGGACTTTATCCAAACGAAAAATATGATGTGATAGGCAAAATTTATGAAGTAAAATATGGAGAACTTGTTAATCCGGGACATCCGGTTTCTGTAGTTAATAGTGGTGATGATTTAAAAGCGGATACAACAGGAAAAGGTGAATGGACATTAAATTTTGGAAAACTTAATTTAGAAGCCGGAAAATCTTATGTGGTTTTTGAAACGGTAGTTTCAATGGAAAATGTAATAGATACAGATGGAGACGGAAAACCGGATAAGAAACAAGAATTAACACATGAAGATCCGAATGATAAATCACAGACATTTAGAATTTTACCTAAAGAAGAAGTTGAAAATGAAGTGGTTTTCAGCAAGGTAAATATAGCAGGCAAAGAAATAGCGGGAGCGAAAATTCAAATAAAAGATGAACAAGGACAATTAGTAAAGGAATGGATATCTAAAGAAAATCAAAGTGAAACATTTAAGTTGAAAGCCGGAACATATACATTCCATGAAGAAG
>NZ_JBLKRS010000012.1:0-1223 GCF_047608425.1 Parvimonas oralis
AACTTCCTGTCCAGTTATTTGCTTCTGTTAAAGTAAGAGTCTTATCTGTTGGTTGTCCGTCGGCTATCAATCTGATTGTTACACTTGCAGGTCTTACTCCGTCTTGGTTATTCTTATCTTCCCAAGCTTTTGTTACTTGTACTGATGTCTTTCCTGGTGTGTATGAATTCTTAACATTATGTCCTGTTACTACTGTTGTATAACCTTCTACTTGTTCTTCTGTAATTGTGTAGTTGATTACTTCTCCCTTTTCATACTTGTCAAGATCTTCAAATTTCCATTTCCAGCCATCTTTTTCTGTAACTGTCTTTGTAGCTATTTTAGTTCCATTCTTTAACAGATTAATCTTTATTTCTTTCGGTCTCTTTCCGTCTTGGTTTTCTTTATCATCCCAAGTCTTACTTCCTTCTACAAATGTCTTTTCAGGTTCTCTTGTATTTGTTACTGTAAAGCCTTCTTTTGCACTTCCTGTAACTTTACTTTCGTATCCGTTTCCTACAGTTTCTTCCTTAACTGTATAAACTATTTTCTTTCCGCCTTTATATTCGTCAAGGTCTGTGAAACTTCCTGTCCAGTTATTTGCTTCTGTTAAAGTAAGAGTCTTATCTGTTGGTTGTCCGTCGGCTATCAATCTGATTGTTACACTTGCAGGTCTTACTCCGTCGGTTATTATTATCTTTCCAAGCTTTTGTTACTTGTACTGATGTCTTTCCAGGTGTATGTGTATTTACAACATCGTTTCCTTTTACTTCTGTTGTATATTCTTCTACTTTTTCTTCAGTAATTGTATAGTTGATTAATTGTCCGGCTTCAAATTTATCAAGATTTTCAAATTTCCATTTCCAACTGTCTTTTTCTGTTACTGTCTTTGTTTCTACTACAGTTCCATTCTTTAACAGATTAATCTTTATTTCTTTCGGTCTCTTTCCGTCTTGGTTATTTGCATCTTCCCAAGTCTTACTTCCTTCTACAAATGTCTTTTCAGGTTCTCTTGTATTTGTTACTGTAAAGCCGTCTTTAGCACTTCCTGTAACTTTACTATCATATCCGTTTTCAACAGCTTCTTCTTTTACAGTATATTCTATTTTCTTTCCGGCTTTATATTCGTCAAGGTCTGTGAAACTTCCTGTCCAGTTATTTGCTTCTGTTAAAGTAAGAGTCTTATCTGTTGGTTGTCCGTCGGCTATCAATCTGATTGTTACACTTGCAGGTCTTACTCCGTC